>JAPORZ010000137.1 GCA_026709915.1 Gammaproteobacteria bacterium
TTATAATGAACCTGCAAGGCGCTGACGGCGCGTCTTGTAAACAATGCCGGACAATCGCCAAGAGGAGAGGAGTTACCCATGAGTAAGTCTGTTGGTACGCTGGACCAGATCGCCGATTACCTGATCGACGGCCCCTGGGTCGGTTCCGGAGTCAAATGGTCCACATCCAAAGACAAGCCCATCCCGGTGGACATCACGCGTCTGGACGCCTCCGGTAAAGCTCTGGCGCGCAAGGCCCTCGAGGCTTGGACGCAGGCCACGGGCCTGACCTTCACTGAGGTTCGTACCGAGCAATTCGACAACGATCCCAGTAACGACCGCGGCCTCGTTTTCGTAAATACTTCGCTTGGCGCCTGGGCCGTCGCGATTGCCTGGGGGACGGGTGGCTGGCTGAATGTCCTCATTAACATCCACACGTTTTACTACAACTTCGGTGCCGACCAGAACCAGGCGCTCTTTGTATTCATTCACGAGATTGGCCACGCGCTGGGCCTGGGACACCCCGGCCCTTACAACGGTGAAGCCCACTACGGCACGCACAATAAATTCGTGAATGACAGTTACCAAACCACAGCGATGTCCTATTTCGACCAGCTGGAGAACACTGCGCTGGACGCTTCTAAGGCATATCCGATCACGCCCATGCCCGCCGACATCCTGGCCATTGAGAAGCTGTACGGCGACAGCAACGCCATCCGCACCGGCGATACCGTGTATGGCTTTAATTCCAACGCCGGCGGTTCCCTCGATGAGGTTGCCGGGATTATGAAATCTATCACGCCGTCCTCGAGTCAGCCCACGGTGACGTTCACCCTTATCGACGACGGCGGCAGTGACACGTTTGATTATTCCGGCGCGGTGCGCGGCAGTCGGGTGGATTTACGGCCTGGCGCCGTGTCCGATGTGTTCGGCGCCAAGGGCGCCATGGTAATTTACAAGGACACGGTGATTGAGAAATTCATCGGCGGCAGCGGCGCCGATGACGTGACCGGTAATGACGCGGCTAATACCCTGATCGGTAACGGTGGGGACGATACCCTGGCTGGTGGCGCCGGGGATGATGTGCTGGATGGCGGCGCCGGCGATGACACCCTGACCGGCGGCGCCGGCGCTGATGTGTTCCGCTACCGGCTGGCCGGATTTGGCGCGGATACCATTACCGACTTCACCCGTGGCACGGATGTCATTGACTTACGCAACACCGGCCTGGTCTTCGCCGATCTGAGTATCAGCGCTAGCAGTCAGGATTTAGTGATCGACGCCGGGTCCGGCAACACCATTACCCTGAGCGGGCAGGCCGGTGTCACACTGGCGGCGACGGACTTCGTGTTCGGGAGTACCCTGCCCACGGTGTCCGTCAGCGATGTGCAAGCGCCCGAGGGCCAGCCGGCGCAACTGCGGCTGACACTGTCTGAGGCATCGGCACAGACGGTGACGGTGGACTGGCACACCAGCGACGGGACGGCTGTGGCCGGGACGGACTACACCGGCGTGACCACGGCGCGCACAGTCACCTTCCAGCCGGGGGAGACACATCAGGTCATCACCGTGCCCACTGCGGCCGATCAAATCGATGAAGCTGACGAAACCTTCACCGTCACGCTCAGCGCCCCGGTCAACGCCGTGCTGGGCAACAGTGTCAGCACGGTCACGGTGCTGGATGCAGATCCGTTGCCACAGATTTACATTGACGGGGCTACGGTGACTGAGGGCGAGACGGCGCAGGTCACTATCCGCCTGGGCCAGGTCTCCAGCCGTAATGTGCAGGTTACCTGGGCTACCGACAGCTCCGCGCGAAATGTTGTGGGCGATTACCAGACACAACCGGGCGCAGTCGTCACCATCCCGGCCGGTCAGCAGAGCATTGCCGTCACGATACAGACCAACGATGACGACATCTACGAGGGGGACAGGTCGTTCAGTGTTGTTTTAACCGATCCGATCAACGCCGCCCTCAAAGCTGTCACCGACTCGCATTACCCCGTAAGAAAAATCAGCGCTCCCGTCAACATTCTGGAGGACGAACCGACCCCGCCCACCATCTCCATCAATGATATCAACGTGACCGAGGGTGGCGCGGCGGAGTTTACCGTCAGTCTGGACAAGACCTGGAGCAAGGACCTGACCGTGTTGTGGAAAACACACGACAACAGCGCTCAGGCCGGCGCCGATTACACAGGCCTGTCACGGCAGCAGCTCATCATCCCGGCCGGTGAGCAGAGTCAAACATTCACGGTATCGACGCACGATGATGATATCTACACGGGAAATCGGGATTTTTTGGTGCTCTTGTACGACCTCGGCGGCGCAACAGGAGGGGCTTTGCAAGCTCGCGCCACCATCGTGGAAGACGAATCAGTCCCGCCTGCCATCTCTATCAATGACATTACCGTCGCCGAGGGCGATGCGGCGGTGTTCACTATCAGCCTGAGCAAGGTCCCGGACCGAGACGTGACCGTGTCCTGGTACACGCAGGACGCTAGCGCCCGGGCCGGTACTGACTACACGGGTCAGTCACGGCAGCAGCTCATCATCCCGGCCGGCCAGCAGAGCCAAACGGTCACGGTGCCGACGCTCGATGATGACATCTATACGGGAAATAGAGGTTTTATTGTGCGCCTGGACAACCTTGTCGATGTGTTGCCGAGGGATCTGCATGCCCGCGCCACCATTGTGGAAGACGATCAGTCCCCACCCACGCTCTCCGTAGCTGATGTGACCGTGGACGAGGGCGACACGGCCACCTTCACGATCAGCCTGAACAAGATCTGGCACCGTGCGGTGCAGGTAGATTGGAAAATAGTGGACGACACGGCGCTGGCAGGCAGCGACTATGTTCCCAGGCCAGGTCAGCAGCTGGTGTTTCAGCCCGGCGAACTGAGCAAGACCGTCACGGTGCCCACTATTGATGACAGCGATACAGAAAGCAACGAGACCTTCGGTATTGTATTGAGCAACTCGGGCGAGGCCACTTTAGCTGATACTAAAGCCACCGCCACCGTGCGTGACAACGACGCGGCGCCGGTGGCGGCAGACGGGCCGCCGGTGGCATACATCCATGATGCGAGCGCGCCGGAGGGAGAGGCTCTGCACATCGAGGTGACTTTGTCCCATGCCGCGAGCGCCGCCGTGTCGGTAGTCTGGGAGGCCTTTGGCCTCAGCGCCACGGGCGGTGTTGACTACACCGGCTCCACCCGGGGCACAGTGAGCTTCGCGGCGGGCGAGACCCGCAAGACCTTCACCATCACCACCGTCGATGACGCCGTGGCAGAGCCGCACGAGACGGTGGCCGTGCTGCTCCACTCTCCCAATGGCGTGATCCTGGGGCGCAGTTCGGGCACGGGCATTATCCTCAACAACGACGACCTGCCTACGGTGTCGATCTCCGACGTAACGGTGACGGCCGGGGACGAAGCGGCGCCGGTGGTGCGCTTGTCCCACGCCACTGTGGGACACGTGCAGCTGCTGTGGACGGCATCTGACGGACAATGGGGCAGGGTGCAGATTCCAGCGGGTGGGACCGAGCAGGCGTTACAGGTGCAGACCACAGACACCGGCTTGACGCTGACGCTGTCCCATGTGATGGGCGCCACGCATGGTGACACCAGCGGTGAGATTACCGTCACCGCGCCAGGGACTACCCCCGCCCCCTCCGATCCCGATCCGGCCCACCCCTACGCCGCCCTGATTGCCGATGTGCGCGGCTATGCGGCAGAGGCCGGCAACGGCGATGAGCATATCACCCGCTGGAACCGGGTGCTCAAGGCCTTAGGCGAGACCGATGCGGCCTTTGCCAGCCTTGACTCCATGACCGCGGCCGAGGCCAAAACCTACGCCGACAAGGGCTGGGCGCGTTGGGACCCGGTGGTCACGGCCTTGACAGAGATCGAAGCGCAACAGCCGCCGGAACCGGCCACGCCTCCTCCACCCCCGCCGGTGGTAGCCATCGCCGACGTGAGTGTCACTGAAGGCGACACTGCCCAATTCACTGTGAGTCTGGACAAGGTGTGGACCAGCGATGTTACTGTGGACTGGACTACCGCCGACGGCACGGCCACAGCCGGGAGTGATTACACAGCTACCAGCACAGCGCAGACGTTAACCATTGCCGCCGGTCAGCAAAGCGCCACTATTACGGTAGCGACTACAGACGACAGCTTAGATGAGACCGACGAGACCTTCACCGTCACCTTGAGCAACCCTACCGCCGCCACCTTAGGCACAGCTACAGGCACAGCCACCCTCACCGATAACGATGCGCCACCGGTACTGTCCATCGACGATGTAAGTGTGACCGAGGGGGATACCGCGCAGTTCACGATTACACTCGATGCTGTTTCGAGTAAGGATGTCACCGTAGCTTGGACTACCGCCGACGACACGGCCGTGGCCGGAAGTGACTACACGGCGCGCACCGGCCAGACCGTCACCCTTGCCGCCGGTCAGCAAAGCGCCACTATTACGGTAGCGACTACAGACGACAGCTTAGATGAGACCGACGAGACCTTCACCGTCACCTTGAGCAACCCTACCGCCGCCACCTTAGGCACGGCTACAGGCACAGCCACCCTCCTCGACAACGACGACCCGCCCCCGCCACCACCACCGCCAGCCGACCCCCTCGCCGACCTGATTGCCGATATACGCGGCTATATGGCCGAGACCGAGCACGGCGAGGCCCATGTGGAACGTTGGCAGCGGGTACTGAAGACCTTGGGCGAGACCGATGCGGCCTTTGCCGACCTGCCGCTGATGACCGCCGCCGAAGCCAAGACCTACGCCAACCGGGGGTGGGAACGCTGGGACCCGGTGGTCACCGTCTTAACCGAGTTGGAGGCCCAAGCACAGCCGACCGACGACGACACAACGCCCGATTCAGACTCAGACACCGACACCCTGCCGGTCATCGACGGCCTGACGATTACTGGCACGGTGGGGGACAACATCATTCGTGGCAGTGCCGCCAATGACCGCCTCAACGGCGGCGCCGGCAGGGACCAACTGTACGGCGAGGGTGGCGATGACATCCTCGACGGCGGCGCGGGCGTCGATGTGCTCAACGGCGGCCCCGGCAATGATGTCCTCACCGGCGGCCCCGACGGCGACTTCTTCTACCTCTATGGCGACAGCGGCCATGACGTCATTACCGATCTGTACTCCAAGGCCGGCACTAAAGACACGCTATTCTTCCGGAATGTGGCGTTTACCGACAAGAGTGACATGCTGGCGAACTTCGTGGAAGAGCAGGGCGATGACCTGGTGATTTACACCGACACCGCCCGTGAACACGGCGTGACCCTGGAGAACTTCCTGGCCGACGGCTGGGACACGTCCGACCTGAACGTTGCTATCAGTTGAGCGGGGCGGCGGGGACGACTTGCTGAGTGGCGGAGACGGCGCCGCCGTGTTTATTCTCTGAGCGCGCGCGGACGGTTACACAAGGGCGAGGAGCGCGCGTCGCACGCACTCACAGTGTAATGCGCTCCAGCGGTTGCACGGTGACTTCCGGCGTTAAGTCCTGGTACGACAGCACCGCCAGTTCATACAGCTCCGCCTCGACGATTTTTCTGACGTAGCGGCGTATGTCGAAGGCGGTCAGCAGCACCGGCGTATGGATTTTTTGTGACATGTCGCCCACGGCCTGCTTGACCGAGGCGACGATGCGGCGCGTGGTTTCCGGGTCCAGCGCCAGATAATTGCCGCTCGAAGTCTGACGGATGGCGGAACGGATCTGCTCCTCTAAGTCCTGGTCCAGGATGTACGCGGCGAGTACATTCTGCACGCTGCTGTACTTGTGGCTGATGTAACGCTTGAGCTCGGAACGGATGTACTCGGTCAGCAACACCACGTCTTTCTCGCGCTGTCCCCACTCGACCAGACCCTCCAGGATCAAACGCATATTGCGAATGGAAATATTTTCCGCCACTACGCGTCGGAAGATGTCGGCAATAACGTGTATCGGCAACACCCGCTGCGCCTCCTTGGTCAGGTTCGGCATGGTCTGTTCGGTTTGCGAAAGCAGGTACTCGGTCTCCTGGATGCCGATGAAATCTTGCGCGTAGCGCGTCAGGATATGCGACAGGTGGTAAGTGAGGATCTTGGCGCTGGTGAAGTAAGACAGGTTGAGCTTGTCGAGCATCTCTGCATGCCCCTGTTCAATCCAGATGGTGCTGCGGTTGGGCAGGAACGCCTCGCCGGTCTGGTACGGTATATCCAGCATGGCAACCTGATCCAGGTTGTCGGTGTAAAACAACATGTCGGGCAGCAACTCGCCCTGGCCTACCGGCACCTCGTTCATCAGGATCAGGTAGCGGTTGACGTCGGTGATGTTTTCGTTGAAACGCAGGTGGATGCCGGGAAACGGCACACCCAGGTCCAGGTACAGGGCGCGCCGCACCTTCAACAACTCGTTATTGAGTTTTTTCATGTCCAGCAGTTCCCGCAGCCGCGGCGCCATGTCGATCAGCAGTGGCATCACCAGTGAAAACTGCTCCTGCTCTGCGAGCGAGCCGCCGATGTTCTCATCGGTGTCGATTTTGGCTTCCGTGGTGCTGGGCATGACGCGGGACAGGTCGTCTTCATCCTGTTGCTCCCGGTCCATGCGCTGCTGCGCCAGAGTGCCGATGGCAATGAGCGTGCCTGAGACCAGCAAAAACGCCACAATCGGAAACCCCGGCACCAGGCCAAACAACGCAATGATGCCGCCCGCTACGAGAATCGAACGCGGCTTGCTGATAATCTGGCCGGTGATATTATCCGCCAGATTGGCGTCATTTTCTTCGGAATCCACCCGGGTCACGATGATGCCGGCCGTCAAGGCAATCATCAGCCCCGGGATCTGTTGCACCAGACCGTCGCCGATGGTCAGAATGGAATACAGGTGCGCGGCCTCGCCTACGGACAGGCCACGTTGCAATATGCCGACGCTGAGCCCGCCGACCAGGTTGACGCCGATGATGATAATGCCGGCAATGGCATCACCCTTGACGAATTTCATGGCGCCGTCCATGGAGCCGAACATCTGGCTTTCTTTCTCCACCCGGCCGCGCCGGCGCCGGGCTTCATCCATGTCGATGACCCCGGCGCGCATATCGCCGTCTATGCTCATTTGCTTGCCGGGCATGGCGTCCAGCGAAAAGCGCGCGCTGACCTCGGCCACCCGCTCGGCGCCCTTGGTAATCACGATGAACTGCACCACGGTGATGATCAGGAAGATCACCATACCGATGATCAGGTTGCCGCCCACAACAAAATTGCCGAAGGTCTCGACCACCTTGCCGGCGTCTGCCTGCAGCAATATCAGCCGGGTGGTGGAGATGGCCAGCGCCAGGCGGAACAGTGTGCTGAGCAACAACACCGCAGGAAAGGCGGCAAAATCCAGCGGCGACCCCACGTACACCGACATCATCAGCAACACCATGGCAATGGTGAGGTTGATGACGATCAACATGTCGATAACAAACACCGGCAGCGGCAGGATGATCATGAAAATGATGCCCATCAGCAGCAGCGCCAGCATGATGTCGTTGCGGCGGGTGAGCGCCAGCAGCTTGTTCATTGCGAGTGCTCCAGGGCTTGTGCAAAGGCATCCAGCTGGGCGTTGGCCTGTGCTTCCTGCCCTGCCGCGGCCAGGGCCTTGGCTTTGAGCAGGGGGATAATGGGGTTGGCCTGCCGGAATTGCGCGTCCAGGCGGTCAAGACTGCTCAGCGCCTCTTCGTGCCGGCCGCACAGGTGGTAACAATGTCCCAGCATCAGCAACGCCTGCGCATGTTCCGGCTCATAGCACAGCAGAAATTCCAGCAGGGTCAGCGCCGACTCCGGATACTGCTGCAGCAACAGGCAGTTGGCGGTGATCATCAGCCATTCAACCTGTTCCGGCCTGAGTCCGGGCAGCGGCGCGGTCATGAACTCGTCTGAATCTGGCGGTTGAGGTTCAACAGACTGACGTTATTGGCAAGTTCATCCAGCAGGTGGGCTGCGCGCGCAATCACCTGCCCCTGGTCCCCGTCGGCGTCGCTTGCGGCGGCGAGGTCGCGCAGCTGTTCTAAGATATTCTGGTAATTGCCCGGCGTCAGAATGCGTTCATCGCTGACCTTGAACGCCAGCGCTTCGTTGATCTGCGTGTCCGATTGCCCGGTCTTGAAGATGCGCGCGATATAACTGGGTTGGGTGCGCCCTAAGGGGTTGATGGTTTTTTCCGGCAGTTTTTCCCCGGCTTCCTGCGAACGGTTCCAACTGATGCTGGCAATGCCGGTACTGGCGAGGTAATCAACCGAGCTCATTGCGAGCGCTCTTGCAGCCCAGGCACGCTGCGCCGCGGGTTAACCATCAACCTGCTTGATCAGTTTGACCAGTCCGGTCATGGCAAAGACGTTCATCACCTGCTCGCCGATATCGGCGAATGCCAATTCACAGCCGTCCAGCGCGGCGATGCGGCGCACCGCGGCCAGGAACACCCGAATGCCGGCGCTGCTGACGAACTCCAACTCTCCGCAGTGGAAGATGATGCGCTGGTAGCCCTTATCCAGATTCTCATCCAGCCAGGTTTCCAGCAGATAGGAATTGCTGGAGTCTATCCAGCCTTTCAGGAACAGCTGGCAGGCGCCGGCTTCCACCTGCTCTTGCAGTTGTAAGGTATCGTTCACGGGTTAATGTTTTTTGTCAATATTGTCATACAGTGTGAATAAGGTGTCGAGCAGGCGGCTGACCTGGTTTTCGTCACGCCGGGGTATGCGCACCATGGTAACCAGCCGATCCGGCGGCTTGCAGGCAACATGCACCGGCGCCGGCAGGAATTTATTGATGCCGGCCTCTGTCAGCAGCGCTTGCAGTTGCGCGCCGATTCGGAACGGATCCGTTTTCTTCATCAGTGACAGCAGCGCCACCTCCTCCACCTCGGCGGCTTCCAGTGACAACAGGTACTTGTCATCACCGATAACCATGTTCAGCAACCCGTCTCCGGCTGCCGCCACCGGCGGCAGGTTGAGGTAGCTGCGCAACCGGTTGCTGAGCTCCCGGCCCCAGGCGTTATTCAAGTTCGGCTTCTTCACGATCAATTTCCTGGTCAATCCGTTGTTGCACGGACGTCAGCATGCGTTCACGCTGGTTATTATCATCGAACAGCTTCAGCGGCATCAACCGGGCAATCTCCTTGAAACCCTGCAGGAAGTAGATGCCGGGTTCGGCCGCCCTGATGCCCACGTTTGCCAGGGCCTTGTCGAGCACCTTGTCGCTTTGCCATTCCGCGTCCTTCAGCTCAATGGCCAGGGCCAGCGTCTTGTCCGTCAGGCCGTGTTCATCCGGCGCCCTGGAATTGAACAGCTTATGACAGCGTTGCAACAGGTTTTCACAGGACTTGTGCAAGGTATTGAGCTGCTTGACCTGGTACAGGTCGCTGACGATGCCCTGTAACTTTGCCGAGCGGCTGCTGTCGCCCTGGCTGGCGTGAATGTCGGCGGACAACGACGCCAGCAGGAAAGAAATAGCCTCTGCCATGGACTTGCCTGGAAAATCGGCGACGATTTTCTCGTAGGCCGCGCCGATGGATTCATAGTCCAGCACCACATCGCGGTAGGCCGTGCGCAACGCGTTGGGCGCGCCCAGATCGGCGTATTTCGGTTTCACCACCTCTGTGGAGATATTGACCCCGGCGTCGATCGCTTCGGCATGGTTCTCGTAATAGGCATCCCGGGCCGCTATCGCATTGGCGAGGGTTGCCGACCCCGGTTCTTCCTGTTCCAGCAGGTCCACCGCGAACGACAGCGCCATGAACGCCTGCGACGGATCGTCGAAATGCTGCGCCGCCCGTTCCTGGAAGCGCCGCACGCTTATCGGGCGGTCCTGCTGTTGCAGGTCGCGGGCCCATTCCTGGAACTGCTCCTGATCCAGGTCGGGCACCTGTTCCAAGTACTTGCGCGCCAGTTCGGCGCTGAGGGTTTTAATGCCGGAACGCAGGTTGCGTTCGGCAATGTCTTTTTTCTGGGTGATTTCGCTGAAGCTGAAGGTCATTTCCTCCAGCGAATCGGCCAGTATCGCTTCGGGGCTGGGCACCAGCGACACCGTCTCGCCCTTGAACTCGGAACTGGCAACCTCTTGCGTCGCAGCGCCAGCAACGCCATGCAGGTCAGCCTGCGTGCCTGCCAGCGCCGGATTGATATTGCTGCCCATCGGTGGCCTTTGCCGCCTAAGCGCTCAGCCCAGGTTCCAGGCTCATGCCGACAGCACCCGTTCCAGCGAGGCGTTACGCGATTGTGCGATGGCATCGTAGATGTCCATCATTTTTTTGGCATTTTCTTCGGCGGATTTTCCGTAATCCCGTTCCCGTTCCATGCTGGCCCGCTGCTCGGCCGCCGCCGCCTGGTCTTCTCGCTCCTTGGCCCGGTATTCCGACGCGCCCATATCGGCAACGCCCTTGGCGCCGCTGCCCACGCCCGTGAGTCCCTGCGACAGGCCGCCGGCTGCGGTCAGGCGCGCCTGACTGCTCTGCGCGGAAACATTGGCGCGGGCATCCTTGCTGAACTGCCGCATCATTTTTTGTGTGTCATCGTCCAGCACTTTTTTATCCTGTCTGGTCTGTGTTTCCTCATCCTGTTGTTCGGTCAGTTCCATTTCTTCCTCGACCGTCGTATCCTCAACGTCCGCGCTCGCCTCGGTTTGCTCGGCCTCGCCCGCTTCCACGTTGGAGGCGGCCTCTTCAACCTCCGTCTGCAGCTCCGTAGTCGTCTCGGCGCCGGCGTCCTCGCTGGTCATGGACACCGCATCCGGGGCGCCCTCGGCTTCCCCGACCATCGAGGTCTCACCCAACGGGGCTGACAGCGCGCCGCCTTCCTCGGTCATGCTGCCGGCGCCGGTCTCCGCGGTGGCGCCCTCCACACCGGCGCCCGCTGTTTCTGCGCTGGCGCCGGCGCCGCCGCCGCCATCCGCTCCCATCGCGTACATGGCGCCGCCGACCTGCACGGCGCCGGCGCCGATGGTCATCGAGGAACTGATCATGGCGCCCACGAACTCCAGATGCCCGGCCTTGCGAATGTCCTCGGCCCCCTCGCGCTCTTTGGCCGCAATCGCCCGGTACTGCTCGGTATGGGCTTCCCTCGACGCCTTGGCCTGCTCGCTGTCAAGATTGACCAGCACTTCGATCAGTTCGGAATAGTTGATGCCGAAGCCCGAACCCTGCGGATCGGACAAGTTCACTTTCGGGTCGGCCCAGGCGGTGGTCAGGCCATCGACATCGGCGCGCACATGTTCTCGCATCACTTGCAACGCCCCCCGGCCCTGCTGGTCCTGGTCAACCTGAACCGGGCCGGCAAAAGCCGGCACCGGCGCCTTGCCGTCGGCCTTGAGGTAGGACAGGCCGTCGGCGCTGAGCACCTGCGGTTGCCCGCTTCGAGTCTGCTTGACGGCGGTCGTGTCGTGCACGGATTGCAGGTTGGGGGTGGCGCCGACTGTGCCATACCTGTTAATTGTATTCATTATGTTAAGCTCCGGTGGTTAAGCTCCGGGGGGGTTGCAGAGGCGGAAATCCTGTGCTACAGTGACCGCAGCATTCGAAATTTGATTGTACTGTTTTTTGAACCGGATTGCAACATGCCCAGCCTTACATGCTCTGCCTCATGCAGCCCGGTTTCCTGGTAGCCACTTGCGGCGGGTGTCAACATAACTTATGTCAACTGAAGCCTATTCCCTGGTAGAGGGTCTGCTGGAGTACTGCGGCATTGATAGCGACGGGTTTCGCGAGGACGGCCGCTTGCTGCTGACCGTGGATTCGGAAATGGCGATATTTATCGTCGTGGAGCACAGTCTGGTGCACCTCAGCGCAGTGCTGGACGAACTGCCCGAACAGCCGGACCTGTACCTGCGCCTGTTGACTGAGAATTTCAGAAATGTGAGCGACCCGCAGTATTATCGCTATGCGGTGGAGCCCGACAGCAAATCTTTGATTATCTGCCTGTCTCTGAACAGCGCGCGCCTGGAGCAGGCCAAATTCATTGACTGTTTCAAACTGTTTCTGGAACGCATCGAACAATGGACGCGGGCCCTGTACCTGAACAATGCGGACTATCTGACCCTGGAGCTGGATGCCGCCGCCCCCGCCCCTGCGCAGCCGCAGCCGACCGACCTGGGGCAGGAGCACATGCTGAACCGCATCTGAGTACATGCCGGGCCGCAGGCGCTGACAGACAACTGTAATCATAGCTGCGAACCCGGTTAGAAGCCATGTCGATAACCTCGCAAACGTCACTGCAAACACCTTACGACGGCCTGCAAAAAGCGCTCGGCGCCGGTTTTCGCGAGCGCCTCAATGAGCAGGGCGAGCTGGTGCGCAGCCATGTCTCCGGCGGCGTGAGAGGCAAGCTGGTGGCCTATGCTGAAAGTGGGCGCGTCAGCCAGGGCAGCATGGCGCAACGGTTTATCAAAACGGCCGTGGGCGCGCAGCGTTACGAGGCCATCGCCAGAGACCTGCAGGAAAACCGCGCGACCAGCATCAAAAACTTTGCCGGGTTGATCAAGCAGGACCTGCACCTGGACCGGGAGTTGGCAACGCTGGTTGACCGCAAGGTGCAGCGCAAGCTGCACGACGGGCAGATCACGGCACAGGCAGGCGCCGAGCTTGCCGCAGACATTACGCAGACCGTATCGCAACGCCGCAGCGACCGGCTGGAAATCGCCGACCGGGTGATGAACCCGGAGAAATGGATGATGACCCCGGCCATGGTGACCAACACCGACGGCAATTATTCCGAGGCATCGTGGCTGGAAGCGCGCATGGCTTATGCGCAGCTAAGCGAGGACCGGGAGTTAATGCCGCCGGCCAACATCGCCACCACGGACACCACGGCCGGCCGCCTCCGGCACGGCCTCATCTCAGGCCGGGCGGACATGATGGTAAAGGAGCTGCGCAGCGTCGAACAGGCCTTGCTCAAGCCGCCCGAATTGCTGGCAAAGCAACGCCAGCTCGACGCCCTGTTGAAGGCCGAGGCAGCCGCCAACCCGGTAGGCGAGCGCAACGCCAACACCGACCGCATGGCGCAACTGATGACGCAGGTGGCCGACCTGACCAAGGTCGCCCAGGAGCAGGCCGGGCGCTTCAAAGAAGGTTACCTGGCGATGCTGGCGGCCATACACGATGCGGAACTGCACGGCGCGCAGGGCGCCAGATTCGAAATGCCGGACGCGGCTGTCGGCGACACGGTTGAACGCGAACCCCGAGCCGGGAATGAGGTCGCCCGCTTTTTGGACGACGGCGCCGAGCTGTCTCCCCGGTTATCTGAAAAGTTATCCGCACAGACGCGTGAGTTTTTCAATCTGGGCAAGCCGGCGCCGGCAGCCCCGCCCGGTGCGTTGCGCCAGCCGACGCACGGGGAAAGTGCCAACGCCGACCGGCATGTGCCCAACGCCGATCGGCATGTGAGTTGGTCCGCCGACCCGGTGCAGGTCAAAAGCCACGAGCTCAGAGCAAGCGACCAGACCTACAACGCCGCGGACAGCGCCTCCGGCGTCGCCGACCCGAACCTGCCCGACATCAAGGCCTACAACCGCAACCTGACGGACACCGGCCGCGGCAAGATGAATTACGATCTTGATAATACCCGGGAATCCATCATGCTGATGGAAGAACAGGCGGCGGCGGGAGAGGATGTATCTCCCGCCGACGAAAAAGAACTGTTGCAGGCTTTTGGTCTGGCGCGAAAAATTATCGATGGTTACGACCGCAACAACAGGATCAAGGGCGCAACCCGATTTCAGCGGGATTGGTCTCAGCAGCCGGACCAGCTCAAACAGCTGCTGGGCAGCCCGTTGCTGCAGCCCTCGAAGATGCTCGATTACCTCGCCAAACAGGTGTACGCGGCGCCGGGTGGGGTGGCAATGAACACTGCCGGCGCGCCGGTGCGCACGGCGTTGCGCGGCGCCGGTATGGAGAATGCCAGACTGTGCCTGGGGATCATTATCAATGACCCGGCAGAGTCCGACGCCAACAAGCAGCGCGCCGTGAACCTGTTGCGCACCGTGCTGCAGGATGCCGTTGCCGATCAGGGCGCGCGTCCGCTCGAGGCGGAATATCAGGATGCTTACCGGACGCAACTGGCCGCCCTGGAGCAGGAGTGGCCGGCGGCGCAGGTGGCGGGCTACGGTAGCCCGCAAGCCATTGCCATCGTGCTGGACAGTTTTCGCAATGCCGTCAATCACACGCGTGCGGTGATTGAGAATGAAATAGTCAATCCGCAGCGCAGCGCCGCTCAGGTTGCCGCATTTATCTCGGATGAAGAAGGCGACCGGGCGTTGCGGCGGTTGCCGACAGCGCTGGAAAATTTTAACAAGGGGTTGTTGCGGATGGAAAATCTGCCGGCCGAGAGCCTCAACGGTGCGTACGGGCTGGGCCATGAGCAGACCGTTGCGGCTTGGCAGGCGCAGTCGCAGCAACTCGAGGAGCTTGCCCCCATGATCCTGACAGGCCGCTATAGCGAAGACCTGCCGGCCGCGTTCAAGGATTACTGCACCTCGGGCAAAAACAATGCCTATGTAAGGATGTTGGATGCAGCGCCGGATCAGGATCAAGGCGTCAGGAACTGGCTGCAACAGGGGCAGGCGCTGGCCGAGCGCCTGTTGCAGGCGCAGGAGGGCGCCGGCAAGGGGGCGGCGCCGTTGACCGCCGAGGAGCTGTACCAGTTGCGCGCCGATGTCGAAGCATTTGCCAACCGGGCGACGTAGCACGCTGGCGGGCGCCCGGTATGAGGAACTGATTGATGACAATTGATAGCAGCGCCGGTATTGGCGCCTCCGCCACCAGTCTGAACACGCCCCAGGCGCAAGGCGCAGAAGCCGCCACAAAAACCGGCTCCGCTGAGCGCGGCGCCGTCGGGGCGGCTGCGGAGGAAGGCATCAGCGTCGGTGGCAAGCTGATGGCTACCGACTCCATGGTCGGGCTGTTGTTTGTCGAGCGCGCACAGGTATTCGGCACGCTGACCAAAGACAGGCTTGGAGATGTGCAGGATAAGCTGAACCATTACAAGGAGATGAACCGGGCGCTGCAAAGGATGCGCAACAGCAAGCAGCAGGCCGGCGGCCATGGCCACGCCTCCGAGATGGACGCCGAGACCGTGGCATTCTGCAAGGAATGGGATATCAAGCTCGATACCACAGCCCATGACAATTATCATACCAAGGGCGAATGGGACTACAACATCACTTCCGCCAACGGCTTGCGCGAGAAGTGGAGCAATGACCTGCGGATACTGATGACGAAATTGAAGGCTATTTCCAAGGAGCTCGATGCGTCCGTGTCCGGCGCCGGCAAGGTTCAGGACAAAAGCGCCCACATCGCAAAGCAGATTTTTACCGGCTGAAGCTG
>JAPORZ010000106.1 GCA_026709915.1 Gammaproteobacteria bacterium
AACTCGATGCCGGCTGCGAAGTGCGCAACCATGTCGATTTCAATTACCACTGGTACACCCGGGTACGCATCCATATACCCGTCAGCACGCATCCTGCGGTGATCTTCCACTGCGGTGACGAACAGCTGCACATGGCGGCGGGTGAGTGCTGGATTTTCGATAACTGGCGCCGCCACAATGTCATCAACGGCAGCGGGCACGACCGTATCCATCTGGTGATCGACCTGTCCGGTTCATCCCGTTTCTGGAAAATGGTGCGCCGGGCGCTGGCGGCAGGGCCGGGCGCCGACGGCTTCAAATTTCTGCCGTATCAGCCGCACAAACACGTGGAGATACAAACCGAGCAGTACAGCATGGCGCCGGTCATGGCGCCGGGGGAACTCGACGCGCTGGTGGCAGACCTGGTGCGAGAATTTACCGACCATCCTGCCAACGACCCCGACCTGGTACAGCGTTACCGGCTGCTGTTGAGCGATTTCGCCAGCGACTGGCGTGAGCTCTGGCACCGTTACGGCATGGGTCAGCAGGGGTTGCCCCATTACCGGCGTCTGTTGGAGCGGGTAAAGGGCGATCTGCACCCACAGCGGCGCGCCCTGCTCATTGCCGCCAACGATATTGGCGTGAACCCCGTGATCATACAGCGGATACTGCGCGCAGCCCTGGCGCCGGAAGTGCGGGGGCAGTTTTTAGGGGACATCTAATTTTTGCTGTGTAAGTTTCACCTGCCCAGGCCTGTTTACGTCCCTGTCACTGGATACCGGCCAATCCCTGGCCGGCATGACGAACTTACATATCGGTAGGGTGTGCAGGGCACTGATCATGAGGGTTTAGAGGCGCCCTTAATACCCGAAATAATTGATCCAGGGTTCTAACACCGGCAGTACTGGCTGCATTGCGGCCTGGTAGCGACGCCAGCGGCCTTGCGCTTCGCTATATATGGGCCGGGTCACCTGGTTGTAGCTGGCGGTGCCGATCAGAGGTCGTTCCCGGGCACTGCGTTCGTGTGCCAGAATATCGGCATGCCAGGGCATGTCGAGAAAATTCAGTATGCGCCGGCAGGTTGGTTCCGTATCGGCGATCAGGTCTTCATACTTCACCTGCAGCACGTTCAGGGGTAGCAGGTCGGTGTATTGCCGCCACAGGTCGAAGACCCGGTCGTACAGGTGGGCGCTGTCTTTCAAGGTGAAGAAACTGGCATTGGCTGACGTTTCGTAGAAGGTTTGCAAAAAGCAGCTCAGCACGCAGTCCGCCGGGTGGCGCAGCAGGAGTATGAACCTGGCCTGTGGAAATACCCGGTAAATCTCACCGGCATACACGGTATTGAGGGCAAACCGGTCGATGGGCAGGATGCCTGTTTGCGCTGGTACGTGGCGCGCCAATGCCTCGAAATAGGTGAGGCGCAGCGCCTCAATCTCCTCGCCGGATAACTCGCCCATGCTATCGAGACGCGCATCCGTCGGGCCCGCAAGCCGGTTGACCATGGACCCCACGGCGTCGGTTTCTTCTGCTACCCGCAGGGCCGGATGCCCGCGCAGCAAGGTGTCGAGCAAGGTGGTGCCGGAGCGGGGGAAGCCGATGATAAAGACCGGTCCGCTCCGGTTGTCGGCAGGGGCAAATTCAGACCAGCGTTTCAGGTTGGCAGCGGTAAAATAACGTCGCCGGCGCTCCACGGTGTGCAGAAAGCGCGACTTGTCGATACCCTTGTCAGCGCTCAGTTGACGCGACAGCTCGTTGGCATTGCGGGCATATCCCAGCGCCGCGTCGGGGTCATCCAGTCGGTCGCAGAGCCGTACCAGGCGCGCCAGACGTAGCCTTTCGCTATGCCGCTGTAATGTATCCGCCGGGGCGATGGAAAACGCCTCCAGTAATGATCTGGCCCGTGCGTGCTCACCGTCGATATCGGCCAGGATGCCTTCAAACAGCCTGACTGCTTCATGCTCGCCCAGGACCCGGCGCGCCCGCGCCACGGCTTGTCGCAGCTGTTCATGCCGGTTGGCCTGTTCAAGAAAGTGCAGCAGGCCCAAGTGTGCGGGCAGGTAATTTTCCTCGACGGCCACGGCCTTTTCAAAGTAGTCCTCGACCTGCTCAGGCAGGCGCAATTCCCACAATACCTTGGCCAGTGCACACAGCGCCTGGTGATACACCGGGTTGCTGCGCGTGGCTTGCCGGTAGTAGTCGGCGGCCTGCGCCAGCCGGTTGCGGTTTTCATGGACGATGCCCAGGTTGAACCAAGCCTGGGCAAGTTGTGAGTCATGTTTGAGCGCGTGGTGGAAGCTGGCGGCGGCCTCTTCAAGCCGTCCCAGCCGCAGATACGCGATACCCAGGCTGTTACGTACTTTGGCCAGGTCCGGGCGCAAGTCCAGCGCCGCCCGGTAGCTGCGCACGGCATCCTCATAATCATGCAGCGCCAGCGCCGCAGCGCCAGCCAGACTGTGCAATACAGCCTCACCGGGCCAGGTTTCCAGCAAGTCCTGCGTCTGTGCCAGCAACGCCTGATACTCCCCGTTGCGATACCGGTCGAACAGGGATTTGATTATTGCCGGGTCTATTGTGGCCATGAGTTTCTGTTTGCTCGCCATGCCGGACTTGTTCCGGCCTCCGGTATTTTACTGTGTCGCCGCTGGCGCCGGATGCCGGCTTGCTCTGGAACGACGAACAGCGGGGTCTGGACGGTGGTTTTCGAGGGCTTCATGCCCCAGCGCTTCTCGCAATGGCCCCAGCCAGGGCTCGAAGTTGCGCCATTGTTCCAGGCCACTGCGGTAGATGGGTTGGCGCACCTGTTCGGAGCTGGGGGTACGCACGTTGCGTTCGGTCTTGTGGAAGTTAAGACAGGCCTGCTCGAACGGCAGGCCACAGAAGTCCAGCAGGCGCCGCACCTGGGTTTCCAGGTCGTCCACCACATCCTCGTGCAGCACCCGCAGCACGAAGCCGGGCAAGACCTGGTCCCAGTGCTCCATAAGCCGCATGTAGGCGCGGTAGTAACGTCCCACCTCAGGCAAACCATAGGTGAATTCCTGGCCTTCGCCGAACAACTGCTTAAAGCAACTGAAACAGCAGGCCATGGGGTCGCGGCGGGCGTCTATCACCCTGGCATTGGGCAGGATGAGCCGGATCAGGCCGATATGCAGGAAGTTATTCGGCATTTTGTCGATGAACCGCGGCGCGTCGCCACGATACACCCGGGTCTGCGCAATGAACTGTTCCCCGAAACGGCGGAAATAGTCCGCATCCAGTTCCTGCAGGATGGCGGGATAGCGCGAGTGCTGCTCCGCCTCCCGGCCGCGCAGTTTTTGCGCCAGGGCGAGGATGTTATGCAGCTCCATGGTGCCGTCCACCTGGCTGTGGGAGGCCAGGATCTGTTCCAGCAGGGTGGAGCCGGCGCGGGGCAGGCCGACGATGAAGATCGGGTCGCGACAGTCATGCCCGACGCCCTGGCGTTGGCTGAACAGCGCCTCGGTGCAGGTGTCAACCTGGGCCTGTACCCGCGCTTCCAGCTGTTCCACCCGGTAGCCGGTCTGACGCAGCTTGAGGGCGTTGCCTTGTTCGTAACAGCCGAAGGCTTGCGCATACTCCTTGCGGTCCTCCAGCGCCTTGCCGCCGGCAAAGCACAGGGCGATACGGTCAGTGAGCGCCACGCCGGGGGCGTCTGCATGATGCCTGATGCGCTTGAGCTCTGAGTCGGTAAATTGATAGGTTTTGATATTGGCCAGGCTCCAGTAGGCGTCGCCGTAATCTGCTCGGCGCCGGTAGGCTTCCCGGTAGGATTGGATGGCTGCATCCGGCAGTCCCACCGTTTTTTGGGCGTGGCCAATCTGAATGTGCAAATCGGTGCGCTGCGGGTAGTCCTCCAGTACCTCGTTGAACAGGGCAATGCCTTCAGCAAACCGGCCCAGCCCCACCAGCGTGCTGGCCAGGGTGCTCTTAAAGCCCGGGTGGTCGGGTTGTCGCGCCAGCAGTACTTGTGCCTGTTGGTGGGCTTGTTCAAAGCGGGTCTTTCTGATGAGGATATTGACATAGTCGATACGCGCCTGCACGTTGTCCGGGGCGAACTCCACACAGCTTTCCAGCAGGAACTCGGCGTCATCGTAAATGCCCATGCGCACCCCGATTTCAGCCAACAGGCGCATGGCCTCGATATGGTGCCGGTGTTGTTGCAGGTAATCCCGGCACAACACTTCGGCCTTGTGGAGTTTGTGTTCGTGCATCAGGTCAAGCACATGCACCAGCTCTGGCGGCAGCCGCTTCAGGTAATCCAGCTGCGCTGCGGCTGCGCGCGCCTGTTCCGTCCGGCCCAGGCGTTGTGCCAGGTTCACAAGGCTTTTCAGGCTGGACGTCAGGGCCGGGTTCAGTTCGACCGCCCTGCTGTATGCCGGCGCCGCCTCTTCACTGCGGTTCAGGGACAGGAAGATGTGGCCGCGCTCCTGATGGGCGCGGGCGTACTCGGGGTTTTCCGCCAGCAAGGTATCCAGGGTCGCCAGCGCCTGCTCGCGCCGGTTGTCATAACGCTGCGCCACGGCCAGCAGGTACAAGGCCTGCACCCGGTCGTCGGCGTCCGGCCCGGTTGCCAGGAAATCCTGCGTCAGTGAGATGGCCTCACCAAACCTGGCAGTCTGAAGCAGTTGTTTGGCGGGGGCGAGAGGTTCAGTTGGGGCGGATGGCTCCGCGCTCACAAAAACCTGCTCACAACAATTTGACTAGTGCCGCGACGACTCCGATGGCAACCACTATCATGGAACCGAGACGCATGGTCAACCGCCATTCAAGCTCCTTCATTTCATGCTTCAACCGGATTTCAAAATCTTTCAAATCCTGCTTGGTAGCAAGTGTTTCATTGATCAACATGGTCTGGGTGCGCGCCAGCGCTTCAGCCTGTGGCTCCAGCATACCTGCCTCGGTCAGTTCTCTTACAAACGCATGAGTATCAAACATCACAGCTGACATGGATCTACCTCCTTATATGGTTATCACGGTGAGTTGATCATGCCATAAGCATATATCGGTTTGCAACTATTTTTGGTGAATTTTTTTGGTGAAGCTGCTGACCCCCGCCGTTAAAAGAGCCGGCGCCGCCTCAACTGCGCCGACTCTTTTGGGTTGCTGCTACTCAGTTATAGTCGTAAGAAAACCGGATGCCAAAAGAGCGCGGGCGGTTGGTGACCACCTTGGGGACGTATTGCAAGGTATCCACGTGTAACTGCGCACGCTTGTCCGTTACATTGTCAACGTAAAGTTCTGCGCCCCAGGTATCGCTTTGCAGGCCCACCGCCAGGTCCAGCAGCACGTAGTCATCCTGGATATACCTGCCGTTGCGGCAATTTACCAGATTGTCGTAGGTGCCGCAGTTGCCGCCGGCGAATACCTCGCCTTCATCGGCGATGCTAAGGCCCGAACCGGCGCCGCCGGTGACCAGCTCCAGCGTATTCTCTATGTGGTAGGCGCTGCCGGTAATGCCGGACTTGCTTTCGCCGGTATAACTGAGGCCGGCGGAGATATATGCCAGGGAGCCGCCGTTGACGGGCAGGTCAAACTCGTAGCGCGCTCGCAGGTTGCCGGAGAAATCCGGGGTGAACGGCAACTCGCTGCCCGCCGGCACGGCGATGTCCACCAACTGCTCGTTGATGCGGGTGAGCTCGGTGTCGATAATGCTGAACGCGCCGGCAATGGTCAGATTGGCTGTGGGCGCCCAGGTGAAATCCGAGTCGACGCCGATGACCTCGGCATCGCCCACATTCTCGACGAATACCAGGAAGGCCACATTGGCCGGGTCAAACCGGGATACCTGCAAGTCGGTAATTTCTGAGTAGTAGCCGGTGGCATTCACGCGCAGGGTCCGATCGAACAGGTCGGCCTTGATGCCCCACTCGTAATTTTCCATATCGTCGGTGAGGGCGATTGCCGGCACCCGGTAACCGTCATATTGGGGTTGGCCGTAGGGGTTGTTTGCCCCCTGCGCCGCATTCCGGTTGGTAATCGGCGGGCGAAAGCCCTGGCCGAAGGTGGTGAACAACAGGATATCGTCGGTCACTTGCCAGTCCAGCGAGGCACGGAAGATGACGTCCGACGCATTCAGTACGCCGTCGTCGTCCAGGTCATCGACATTAAGTCTGCCGGCAGCAATATCGGTGGCCACGGCTGCTGCTCCATCGCCAAAGAATTCACTCAACGACTCCGGTGTATTCTGCCCCAATGCGCGCAGCCGGGCAGTAACATGGTTGTTAAAGTTAGCGTCGCCGGCAACTGCATCCACGTCACATCCGTCAGTGCCAAATTTGCACAGGAACGACGAATTGGTCGTACCCTTGAAATCGAAGTCGATATCGTACCAGCGGGCGCCGAAGCTGGCGGTGACGGTGGGGGTGAGGTCGAAGTCAACCTGACCGAACAAGGCCAGTTGTTCGGTCTTGCGGGTGAAATCGTTGACGAAATTAATATCGGGCGCAAATTGTCTGCCGGCCCTGCTGGCGCCCTCTCTGGCGTCAATGGTCAGCCCTAGCGCCGGCCAGCTGCCATCTTCATCACCCGGTATGCGGTTGGCGGTATAGCCGAAGGCGCCGGTGCCGCGGGTGGTCTGCTCGTCAAAAAATGCGCCTGCTGTGACCCGCATACGATACTCATCGGGCATGGACACGCGAAATTCCTGGGTGATGCGCTTGCTGTCGGTTTCATCCTCGTAGCGCCCCTGAGAATCATAGCAGGACGTCACCGGCGTGGTGCCACCGTAGCCCTCAAAGCCATTGGCCTGGCCAAAATCCCGAACTCCTTCGCACAGGTAATACACCTGGTAGCCGCCGCCGAGCGAATAACCGGAGTAGTCGATCATGGCTTCCATCTCGCGATCCAGGTAACCGACCGTGTAAATGGCATCGAGCATGCCGATGCGGCCATTTAAGGTCAGGGTGGTCAGGCCAAAATCATCCTCGCTGGCTTCAGGCGTGAAGCGGCTGGTGCGGCTGCGTCCCTCCAGGTTGGGGTCATAAGCGAACACGCCGTCCGTTTCCAGGGACTGTTGGGTATGCTGCACCAGCAGGCTGAAGTCATCCGTGGGCTGGTATGCCAGACTGAAGCGTCCGCCTACGTAACGGGCGTCATTGAAGTCCTCTTCCGCCAGGGCGCTGTTATCGAGTTGATCGAAGGTTGAGTCCGGATGCACCGGCGCTGCCGAAATATCATTCCGGTTAATCACTGCTATCAGTCCGCCGTCATTGGTGCGCCGCCCGCCCGGGATGACGTTGCCGCTACCGTCCAGGTTGCTGACGTTATCGAGCCAACCCGCCTGCTCGTCATGGTAGGCGGCGATGCGCAAGGCCAGATCGTCCCTGATGGGCATATTCAGGTAAGCCTGCTGGGAGTGACTGACGTCGCCACCGCGGGTGGTCGATACATCCACGCTGGCGCCGGCCTCAAATTCGCCCTGCACCGGTTTGTTGGTGATCAGGCGCACCGTGCCGGACTGGGAGCTGGCGCCGAATAACGTGCCTTGGGGGCCCGGCAATACCTCGACGCGATCAAGGTCGGTGGCATACACATCCAGGTTGCGACCACCAAAGGAAACCGGTTGTTCGTCCAGGTACAAGGCCACTGCCGGCGAGGCGCCCTGGATTGCTGACACTGTCTTTTTCGACTGCTCGGTGGCGGCGCCGCGGATGTAGAGCTCACTCTCACCCGGGCCGGTGCCCATGCTCACCACATTGGGCAGGTACCTGACGTAATCATCAAAGTTGCTGATGCGCAGTTCTTGCAGGTCATCCCCTCTCAGGGCGGAGATCGCCACCGGGATGTCCTGGGTGGATGCGGCGCGTTTGGTGGCGGTGACGATAATCTCTTCGATTTGAGCGTTGGCGGGAGTATTGACAGCCGTTGCAGCCAGGGCGGTGACGATGGCATGGTTTAGTTTATTACGCTTGATGTCCGGCGGTTTTGACATACAGTTTCCCCTCGGTTGCTGCCTGATTAGTGTGATGATGAAGGATGGGATGTCGTACTTTAATCCCAAGTACGACGTTCATTGTACACTATGCGACATTGTTGTAAAAGTGTTACGCGCAAACGGTGTTACGGACACACTGTTACGGGCAGGCAATGTTACGCGCCGGCAACATGCCCTCGGCCACGATAAAGCGGATAACCGTTTCGAGTCCTGCGCCGGTCTTGAGATTGGTGAAGACAAAGGGTTTGTCCCGCCGCATCTTGCGGGCATCGCGTTCCATCACCTCCAAAGACGCGCCAACGCTGGGGGCCAGATCGGTCTTGTTGATGATCAGCAGATCCGAACGGGTGATGCCAGGCCCCCCCTTGCGCGGGATCTTGTCGCCGGCTGATACGTCTATCACGTAGAGGGTGAGATCCGAGAGTTCGGGACTGAAGGTGGCGCTGAGGTTGTCGCCGCCACTTTCCACAAATACCAGATCAAGCGCACCGTGGCGCTGATGCAAGGTATCAATGGCAGCCAGATTCATCGACGCATCTTCACGGATGGCTGTGTGCGGGCAACCGCCGGTCTCCACGCCGATGATGCGGTCGGCGGCGAGCGCCTGATGGTGGGTGAGGAACTCGGCGTCTTCGCGGGTGTAAATATCGTTGGTTACCACAGCCATATCGTAGTGTTCACGCAGGGTCAGGCACAGCGCTTTCAGCAAGGCGGTCTTGCCGGAACCGACCGGCCCGCCGACGCCTACTCTAAGGGTTTGTGCAGTCTTCATGGGGCGCCTCAGGGTGTGTTTTCGTTCAGGATCTGAATAATCGGCAGTACTGTTGTTCGTGCCGACAACTGGCCATGGACAAGGCCGGCAGGGAACTGCCTATAGCGTCATCGGCAAGCGTACTTGCGCGCTTGACTGTTGCCGGTAGTTCCGGCATCAGTGCGTCCAGCAACTGTTGGGCCGCCGTCTGTCCGAGCGCCATCAAGCGTGTGGCCGCCGCGACCTGGTTTTCCAGCCAGCTCCAAAGATAGCCATGGCAGGCGAGGCGGGGCTTGATCTGCCAGTGCGCGGCGACCATCGCAAACGCGGTGACGAATGCGGTTTTGCCCCGCTCCTGCCAGGGCACATCAATATCAAGCGGGGGCGTCAGACGCAACAACGCATCGCCCATGGCAATTTCCGCGGCGCGCAGTTCGGTGGTGTCCCGGCACGCAAGAACCCAGGCATTCCAGTGACGTAAACAATCGGCATCCCGATGCCGGGCGGCATCGATCTGACGCAACAGCAAGGGTAAATCGACTTTGGCATGTCCCTCACTTAGTTGTGCCGACAACCAGGCGCGCAAGTCCCGGTCAGTGTGCAACCAGTTCTGCTCCACGGCTGCCTCCAGCCCCTGGGAAAAAGAGTAGCCGCCGACGGGTAAGGTCGCGCTGCTCAGTTGCAGCAGGCGCAATAACGCGCCGTCAGTGGTGGTGATGGACATGGCCGCTCCCCTTGTAGGCGCCGGCCGCCGGCTCAAACACGGCTTGCTCAGACAACACTTCAAGGCCCAGTTGCGCCAGCATAAGCTCCAGCACGTGGTCCGGCGTGATGCGCAACCAGCGTTCTCCTATTTGTACCCGAACGTGCCGATTCCCGAGGTGGTAACAGGCACGGGCGAACACCGTCCAGTCACTTGCGCGTGCCAGCGTCACCGCTTCCGGCGTACCTGTGACCACCAGATAGCGGCCGCAGACGCTACGCAACACCTGACCGATGGGCAGAACGTGACCCCGTTCCAGTAACACGCGCACCTCGGTGCCATCGGCCAGACGGGATTTGAAGCGCCCTTTCTCGCGTTGCAGGTGGTCAAGCGCCAGCTCTGCCGCCACGCAACCCGGCGCCAGGGCAGGCAATCGTTCGCAGACTTCCAGCATCGCGTTAAAACAGATTGTAGAGTTGGGCCAGCGGCAGGGTGTCAAGTGGCTCGCAGGTCAGCAGTTCGCCGTCTGCCCGTACTTCATAGGTTTGCGGGTCCACCGTAACTGTCGGCATCCAGTTATTGTGGATCATGTCGGTTTTGGTCACGCTGCGGCAATCCTGACAGGCAACCAGACGGCGCCCGAGGTTCAAGTGGTGTCTGACGCCGGACTCAATGGCCGCGGCGCTGGTGAACGTTACCGAGGTGCTGCGCGGCACCCCGCCGAAACCGCCGAACATGTGGCGGTAGTGCACGGGCTGCGTAGTGGGTATCGACCCATTGGGGTCGCCCATGGCGCCTGCGGCGATAAACCCGCCCTTGATGATCAGCGTCGGTTTTATGCCGAAAAAAGCCGGTTTCCATAATACCAGATCAGCCAGTTTACCGACCTCAATGGAACCCACTTCCCTGGAGATGCCGTGCGCGATGGCCGGGTTGATGGTATATTTTGCGATATACCTGCGCGCCCGCAGGTTGTCGTTGCGTGCGCTGTCTCCGGCCAGCGGGCCGCGTTGCAGCTTCATCTTATGCGCAGTCTGCCAGGTGCGGGTGATGACTTCTCCCACGCGCCCCATGGCCTGTGAATCCGAAGCGATCATGCTGAACGCGCCCAAATCATGGAAGATGTCTTCGGCCGCGATGGTTTCCTTGCGAATACGTGAATCGGCAAAGGCCACATCCTCCGGTATGGCAGGGTCCAGGTGGTGGCACACCATGAGCATGTCCAGATGCTCATCCACGGTGTTGCGCGTATAAGGCCGGGTGGGATTCGTTGACGAAGGCAGCACATTGGGCACGCCGCAGGCGCGGATGATGTCAGGCGCATGACCGCCACCGGCGCCTTCCGTGTGGTAGGTGTGTATGGTCCTGCCTTTGAATGCCGCCAGGGTATCGTCAACAAAACCGGATTCGTTCAAGGTGTCGGTATGGATAGCCACTTGTACGTCGAAGTCCTCGGCCACTCTCAGGCAGGTGTCTATGGCAGAGGGCGTGGTGCCCCAGTCTTCATGCAGCTTGAGCCCGCAGGCGCCGGCCGTCAACTGCTCTTCCAATGCCAGGGGTAAGCTGGCATTGCCCTTGCCAAGCAGCCCGAAGTTCATGGGCAGGTTGTCAACGGCTTGCAACATCTTGCCGATATTCCAGGGGCCAGGGGTGCAGGTGGTGGCATTGGTGCCGGTGGCAGGTCCCGTGCCGCCGCCGATCATGGTGGTCACCCCGGACATGAGAGCTTCGTCAACCTGTTGCGGACAGATGAAATGGATATGAGCGTCTATCGCGCCGGCGGTCAGTATCTGCCCCTCGCCGGCAATGACCTCAGTGCCGGGCCCGATTACTACCTTGACGTCGTCCTGTATGTCCGGGTTTCCGGCCTTGCCTATGGCGTAGATGCGTCCGTTCTTGATGCCGACATTGGCTTTTACAATCCCCCAGTGGTCCAGAATCAAGGCGTTGGTGATTACCGTGTCCACACAGCCCCTACCGCCGAGTTGCCCCTGGCCCATGCCGTCGCGAATCACTTTGCCGCCGCCAAACTTCACCTCTTCCCCGTACTGGCTGAAATCTTTCTCCACCTCGATAATCAGCGCGGTATCACCCAGCCGTACCCGATCGCCAGTGGTGGGACCAAACATTGATACGTAGGTTTCCCGGTTAATGGTTTTCATATTTCAGGCTATGTTGCCCAGGTTCTAACGCTCATTTCCTAAGGCCCACTTTCCGGGGGCTCGTCCAGCGCGCCCATAATCTCGCCGCGAAAACCGTAAATCCTGCGGATGCCTGCGTAAGCAACCAGTTCCACCTCCCGATCCTGACCGGGCTCAAACCGCACCGCAGTGCCGGGGGGGATATTAAGACGATAACCCCGGGTCTGTTCACGCGCGAACACCAGGGCGGGGTTCGTTTCCAGGAAATGGTAGTGGGAGCTCACCTGAATCGGACGATCACCGCTGTTTTTTACCAGCACCACCAGTGTGTCGCGCCCCTGGTTCAGGTCGATGTCGTCTGCTGCCGGAAAGATTTCACCGGGTATTATGGGTCCGCTCATGCTCAGCTCACGGGGTCATGCACGGTGACCAGTTTGGTGCCATCGGGGAAGGTGGCTTCCACCTGCACCTCGCGCAACATGGCCGTGACCCCATCCATGACCTGGTCGGCGCGCAGTATGCCTTTGCCGTAGCTCATCAGTTCTGCCACGGTTTTCCCGGCGCGGGCGCCCTCCATGATCTCCATGGTCAGGTATGCCACGGTCTCAGGGTAGTTGAGCTTGAGGCCCCGGTGCAGCCGGCGTTCCGCCAGCAGCGCGGCGGTGAATATCAACAGTTTATCTTTTTCTCTTGGCAGCAGTTCCACGTTACGTTACCGTTATGTAAACCAGATTCGAGGCACGCAGGCGTCGCGCCCAAGCAGTGACGGGCGCAAAATGCGCCACCAGGCCAGATACAGTTTGCGCGCCCGGTCAGCGCTGGCGCCCAGGTAGCGTCCGACCAGCCAGTCGCCCGACCAGCTCAGCGCCACGCCGTTATCGGGCGTGGCGTCCCGCAACGCTTGCAACAGGGACGCGCATTCTCCGCCGGCGAAGGGCCCCGCCAGGAAGATACCGGTAACAGGTTGTCCACGGAGTCCGGCCGGTCCGCTCAACATCAGGGAGCGGTTGCTGTCATCTAAGGAAAAACTGTCCACAAATACCGGCGCCCCCTCCCGCATAATGCGGTAGCGCTGTGCAAAGCGTCCGCAGGAAAAGGGTTGATTGCTCGCAGGCAGGCCAAAACAGTTCAGTTCCCAACCGATAAAACGGCTATCCTCGGCCAGTTCTACCGTTGTTTCCAATGCCACCGAAGCGCCGTCATAGACAATGGTCTCCATAGGAAACCACTCCAGGATTGCGCCGGTGTCCAGTCGCAAGCGGCTACTCTGGCATTGTTGGGGGTTGTGGTCGCGCGCACGGTAAACCCTGGCTGCGCCAGGAGTGGTCATCAGGGCGCTACTGTCGGCAGCCATGTCCACTCGTATCTGCAGCTGGTCGCCTGACACAATACCACCGGGCGGGTGCAGCAGGTAAAAATGAGGGTGCGCCGGCCCCTCCGGGTAAAACGGTCGTTGCACGTACAAGGGACCCTGGTGCGCGCACCGGGCCAGCCGCGTCCTGCCGGCTTCGGCGCACAGCCGCAGTTCAACACTTGCCGGCCAGGTTTGTGTCGCGCCCGACATCAGGGCGCCATAGTTGTATCGGCAAGAGTGTGCAATATCGTTTTATGCACCAATTTGGCGCAACCTCGTATAACGTTTTAACAGGTAGAACAACCAGCCAGCAATTTTCATGCCAAATTCTCCACAAAGCCGATAGCTGCCGTCACTGACCAGCGGCAGGCGTGGCGCTTTGGCTAATGGAGAAAGTAGCGAGACCGGACTATCCGTCCAGAAATTGAGTGACGTGCCCGGCAACCTGATAAGCGGTGGCAATTTTTACGTCCCTGCGCGCAGGCAACGCCTCACCGCCATAGACGAGCAGTTTGCCGGCGGGCATGGCAGCTATTTTATCGAGGTGGTGAAACCCTTTGAAATAATCCCGGTTAACAGTTTTGCCGGCCTTGATCTCTATGGGCAGCCAGCCGGCGCCGGATTGTAACAACAAGTCCACCTCGTTGCCGTTACTATCGCGGTAAAAGCATACTTGCGGGCGTTGGTCGTGGTTGAAGACAGTTTTAATGACTTCGGTAACTATCAGGTTTTCAAACAGTTCGCCACGCAGGGGATGCGCATGCAGGTGTCCCGGCGCCGTGATACCGAGCAGGAACGCAGCCACGCCAACATCGTAGAAATAAAGCTTGGGGCTCTTTACCAGGCGTTTGCGGGTGTTGGCATGGAAGGGATGCAAGCGGAATATCACATAGCTGGCTTCCAGCAGGTTCAGCCATTCCCTGGCAGTGGTCTGGCTGATGCCACAATCGGAACCCAACCGTTGCAGGTTCAATATACGGCCCACATTGCCGGCGCAAAGCTGCATGAAGGTCTGAAATTGAGCCAAATCCTTAATCATGCTCAGTTGTCTTAAATCCCGTTCCACGTAAGTGCCGATATAGTCCCGATAAAACGCGGCCGGCATCAGTTTCCGATCATAAATACGCGGGTAGCCGCCGTGTAACAATACCTCGTTGAGATCAGCCTTATCAGCGCCACTGGCGGACAACTCGGCCAGACTGAGCGGCAACAGCGTAAACAGAGCGGTGCGTCCCGCCAGCGACTGACTGGTGGCGGCGCGCAGGCTGAAGTTGCTGCTGCCGGTCAACACGTACTGGCCGGCGCGCCCGCGCTCATCCACCAACACCTGAAGGTAAGACGTCAGCGCCGGCACGCGCTGTACTTCATCAATAATGGCGCCCTCCGGGAAACCCGACAAAAAGTCACGCGGGTCCTGTTCTGCAAACTGCCGCTGGTCCGGCGCCTCCAGGTTGATGTATGGCAGCGAGGCAAAGATATGCCGGCACAAGGTGGTTTTACCAGACTGACGCGGCCCGGTCACGGTGACAACCGGATACTTACGAAAAGCATCCAGGATAGAGGTAGCTACTTGCCTGGGGATCATACGCGCCAGTATAACTCATTATTATGTAAAATCAAGGTTGAACTATGGATTTGCATAAATTGAGAATTTATCTTTCCATTTCGACGCGCAGCGCAGCGTTGCGTAGCGTGACAGTGTTCTTAAGGTCACCTCTATTAATTAGAGGTGACCGTGCAGCACAGGGATGTGCTGCCATTTTTAAGCACGTAAGTGCTTGAAAATGAAGAAAATGAAAAATCACACTTTTTCATTTCCGTCTCTAAAAATGCCACGGATGGCATTTTTAGAGGTTACCTTAACATTGACTTCTGAAACTCCAGGTGACACACTGTTAAGGTGTTCAACCAAC
>JAPORZ010000068.1 GCA_026709915.1 Gammaproteobacteria bacterium
ACTAACAATCAGCCGATGGGTTGACTAACAATCAGCCATACACTACAATAACAATCAGCCAGGGTGTTGACTAACAATTAGCCATACACTACACTAACAATTAGCCGCATTGACGATCAACAACTTTACCCTATGACCGACAACCTCTACCAACGTCATATTGAGCCACGCCTGATGGAGGCGTTGGCTGATTCTCCAGCTGTTTTGATACAGGGGCCGCGTCAGTGCGGCAAGACGACGCTGGCCCGGACGGTAGGGGAGTCTGAGGGTTATCAGTATTTCACTTTTGATGACGAAAGCACGCGCAGTTATGCCACGGAAGATCCGCGTGGTTTCGTAAAATCCTTGTCGGACCGTGCGATCCTGGATGAGGCACAGTTGGCGCCTGGTATATTCCCATCCATCAAACTATTCATTGATCAGGACCGCGTGCCGGGCCGCTTTATGCTGACCGGCTCGGTAAACCTGTTGCAAATGAGGAGCATAAAAGAATCGCTGGCCGGGCGCATGGATATAGTAAGACTGCACCCTTTCTCACAAAACGAACTTGAGCGTACTCCGCCCCGGTTTCTGGATTTTCTATTTGCTTCGGATTCGTCCATACGTGAAGAACCACCGTTTGACGAGCGGGTGATCCGGCGCGTGCTGGCGGGAGGTTACCCGACTGCCTTGCGCCGGGCGCCCACCAGGCGGGCCAACTGGCACCAGGCCTACATCGAAACCCTGATAGAGCGCGATGCATCAATCATTATGGAAATTCAATCTCTTGAAACCTTACCGCGGTTGCTGAAGTTGGCCGCGGCGCGCACCGCTCAGTTATTAAATGTGAACAATCTGGCAGCCTCTTTCCAACTTAACAGGTTGACAATACAGAGCTACCTCACGCTGCTGGAAAAGATGTTTTTGCTGGAACGGCTCTCGCCCTGGTATAACAATCACTTGAAGCGGCTGGTGAAGACTCCGAAGCTACACCTTTCTGATACGGGAGTGATTTGTGCGTTGCTGGGCTTGAATGCTGAAGCGCTGCACGCGGATCGCCCCTTACTTGGCCACATCCTTGAAACCTTTGCATTACAGGAACTCAAGCGTCAGGCCAGCGCGCACCCGCAGCGCCACGACTTCCACCATTTTCGCGATCGCTATGGTCTGGAAGTGGACATCGTAATACAACGCGGCGCGCTTGTCGCGGCAGGCGTTGAGGTAAAAGCATCCGCTACCGTAGTCAATGCCGACTTCAAGGGCCTGCGCAAGCTCCAGGAAGCGCTGGGCGAGAAATTTGCCGGCGGCGCCCTGCTCTACACCGGCGACAGGATTATACCTTTCGGGGATAAACTGCACGCGGTACCATTAGCCTTCCTCTGGACGTAACTCAACAACCCATGGCCACTCTTTACGAATCCGATGTGGAACAGTTAGCCGTAGAGCTCCTGGAAAGCCAGGGCTGGTTTTACCTGTCCCCGGCTGCACTGGAGGCCGAGAGACAGAACTCCTCTGAAGTTGTGCTGCCCAGGCGCCTGAAAGCGGCGGTCAACAAAATCAACCCGGCTACCTCGAGCGAGATAAAGGATCAGGCCCTGGCTCGGGTACTAGCCCTCATTGGTCAGAATCCTGTTACAAGTAACGAACTTTTCCATGAAATGCTGAGGGAAGGCATAACGGAAGAATGGCAGAAAGGTGGTGAGGCTATCGGCGTCAAGGTGCGTTTGATCGATTTTGACACTCCGCTTAACAATGATTTCGTGGTCTGCAACCAGTTCACGGTAAAAGAGAACAATCCGCTATCGGGTCACGGAGCAGGTGCGACAAAACGACCGGACATCGTCCTGTTCGTAAATGGCCTGCCCCTGGTTGTTATCGAATTGAAGAACCCTGCCGATGAAGCTGCAACCCCGAAGAAAGCATTCGACCAATTGCAAACCTATAAGGAAACAATCCCCAGCCTATTTTGCTACAACGGCGTTCTGGTCGCCTCAGACGGCCTGGATGCAAAAGCCGGTTCCTTAACTGCCGGTTGGAGCCGGTTTACGGCCTGGAGGACTGTGGACGGAAAAAAGGAAGACCCCAGCACAACGCCGCAACTGTTGACGCTGGTTAAAGGCATGTTGCGCCCGGATGTGTTACTGGAAATGGTGCGCCACTTCAGTGTCTTTGAGCAAGCGAAAAAGGAGGACCCGGCAACCGGTCAGCTAAGCCCTGGCTCTGGCCAGATAAGTATTGAAACCGTCAAGAAGATAGCGGCATACCATCAGTATCACGCGGTAAAGCAAGCCGTTACCTCCACCGTCAGGGCATCATCCGCAGAGAAAGTTGCGGAAGCCCCCGAAGTGTACAACCTGCCCGGCGTAACAGACCAACCCAAGGGCGATCGCAAGGCGGGGGTGGTCTGGCACACGCAGGGTAGCGGCAAGTCATTGTCCATGCTGTTTTACGCCGGCTTGCTGGTTGTGCACCGGGAGCTCTACAACCCAACCATCGTTGTCATCACCGACCGCAATGACCTTGACGATCAGTTATACGATGCTTTCATTGCGGGCAAAGACTTGCTCAGGCAGGCTCCCAAAAAAGCGCAAAACCGTTCGGATTTGAAACAACTGTTACAGACTGCAGGGGGCGGCATTGTTTTCTCAACCATCCAGAAGTTTCTGCCCGAAGACGGCAGTGAAAACTTCCAGCTGCTGTCAAACCGGCGCAATATCATTGTCATCGCAGACGAAGCGCACCGCAGCCAATACGGTTTCGGCGCCCGGACCCACTTTGTCAAGGACGGCGTTAAAACCCATTATGGTTTTGCCAAGTACCTGCGGGACGCCTTGCCCGAAGCCACTTTCATCGGTTTTACCGGCACACCTGTTGAGAAGGAAGATGCCTCAACCCCGGCAGTATTCGGTAATTACATCGACATTTACGACATAGAGCAAGCCGTAGAAGACGGGGCTACCGTGCCGGTGTATTACGAATCCCGGCTGGTGCAGGTGCACCTGCATGAAGAGGAAAAAGCGGAACTGGATGCCGAGCTTGAGGGCATCACCGAGAGCGAAGAAGCCACAGCAACGGAGCAGGCCAAGGCCAAATGGAGCAGGCAGGAGGCGATTATAGGGCACGAAGACCGGGTAAAATCAATTGTGGCGGATATCCTTGAGCATTTCGAAGCCAGACAGGAAGTCTTTGCCGGCAAGGCCATGATCGTTGCCACCAGCCGCCGCATTGCGGTAGCCATGTATGATGAAATAGTGGCCTTGCGTCCTGACTGGCACAATGAGGACAACAGCAAGGGTTGGTTGAAAGTGATTATGACCTCATCGTCCAGTGACCCCGCGGCCTGGGAGCAGCACAAGACCAGCAAAGAGGAGCGCAAGACACTGCGGGAACGGTTCCAGGACCCGGACGATCCGTTGCAGGTCGTCATCGTGTGTGACATGTGGCTGACCGGATTTGACGCACCCTGTCTGACGACAATGTATCTGGACAAGATCATGCGCGGTCACAGCCTGATGCAGGCCATAGCCCGGGTCAATAGGGTTTATAAAGACAAACCCGGCGGCAGGGTGGTGGACTATATCGGCATTGGCTCGGATCTGAAACAGGCTCTGGCATCCTACACACAAAGCAACGGCAGGGGCGCCCCGGCTTTTGAGCAAGAACAGGCGGTGGAAAAAATGCTGGAAAAATACGCCGTAGTCTCTGCCATGTTTGATCGTTTTACCTACCAGACCTATTTCTCTGCCGGAACTCAGGAAAAACTGGGCTTGATTCTGGAAGCCGAGGAACACATTCTCGGGCTGGAAAACGGCAAGGAACGACTCACCAGAGAGGTAGGCCTGCTGGAAAAAGCGTTTGCGCTGTCCGTGCCCGACCCTAGAGCCATGCAAATCAAGGCCGAAGTAGGTTTTTTCCAGGCCGTGAAGGCGCGTCTGAAAAAATTTGAACGACACGGCAGCGGCAAAAGCCCGGACGAGGTGGAAACCGCGATACGGCAGATTGTTGACAAGGCCGTCGTGGCGGACGGCATCATCGATATCTTTGCCGCCGCCGGCATCAAAAAGCCGGACATCTCCATTCTTTCCGACGATTTCCTGCAGGAAATCCAGGGCATGAAACGCAAAAATCTGGCCCTTGAACTGCTGAAGAAGATCCTGAACGATGAATTACGCGCCAGGAGCAGGAAGAACCTCGCCCAAGGCAAAATGTTTTCCGAAATGCTGGAAGCCGCCATCCGGAAATATCAAAACAGCCTGCTGACCACGGCGCAGGTGATCGAGGAATTGATACAGCTTGCCAAACAGATAAAAGTGTCAGACGATAAGGCGGCTAATTTGGGCTTGTCGGATGATGAAGTTGCGTTTTATGATGCCTTGGCCCTGAACGAGAGCGCCAAGGAGGTTATGGGCGATGATACCTTGCGTTCCCTGTCCCAGGTATTGGTGCAAAGAGTAAAACAGAACATGTCGATTGACTGGGCCATCAAAGAGAGTGCGCGAGCCAAACTCAGGGCAACCGTGAAGCGCCTGTTAAAGGAATACGGCTACCCGCCCGACCAGCAAAAACTGGCGACGGAGAATATCCTGCTGCAAACCGAACTGCTGGCAGATGAGTGGAGCGTCAGGAATGAGTAAGAACACTGTCATTCCTGTACGAGCAGGAATCCGATAGACCAACGCGTGCCACCGGCATACCTTTTACAATGGCGAGCACCCACACAGAAACCGAAAGGTTAGAAGCACAACTCTTCAAGGCCGCGGACAAACTGCGCAAGAACATCGACGCGGCCCAGTACAAGCATATCGTCCTCGGTCTGATCTTCCTCAAATACATCTCAGACTCCTTCCTCACACGCTACGAAGAACTGGTAAACACCGAGTTCGCCGACCCGGAAGACCCGGACGAGTACGCCGGCGAAAACGTCTTCTGGGTGCCTGCACAGGCCAGGTGGGACCGCCTCAGCGCGCAAGCGAAACAACCCGGCGTCGGCGCAATCCTGGATAACGCCATGGCACTCATAGAACAGGACAACCCCACCTTGAAGGGCATCCTGCCCCGGGTATTCGCCCGGATGAATGTGGCCTCGGCCACTCTGGGAGAACTGATCGACCTGATCAGCAATATCGCCCTGGCCGAGCAAAGCGCACAGTCGAAAGATGTACTCGGCAGAGTTTATGAGTACTTCCTGGGCGAATTCGCCCTGGCCGAAGGCAAGAAAGGCGGCCAGTTTTATACCCCCGGTTCCATCGTGAAACTGCTGGTGCAGATGATAGAACCCTACTCCGGCAGGGTATTCGACCCGTGCTGCGGCAGCGGCGGCATGTTCGTAATGAGCGAGAAATTCGTGGAAAACCACCAGGGCAAGATCAATGACATATCCATCTACGGTCAGGAAAGCAATGAAACCACCTACCGCCTGTGCCGCATGAATCTGGCCATTCGCAATATCGACGGCTCCCAGGTCAAGTGGAACAAGGAAGGCTCGTTCCTGCACGATGCCCACCCCGACCTGCGGGCGGACTATATCCTCGCCAACCCACCGTTTAACGACAGCGACTGGAGCGGGCGACAACTGGCGGGCGATGGCCGTTGGCAATACGGCACGCCACCCCCAGGCAACGCCAACTTCGCTTGGGTACAGCATTTCGTCCACCACTTAGCGCCCCGCGGCGTAGCTGGCTTCGTGCTGTCAAAAGGCTCGCTCACCTCCAAGTCTTCCAACGAAGATGTCATCCGTAAAAATCTCGTGGAAGCCGGCCGGGTCGATTGCATCGTCAACCTGCCGGCAAAACTGTTCCTGAACACACAAATCCCCGCCTGCCTGTGGTTCATCTCCGGCAGACGACAAGGCCATGATGGTGAACGCCGGCGCACAAATGAAATCCTGTTCATAGACGCCGGTGACCTGGGACATTTGATCAACCGGCGCACCCGCGTATTTGCCGATGAAGACACAGCAAAAATCGCCGACACCTACCACCAGTGGCGCAACCAGGACGGCAACTACCAGGATGTGGCTGGTTTCTGCAATGCAACGCCCATAGCAAAAATCCGGGAACTGGACTACGTGCTGAGCCCGGGGCGCTATGTCGGCCTGCCTGAGGAGGAAGATGATTTTGACTTTGGGACGAGGTTTAAGGAGCTAACAGCGGAGTTCGAAGCACAGCTTGCGGAGGAAGAGAAGATGAACAAGAGGATTTTGCAGAACCTGGAGAAGGTGCAGTAGGAGGAAACCAAATGAGAAAAGTCGATTACGAAAAGCTGGAAATGGCCTTATTGCGCTTGAAAGAGAAACGCGCTGATTATGAGGAAATGGATACGAGACCGGAATTGAGAGAATCGGATAAGGATTCCATCAAGGAATCCCTGATACAACGATTTGAGGTGTGTTTCGACACATTGTGGAAATATATAAATAGACACTTGGAAGACGAGCAGTTGTTGGCAAAAGTCCCTCATTCACCCAAACCACTGTTTCGCTTCGCTCATGAAAACGGTTTGATAGATAAAGACATCTTGGAACGGCTATTTGACTATGCCCAAACAAGAATTGATACATCCCATGATTACAGTATGGAAAAAGCGGAGAATGCGTTGAGAAAAATAGGAGACTTCATCCTGGATGCCTCTGAAATTTATCAAACCATGATTACTTGGGAATGAGCAAAGAAAGGTTGATTGATCTGGACGCGGAGCAACTCAACCTGCTCCACAGCATCCTCAAACAACACATCCCCAACAAAACCGTCTGGGCCTACGGCTCCCGCGCCACCTGGAAAGCCAAAGAAACCTCCGACCTGGACTTGGCCGTTTTCGACTGTACCCCAATGGAGATTTATGCACTCAAGGAAGCGCTGGAAGAAAGCGACTTGCTGATCTCGGTGGACGTGATGGATTGGCAAAGCATACCGCAGAGCTTCAAAGAGAATATCAGGGAAAAGTATGTGGTGGTGCAGGAGGAGACGAGGAGACCGGAGGGGTGGAGGGAGGTGAGGTTGGGAGAGGTGGCAGAGGTAAACCCAAGAGAGACCATTCCAAAAGGCACAAAAGCACCGAAAGTCTTGATGGATTTTCTTGTTCCACACACAAAACGAATCCCAAAATGTAATCTTGAGAATTATAAAGGAGGGTCGAAATTTAGAAACGGCGATACTTTAGTGGCCAGAATCACTCCATGTTTGGAAAATGGGAAGACCAGTTTTGTCGATTTCCTGGAAAATGATCAAGTTGGTTTTGGTTCCACAGAATTTATCGTGCTTCGGGAAAAACAGGACATCACGGACAAGCACTACCTATATTATCTGGCAGTATCCGATGACTTCAGGGATGTAGCGGTCAAATCCATGACCGGTACATCCGGTAGGCAAAGAGTAGTAACCGACGAGATACTCAGATATAAATTTTTCCTTCCCGAACTCCCCGAACAAAAAGCCATCGCCGAAGTCCTGTCCAGCCTCGACGACAAAATAGACCTGCTCCACCGCCAGAACAAAACCCTGGAAGCCATGGCGCAGGCGTTGTTCAGGAAGTGGTTTGTGGCAGAGCCAAAAGCATACTGGCAAGAAACGCCCCTGGATAGTATCGCTGATTACCTGAACGGGTTGGCATGTCAGAAATTTTCCCCGGAAAACGAAACTGAAAAATTACCTGTCCTGAAGATAAAGGAATTAAGAGGCGGATTTGCCGAGGGCTCAGATTGGGTCACATCAACAGTCGATGAAAAATACATTGTCCATGCCGGAGACGTGATTTTCTCCTGGTCAGGCAGTTTAATGCTTAAAATCTGGCCTGGACAAAAGTGCGTTCTAAATCAGCATTTGTTTAAGGTCACGTCAGACAGCTACCCTAAATGGTTTTTCTTTTTCTGGATAAAATACCACCTGAATAAATTCATCAAAATCGCTGATAGCAAAGCAACAACAATGGGACACATCAAACGCAGTGATCTCTCAAACTCAATGGTCCTAATTCCCGACAGGCAAGACCTCGAAAAAATGAATAGTAAAATAGAACCGAAATTTGAAAAGATAATAACCAACAACGCCCAAATCCAAAATATCGAAAACCTGCGGGAGATTTTTTTGCCAAAATTGATAAGCGGGGATGTGAGGCTGAGAGTAGACCATAGGCTATGAAAACAAGTTTACGGACTTCTTTGATTGTATCAGACATTGGTGTATAGTAGGTGTATGTCACGCACTAACATAAATATCGATGATCAGGCATGCACGGAGGTAATGCGCCGTTACCGGCTTGCGACGAAACGTGAGGCAGTCAACCTTGCGTTGCGTACTCTTGCAGCTGAACCCCTGAACATTGAAGAAGCGCGAGGTATGCGCGGTTCGGGTTGGGAAGGGGCTCTTGACGAGATAAGAGCCAGCCGTCTGGCGTGATACTGATCGACACCTCTGCTACGTTATCAGACACGTCCAGGTAAACCTCATCAACGCAAATACTCCTCCGTATATAACAAAAGCTCAATCAGGCGTTCCAGCAGTTGTTCGCGGGGCAGGCCCGGGAAATTCCGGTTGATCATTTCTTTGGCAAACAGGCGAGTGATGTAGCGCAGCTTGAGCGCCTTGGTCTTCTTTGAAGCGAAAATGAAGTCGCGGTGGCCGCTATTGACGACAATTAAATTCTGGCTGGCATCGTAACGAGAACGCCAGAGTTGTCCCGGCGCGTGTTCGAAGGTGTAGCCCGGCAAGCCTTGGCGTGGGCTTGTGCGTTCCTTGTTGTCAGGGAGCAGTGAATCGGTAACAGTAATCAGCGCCTCTGCTGTGCATACAATGTCGTTTTGTGTCGCAGTCGCTTCGATACGTACCAGGCCCGGCTCTTCGGGCGCCTTATAGGTAGTAAACTCGGTTTCCGGGTCTTCCAGCAAACCCGCTCCTTCCGCTATGCGCCAGTTAAACGCCAGATCATCAAGAATCGTCTTGCCGCTACGGTCCCGCGCCAAAGCGTGAAACTTGCGTGACGTGCCGACCGCCAGAACACAGGAAGCGGGCAGGATACGCACACTGTGCAAGGGACCGGCGTAGTCAAAAAACTGTTTCTGTGAGGTGTCCGGCTCGTCCCCGGTTTCCGTCACGGGCACGGCGCGTGCGCCCTCTTCCTTAATCTCCCCCTGGTCTTCTACAGTGGCCCCAGCGCCGCCGCGCGCCGCCCGTTGGCGTACCTGGATGTCAAACCAGTCGTATTCTTCCGCCGGCAGGGTCAGCATTGCTTCGCGGAACGCACGTTGGATCGTGCGCAAGGTGTGGCGACTGGTGCGCTCTTCCTCCGCCTGTTTCTGTTCCTCTATGAATTCTCTAAGCCGGCCGGTTACGGGTGTCAATGCCTGGATGAAGGCGTCAAACACCTCATCCTGGATCACGCCGGTTCGGGTAGTCGGTGTCAGGTGCAGGAACGGCGCGTCCACGATGCCTTGGAGGAATCCTTCATTCCAGGGCGGGCATTGAAACGCGTCCAGTTGCGACAGCGATGGCAGGATACGCGTACCGGAACGATACAGGCCAACCTCGTTGTCAGGGCCGGATTCATTCAGATACAACTCAAGGTAAATATCGCCGTGCACGCTTTTGGCTTCCGGCAGGTTATGCAGCAGTTGTCCGGTAAAATCACGTGGCTTGACGCTATATTCTTTGCGGGCATGCCGGTCGATGACCTTGATCTGTACGCCTGATTGCCGTATCCGTTCCCGCAGTTCCGAGGCGAGATACCACTGGATTTTTTCACCACTCAACTGGCGGATGCCTGGCAACAGGGGCTTTATCTTGAGCCGGGTTCCCGGCTCCGGGATGAGCGTGCGCCGTTTCACGATGCGATAGCTTGGGTCGCCCTTGCGCATACGCATTTCATAGATGGCATCGTCGGCGGCCGCTGAACTCATGGCAAGCTCCTCCCCGACGGTCCAGAAGCTCAGCAGGCCAATGCCGAACTCGCCCTGTATCGCCTCTGCTCCGTTGAGCTTGAGTTGGCGTTTGATCGAATCGCAGATATGGGTGCCAACGTAATGAAAGTCGGGAATACCCTCGGCCGTCCTGGGTACGCCGTCGCCGTCATCGGCGACCATCAGAAAATGTTCACCCTGTTCGCGGCCACGGGTGATGGTTACCCGCCCGGCTCGTGCATCGATACTGTTTTCGACGAACTCGGCTATGGCCTTGAGCGGGCTCTCCTGTGACAAAGCAATAATAGTGATGGCATTCCAGGCATCTCCAATCTTGAGGCGTCCGCCGTCTTCCTTGCGTTGAGATTTACGCTTGGGCACGAAGCGCTAATGTTTGCTCACCCGTATCGCGCAGAACTTGAACTCCGGGATCTTGCCGAAGGGGTCCAAGGCGTCGTTGGTGAGGATGTTGGCGGCGGCTTCGTGGTAGGTGAAAGGCATCATCAGTACGCCTGGTTGCATGCCTTCGTCGACGCGGGTGGCTACCGACAGGGCGCCGCGGCGAGATTCGATGGTGAGCAGGTCGCCTGACTCCATCTCCAGCGTCTGTAAATCCTGCGGATTGATCAGGACAAAAGGCCAGGGTTCGATGGTGTTCAAGACCCGGGAGTGGCGCGTCATGGTGCCGGTATGCCAGTGTTCCAGTTGGCGGCCGGTCATGAAGGTGAAGGGATAGTCGTCATCGGGCAATTCTGCCGCTTCGATATAATCGGCGGCAATAAAACGTCCCCTGCCGTCAGCCGTGGGGAACACGCCGTCTTTGAATATCACCGGTTCGCCCGGGTCGCCTTCCTTGAGCAGGGGATAGGTGAGCGAGTCTTCCTGCTCCAGGCGCGCCCAGGTCATGCCGGCCATGCTGGGCACAGCCTGTCTGATCTCCTCGAACACTGCCGCTGCGCCCTGGTGTTCCCAGTCCAGGCCGAGACGCCGGGCCAGTTCCTGAATGATCCACAAGTCCTGGCGCGCAGCGCCGGGCGGGGTAACTGCCTGGCGACCCAGTTGCACCCGGCGATCGGTATTGGTGAAGGTGCCGGTCTTCTCCGGGAACGCCGACGCCGGCAGAATAACATCGGCAAAACCACAGGTTTCCGTGAAGAATATGTCCTGCACCACGAGCTGCTGCAGCCGGGTGAGCGCGTCCCTGGCATGGTGCAGGTTGGGGTCTGACATCGCCGGGTTCTCCCCCATGATGTACATGCCGTTTATTTCTCCCTCATGGACGCTGTGCATGATCTCGACCACGGTCTTGCCGGGCTCGGGATCCAGCGCCGCGCCCCAGAATTCCTCGAACCGACGCCGGATTTCGGGGTCGTTCACAGATTGATAGTCGGGGTAAACCATGGGGATAAGCCCCATGTCGGAGGCGCCCTGCACGTTATTCTGGCCGCGCAGCGGGTGCAGGCCGGTGCCGGGCCGCCCGATCTGCCCGGTCATCAGCGCCAGCGAGATCAGGCAACGGGCATTGTCCGTCCCGTGCACATGCTGGGAAATGCCCATACCCCAGAAAATAATGGCCGATTGCGCCGTTGCGTACAGCCGCGCCGTCTCCCGGATGGTTGGCGCGGCAATACCACATAGCGGCGACACTCGCTCCGGGCTGTATGCCTGCACCGTTTCCCGCAACGCCTCAAAACCATCGGTGTGAGCGTCAATAAAAGCCTGATCGCACAGTCCCTCATTGATTATCGTGTGCATCATGCCATTCAACAGCAGCACATCCGTACCCGGGCGCAGTTGCAGAAATTCGTGGGCATGGAGGTACAGCTCGGAACTGTACGGCTCTATCACGATCAGTTTGCTGCCGCTCAACGCCGCGTTTTTCATGAATGTGGCCGCCACCGGATGGTTATCGTTGGGCCGGGCGCCGATCACGATGATAACCTCTGCCTGTGTGCCGTCAGCCACCTGGTTGGACACCGCACCGGAGCCGATGGTCTCCAGCAGCGCAGCCACCGAAGAGGCGTGGCACAGGCGCGTGCAATGGTCCACATTGTTGGTGCCAAAGCCGGTGCGCACCAGTTTCTGGAACAGGTAGGCTTCCTCGTTACTGCCCTTGGCGCAGCCGAACCCGGCCAGGGCCTGGGAGCCCTGTGTATCCCGGATGGCGCGCAGGCCGGAGGCCGCCAGTTCCAGCGCCTCTTCCCAGGTGGCTTCGCGAAAATAACGGTGTAGCGCCTGCGCCGGGATAATCTCTGTGGTCTTGGGCGTGTCCGGTTTGCGGATCAGTGGTCTGGTCAGGCGGCCCGGATGGTGTATGTAGTCGAAACCATAGCGCCCTTTGACGCACAAGCGGCCATTGTTTGAAGGGCCATCGCGGCCATCGACGTATTGAATATGGTTATTTTTTACGTTGAACTTGAGCAGACAGCCAACGCCGCAATAAGGACAGACAGAATCCACCTGTTGGTCCGCTTCCACCAGCCCCACGTTGCGGGCCGGCATCAGGGCGCCGGTGGGACAGGCCTGCACACACTCGCCGCAGGCCACGCAAGTGCTCTCGCCCATCTGGTCGCCCATGTCGAACACGATTTCGGAGTGACTGCCGCGCCAGGCATAACCGATGACGTCGTTCACCTGCTCTTCCCGGCAGGCGCGCACGCACCGGGTACACTGGATGCAGGCATCGAGGTTCACGGCAATAGCAGGATGCGACAGGTCATGTTCAACCGCTTCTCGCGCATCAAAACGGGGTGAGAACACGTTCAGCTTACCGGCCCAGTAATCCAGTTCCGAATCCAGGCGGTAGGGGGAGGCGCCCTGTTGCGGCATGTCGGCCAGCAACAGTTCCAGCACCATTTTCTGCGAATGCAGCGCGCGTTCGTTGTTACTGCTGACCTTCATACCATCCGACGGTTTACGGCAGCAGGACGGCGCCAACGCCCGCTCGCCTTCAATTTCCACCACGCAGGCGCGGCAGTTGCCGTCGGCGCGATAGCCTTCCTTGTAGCACAGGCGCGGGATTTCCACGCCGTGACGCTGGGCGGCCTCAAGGATTGTCTCTTGCGCCGCGGCTTCAAGGTCGCGCCCGTTCAGGGAGAAATGGATTGTCATCAGGAAAACTCTTCCGGAAAATACTTCATGGCACAACGTAACGGGTTCGGCGCGGCCTGCCCCAGCCCGCAGATGGAAGCGTCTTCCATGGCCTGCGCCAGGTCTTCCAGCAGCAGCCGGTCCCATGCGGCTTTCTCCATCAGTTTCACTGCCTTGGCCGTCCCCACCCGGCAGGGCGTACACTGGCCGCAGGATTCATGCTCAAAAAAGCGCATCGCGTTCAATGCCAGGGCGCGGGCGCTGTCCTGATCGGACAACACAATGACTGCGGCCGAACCGATAAACGCGCCGTGCGGCTGCAAGGTGTCGAAATCCAGCGGCACGTCATCCAGTGTGGCGGGCAGTATCCCGCCGGACGCGCCGCCGGGGAAGTAGCCGTAAAATTCGTGCCCCGGCAGCATACCGCCACAGTATTCATCAATAAGCTCGCGGATGCTGATGCCAGCCGGCGCCAGGTGCACGCCGGGGTTTTGCACCCTGCCGCTGACCGAGAACGAACGCAGCCCCTGGCGACCGCGCCGGCCCTGGGAGGTAAACCATTCAGGGCCCTTCTCAACTAAGTCCCGCACCCAGTGCAAGGTCTCCATGTTCTGCTCCAGAGTAGGACGGTTGAACAGGCCCACTTGCGCCACATAAGGCGGGCGCAAGCGCGGCATACCGCGTTTACCCTCTATGGATTCCAGCATGGCGGATTCTTCACCGCAAATATAAGCGCCGGCGCCGCGGCGCAGGTGGATCAGCGGCAGCGGGCACGGCGGGTCCTGTTGCAAAGCCGCCAGTTCCGCCTGCAACAGCGCACGGCAACCGGCGTATTCATCACGCAGGTAGATGTATATCGCTTTTGCCTCAATAGCCCAGGCTGCGATAAGCGCTCCCTCGATAAAGCGATGCGGGTCGCGTTCCAGATAGTAACGGTCCTTGAAGGTGCCCGGTTCGCCCTCGTCAACATTGACCGCAACCAGCCGCGGTTGTGCCTGACTACGCAGGATGCGCCATTTTCTGCCGGCCGGGAAACCGGCGCCGCCCAGACCGCGCAGGTTGGCCTGCTCCAGCACGCCGATGACTTGTTCAGGTGTGTAGCTGCCCTTGCGGCAGTCGGCCAATAACTTGTAGCCGCCTTGCGCGCAGTAGTCTGCATAACGGGTCGCATTTGGCTCGGGGCATACGGTTTGTTCGTGTTTTATGGCAGTTTCAACCGTCTCCGGCCGGGCCTGTTCGACCGGGTTGGCGCCCACCACAGCCACCGGCGCGGCATCGCAGCGCCCCACACAGGGAACCGACTGAATGCGGACACGGGCCGGGTCCGTGCTCGCTTTCAATGCGCTGCTCAGGTTACTTGCGCCGAACATCTCACAGGTCAGCGATTCACAGACGCGCACGGTCAGCGCCGGCGGCGGAGTCTCATTGGCTTTCAGCACATCGAAATGATGATAAAAAGTGGCCGTCTCATAGACCTCGGCCATGGGCAATTCCATGTCTATGGCCAGAGCCAGAAGATGACGGTGCGACAGGTGTCCGTAATGGTCCTGCAGCTTGTGCAGGTGTTCCACCAGCAGCTCGCGGGCGCGCGGCGCCTCGCCCAGGAGTGCGCGCACCTCGGCCAGCGCCTTGCGTGGTGTAGTGCGGCCCTGTATGCG
>JAPORZ010000012.1 GCA_026709915.1 Gammaproteobacteria bacterium
ATGGCAGCATATCCATAATGCTGCACGGCCACCTCTAATTTTTAGAGGTGGCCTGATGCGCGCTCATCCTTACAACTCATCCTCCAATTCAAGATAACGTCTGAGGTAATGCACCAGAATATACAACGGGATGGTGTCAAATAGCGTCACCAGCATCTTGAACAGGTAGTTGCTGCCCATCAGCAGCAGTAACTGGTTCAGCGAAATGGCGCCGGCCAGAAAGGTGGCGCCGAAGGTGATGCTGACGACCGTGAACGAGTCCACTCCCTGGCTGATCAGCGTGCTGCAGTTGTTACGCAGCCACAGGTGGCGGCCCTTGGTCAGACGTTTCCAGAAATGGAACAGGTACACATCGCAATACTGCGCCGCCACGTAGGCCAGCATGGATGCCAGCACCGCCCCGGTGGTACAGGCATAGACCAACCGGAACAGCTCGACGGAGCCGGACACCAGTTGGCCGCTGGGCAGGGTTACCTCCTGCGCCAGTTCCAGCCGCTGCCACGGTGGCATGGAGTCGGGGCTGACTGACGGCAGGTAGTTAGCGACGGTGAGCACGATAATGATGAAGATATTCAGGAGCAGACCCACTGTCACCAGGAATCTGGCGCGGCGTTTTCCGTACAGCTCACTCACCAGGTCGGTGCACAGAAACGTCAACGGATAAGGCAACACCCCCACCGCCAGGGACAGCGGACCCAGCTCCACGAAGCGGGTGATGCCAATCACGTTGAGCAAGGTCATGGCGCACAGAAAAAATCCGGCCAGTAGCAAAAATACCTGCTCGCGCCGAATGTCTATGGGGTTTGTCGTTGCAACTGCCAACATGGGTAATGTTACCTGAATATCTTGATTTCGGGGATAGTCGGAGCAAATGCCACGGCAGGCGCCCTGTTAATGCTCAGCTGACGCCTGCCGCTTGCATGTCGTTAAGCAAACATACGACATTACCGGATATAGTCAAGCATTGGCCGCAGACTTGCGGTAGTTCCCGCAAACCCGTCAGGATAGTTGAGGCCAGAGAAAAAACCTTTGAAATACCCGATAATAGCCTCTATTTGAAAGGTTTTACTCTGGCCCCGGCATGTAGCGGGAAGGGCTGCGGCCAGTCAGTTTTCGTTATCTGCTGCGGGGATGCCCATACCCAGGTGGGTCTCTATCCTGACCATGCGCTCGCGTAGTTCTTGCACTTCTGCACGCAGTTCGCCGAACTGTTTCTGCATATCTGCGCGCAGCTCGCCAATCTGTTTTTGTCTGTCTGCATACGCTTCGCCAAACTGTGTTTGCATGTCTGTGCGCAAGACACCAATTTCTGCGCGCATGATACCAATGTCGTCTTTCAGGCCCAAAATGGCTGAGTACAACAAACCCTGGCTGCTGATAAGGACCGTCAGGGCAAAAGCCCCTGCCCACAGCGCCAGCCGGAACTCGGCCCAGCGCACTACATCATCGCCCGAACGACCTGTGCGAGGCGTGGTACGGGACACGGCGTCCGGTTGCGGCTTAGCGGTGGCAGGGACGGGTTTATCGGGGAGCAGCTCGTTCATTGTTGTTTCCATGTAGTTGACCTCCATGGGGTATCCGGTTGTTCCTTATGGCGCCTTGCTCATAAGAGCTACCACAGCGCCCGCTATCGGTCGAGGGAATAACGTCATCAGCCTGATTACGAAGTGTAACCAGAAATAGCGCCGGGCGCAAGGCGAATTTTGCACAACAAAAATCACTTGCAAATTTAACAGGATAAATTAGAATTGTTCGTTTAACACCCTTCCAAAGCAGGAATCATGTCTCAACAACTTACGGCAACTGTCACGTCCCCGGCGCTTGGAGAATTGTTTTCAACTCGCCGCCTGCAACGGGAGGAGGCCGAGGTCCCTGCTCTGCCCCGCGACCCGGTGGCGGCGACGCTGCTGCAGTCCGGTACGGCGTTGCTGCAGCGCCAGTCTGAGGCCGGTTACTGGCGCTTTGACTTGGAGGCGGATACCACTATCCCCGCCGAATATATTTTGCTGCAACACCTGCTCGGCACGGTGGACACGGAGCGGGAGCGGCGGCTGGCCGATTACATCATCAGCCGGCAATTGCCCGACGGCAGCTGGCCTTTATATGAAGGCGGCGCCGGTAATATCAGCGCCACCGTCAAAGCCTATTTCGCGTTAAAAACAGTCGGCCATAGGCCTGCTGAGGGCATGATGCAACGGGCTGGCGCCTGGGTGCGCAATAACGGCGGCGCCGAACAGGTGAACGTGTTCACCCGTATCCTGCTGGCAACCTTCGGGCAGGTGCCCTGGCGCACCGTGCCGGCGATGCTGGCGGAGATTATCTGGCTGCCGCGCTGGTGGGTGTTCAGCCTGAACAAGGTGTCCTACTGGTCGCGTTGCGTGATCATCCCGCTGCTGCTGATCTTCTCACAGCGGCCGGTGCATCACGGCACGAATATCAGGGAACTGTTCAACAAAGACCCCGGCACGCTGAAACATATCGATGAATTTACTGCCGGCAACCACGTCAAGAATTCGTTCATTCTGGCCGATCGCCTGCTCAAACTGCTGGAACCGCTGGTGCCGGACTTTATCCGACGGCTGTCCATGCGTCGAGCGGAAACCTGGATGCGAGCGCACATGCGTGGCGAGGGCGGCATCGGCGCAATTTTCCCGGCCATGGCCAATGCCGTCTACGCGCTCAAACTGCTCGGCTGTGACCTGAACGACCCGGACCTGCGGCGCGGCGTGCAGGCCATAGAAGACCTGGTAATCGAGAACGCTACCGAGACCTACGTGCAACCCTGCGTGTCCCCGATCTGGGATACCTGTCTGAGCCTGTCGGCCCTGTCCGAAGCCGGCCTCAACACCGACAACAAGGCGGTCAAACCGGCTGTGGACTGGCTGTTCGACAAGCAGATATTTACCCATGGCGACTGGCTCAGCAAGGCGCCGGATTTGGCCGGTGGCGGCTGGGCGTTCCAGTTTGAGAATGATTTCTACCCGGATGTGGATGACACCAGCATGGTGGTGATGGCGCTGCTGCGCGCCGGCGCCCATTCTAATCCGCACCGGAAAAAGCGTATTGCCCAAGCGGTCAACTGGACTGTCGGCATGCAGAACAGCGACGGTGGTTGGGGCGCGTTCGATATCGACAACCATTACGAATATCTCAACAACATCCCGTTTGCCGACCACGGCGCGCTGGTTGACCCCAGCACCGCGGACCTGACCGGGCGCTGCATTGAAATGCTGGCCATGCTCGGCTATGACAAGACCTTCCCGCCCATCGCCCGCGGTATCGAATTTTTGCAACGCGACCAGGAGGCTTGCGGCGCCTGGTTCGGCCGCTGGGGCGTCAACTATATCTACGGCACCTGGGCGGTACTGGTCGCCTTGGGCGCGCTGGGCGAGGACCCGAAGCAACCTTACCTGCGCAAGGCCGTGAACTGGTTGCAGGCCATCCAGAACAGTGACGGCGGCTGGGGTGAGCGTTGCGACAGTTATGACGATGCCGCGCTGGGGGGGTCGGGAGACAGCACCGCCTCGCAAACGGCCTGGGCCTTGCTGGGTCTGATGGCCATGGGCCAAGCTGAATCAGCAGCGGTGGAGCGAGGCGTCCATTACCTGACGCGTAATTTTGACGGCGCCCGGGGTTGGCAGGAACAGGCCTTTACCGGCACCGGCTTCCCGCGGGTGTTCTATCTGCGCTATCACGGCTACAGCCACTATTTCCCGCTGTGGGCACTGGGCGTGTATGCGCGCTACCGCCAGGGGCTGGAAACCCGTCAGGATCAGCTGGTACGGGAAGGCCCGATCGACCTGGGCGCGTTGCCAGCGCTGAACAGTCATTCTTACCAGTCGAGATTTGCGTCATAGCCTGCCTGATACTGTTGCAAACTGATGCTGCAAGAAGTCGCAAACGGCACAATCAGAGAGATAGACGGGCAGGAGCGCATCTATTACGAGGGTTACTGGATCCGGCACTACAATGTGCCGAACAACCTCGCCTACAAAAAACGCCTCATTGACCAGTTAACGCGCCGGGTGTTCCACCATGTGGAACCCGGTATCAACACGCCCGGCGACAAACTCGAAGAGGTGCGGCGCCGGTATGAGGCGGAAAGCAATGCTTCCAGAAAGCGAGTGCTGGCCGCCATGCTCGCCGGCGCCTTGCTGAACCGCGGGGCGGATATCCTCAGCCATGCCGTGGAGTTGGAACAGCTTGGCGTCACCATCAAGCCGGAAAATGAACTGCTGAAAGAATGCGGCCTGTGTTTCATGGGCGCGCTGGAGTACGGCAAATACATCCGGGTCAAACACGGCAGGGAGGGCCTGGAGGAACTCTGGGGCGAACCCTTCAGAGCCTTCAGCACGCCGGTTGCGCGCTTTTTGGAAAGCCGCTATATCAAGATTGCGCACACCATGCGGGAAATCGACGAGTTGCTCGATAAAATCAACGAGGTGTTTGCGCGGGCGCCCATGTTCGGCAGGCAGGTAAAACTGATTGAGGAACTGGCTGAGAGTGGCAAAAACGCCATGGAGACTCTACGCAGCGATCCGGCCATCATCGAAATCTGGCCGTGTTTTGTCAGCGCCGCCGAGCGGGTCGCCGATTGCCGACCGGCAATACCCGGCAATGCAACCCGGCGCGAGCATGCCTTAGGTAAGCGCGGCATCGACATTATTCACCGTTGCGGCACGCTGATGGAAGATCTGGCCAACTACCGGGTGCCCATGCCCAAGACCACCCAGACACTGCTGGAAGATTGCGAACAATTCCGGCTGCGCTATGCCGCTCGCCTGTACAGAGGTTTCTGAGATCTGACATTATGAATAACTACTCCGCCCCCACCCGCGACATGCGCTTCGTACTGAACGAACTGGCAGGGTTATCCGAGCTCAACCAACTTCCAGGGCTGGAAGAGGCCACGGTTGACACCGTGGATGCGGTGCTGGACGAGGCGGCCCGGTTTGCCGCGGCAGTCCTGGCGCCGTTGAACCGTACCGGTGATGTCGCTGGCGCCAGCTGTGAAGATGCCCGGGTCATGCCCCCGGCAGGGTTCCGCGATGCCTACCGGGCCTTTACCGAAGGCGGCTGGGGCTCGTTGCCGTTCGCGCCCGAGTATGGCGGCCAAGGCCTGCCGGAACTGGTCGCCGCCGCAACCAACGAGATCTGGCAATCGGCCAACATGGCTTTTGCCCTGTGCCCCATGCTCACGGAAGGCTGCGCAGTGGCGCTCGGCATACATGGTTCGCCCGCCTTGAAGAATATGTTTCTACCGAAACTGGTGTCCGGGGAATGGGCCGGCACCATGAACCTGACCGAACCCCAGGCCGGTTCCGACCTGGCCGAGCTAAAGACCCGGGCGGTTCCCAATGGTGACAGTTACCTGATCTCCGGCCGCAAAATTTTCATCACCTGGGGCGACCACGACTTCACCGACAACATCGTGCACATGGTGCTGGCGCGCCTGCCCGAGGCGCCGCCCGGGGTCAAGGGCATCAGCCTGTTTCTGGTGCCCAAATACCTGGTTAACGCCGACGGTTCCGGCGGTCGGCGCAACGATGTCCGTCCGGTTTCCGTCGAACATAAACTGGGTATCCACGGCAGCCCCACCTGCGTGATGAGCTATGGCGATAACGGCGGCGCGCACGGCTACCTGGTGGGCACAAAGCATGACGGCATGGCCTGTATGTTCACCATGATGAACCACGCCCGTCTGGCGGTCGGCATACAAGGTCTGAGTATCGCCGAACGCGCCTACCAGCAGGCGCTGGGCTATGCGCGAGAACGCGAACAGGGCAAGATACGCGGCCAGAGCGGGCGCGCCCGCATCATTCAACACGCAGATGTGCGGCGGATGCTGATGCTGATGAAATCCGGTTGTGAGGCCATGCGCGCGCTGGCTTACGTTGCCGCCGCCGCGCTCGATCATATACACCACTCGGCACAGCCGGCCCGCCACACCGAACGGTTCGCCCTGCTGACCCCGGTAGTCAAGGCCTGGTGCACCGAACTGGCGCAGGAGCTCACCTCGCTGGGGGTACAGGTGCACGGCGGTATGGGTTACATTGAGGAAACCGGCGCCGCACAACATTTTCGCGACGCCCGCATTACCAGTATCTACGAAGGCACCAACGGCATCCAGGCACAGGATTTGGTCGGGCGCAAGGTGCTCCGGGACCAGGGCAAGGCCCTGCGGGAACTCATCGCCGAGATCAGGCGGACCGCCGCCGACCTGTCCGCTACTGAGGTCAATCAGGCCGTCATTAAACGCGCCCTGGGCGACGCGGTCGAACAGCTGGCGCAAGCGACAGACTGGCTCTTGGCAAACGCGCAGCGCGACCCCAACGCGCCCGGCGCCGTTGCCCTCAACTTCCTGATGCTCACCGGCTACGTCTGCGGCGGTTGGCAGCTGGCCCGGGCCGCCATGATCGCCGCGGCAAAAGCTGCCGCCACCAATGATGGGTTCTATCAAAGCAAAATCATCACCGCCCGTTTCTATGCCGAACACTACCTGCCGCGCAGCGCCGGTCATTTTTCAGCCATCCGGGCCGGCAGCGAGTCGATGATGGCGTTGGGGGAAGAGCAGTTCTGAGGCAGTGATGCACAGGATAAAATCCCGTGCATCGATACAGGAACCTCCGGCCGATACCGGTTACGCCGACAGGAACAGGGTTGCCGGAAATTCCAGGTAGCGCTTGAGCGCGTGGATGGCGCGAGCTGCGTCGTGGCCGTCGATGATGCGGTGGTCGAAGGAGGAAGAGATATTCATGACCAGGCGGTTGCAGACTACGCCGTCTGCCAGCGTCGGGCGTTGTTGTGTCCTGTTGATGCCGATGATGGCGACTTCAGGGTAATTGATGATGGGCGTGGAGACGATGCCGCCCAATGCGCCCAGGCTGCTGAGGGTGATGGTCGAGCCGCTCAGCTCTTCACGCTGGGCACGACCGTCCTTGGCGCGCTGTGCGACCTGCTGAAGTTCATGGGCACACTGCCACAGGTCCAGGGTTTCCACATGCCGCACCACGGGCGCCAGCAAACCATTTTGCGTCTGTACGGCGATGCCGATATGCACCGGATTGAACTGCCTGAGGAACTGGCCTTCCGCATCGAAGTGAGCATTGCATTGAGGGAATTCCCGCGCCACCCTTACCAGGGCCAGCATGAAAAACGGCAGGTAGGTGAGCCGGGGGCGGTCGTTCCCCCGGGTTTCATTCAAGTGTAATCGTAACCGCTCCAGTTCAGTAACGTCGGCCTCTTCCACGTAGCTGAAGTGCGGAATAGTGCCGGCGCTGCGGGTCATCTGTGCGGCAATTTTACGGCGCAACCCGGCCAGTTTAATTGTGCGCACGGCGGTCGCGTCCGCCTTGGTTGCCGACGCTGCCGCTGCTTCCGGCGGTCGCGGTAATGACGAGTCAGCGGCGTGTGGGGACGATGTATCCGTTTGTTCGTTCGCGCCCGCCAACATGTCGGGGCCGGCCTGCCGAGCAGGGCTTGGCCGGCCCTCAGTCACAGGGTGATGCTCAGACACCGCAGTAAACACGGCCAGTTCCGCCCCTACTGGAATCACGTCGCCGGGTTCTCCGGCGACAGCCAGCAGCGTGCCGCTTACCGGCGCCGTGATCTCGATGGTGGCCTTGTCCGTCAACATATCCACCAGCGGCTGGTCTGCCTCAATATGGGCGCCGACCGCCGCGCGCCAGACGACGATTTCGGACTCCACGGTGCCCTCACCCAGGTCCGGCAGTTTGAACGAGTAGTCAGCCATACCGGTACTCTCTCAACCTGATCTTGCCATACTCAGCCTTCCAGCGCCCGGCGCAGCGCCTGCGCCACGCGCGCCTGGCCGGGAAAATACGCCCATTCCTGGGCATGCGGGTAAGGGGTATCCCAGCCGGTGACCCGCTCGATGGGCGCTTCAAGGTTCCAGAAACAGCGTTCCTGCACCTGCGCTGAGAGTTCTGCGCCATAGCCGCAGTGGCGCGTCGCCTCGTGTACGATCACACAACGCCCGGTGCGACACACGGAATTGCAGATAGTGTCCACATCCAATGGCATCAAGGTACGGACATCGATGACCTCGGCATCAACGCCGGCTTGCTGCGCCGCGGCCAGCGCCACGTGCACCATGGTGCCGTAGGCCAGCACGCTCACGTCGTTACCGGCGCGCACCGTTGCCGCCTGGCCCAGCGGCACCCGGTAGTGGCCCTGTGGCACCTGTCCCTTGTGGTGCTGGTCCCAACTCCTGACCGGTTGCTCCGGGTCGCCGTCAAACGGGCCGTTGTACAACCGCTTGGGTTCAAAGAAGACGACCGGGTCATCGTCTTCGATAGCGCTGATCAGCAGCCCTTTGGCGTCGTAGGGGTTGGACGGCATCACCGTCTTCAAGCCGCTGACATGGGCGAACAGGGCTTCCGGTGTCTGCGAGTGGGTCTGACCGCCCCTGATCCCGCCGCCGCAGGGGGTACGGATCGTCACCGGCGACCAGAATTGCCCGGCGCTGCGATAGCGTAACCGCGACAATTCACTGGCAATCTGGTCGAAGGCCGGGTAAATATAGTCGGCAAACTGGATTTCCACCACCGGGCGCAGGCCGTTCACGCCCATACCGATGGCAGTGGCCACGATGCCTCCTTCGGCGATAGGCGTGTCGAACACGCGATCCGCGCCGTATTTCTGCTGCAAGCCCTCGGTGCAGCGGAACACGCCGCCGAAATAACCCACATCCTCGCCAAAGATAAGCACGTTGGGGTCGCGCTCCAGCATCACGTCCAGGGCCGAGTTCAGAGCCTGGATCATGGACATTGTACGTGTTTCCGGGCGCCGCGCCGGTGTTGCTGCCGGTTGCGCTACCGAGCCATCTTCAATGTTCAATACCGCGCTCATGTCATTGCCTCAAGCTGCCGGCGCTGTTCCAGGAGATGCGGCGGCAAGTCCTTGTAAACGTGTTCGAACATGGCCGCGTCAGGCGGGCGCGGGCCTTCGTTCAAGGTGCCCAGCGAGATGGCTTTCTGCCAGGCATGCTGCACCGTCTCCGCCAGTTCCGCTTGCAACTGTTCGTGCTGCGCCTCGGACCATTCACCCCGGGCAATTAAATGTTGTTTCAGGCGCGTGATAGGGTCCCCTAAGGGCCAGCGCTCCCACTCGTCTGACGGCCGATACCGGGCCGGGTCGTCACTGGTGGAATGCGCCGCGGCGCGGTAGGTGTACAATTCGATCAGGGTCGGTCCGCCCCCGGCCCGGGCCCGGTTCGCCGCCCAGCGGGTGGCCGCAAACACTGCGAGAAAATCGTTGCCGTCCACGCGCAAACCGGGGATGCCATAACCGATGGCGCGCGCGGCAAACGGATTCTGCTCACCCCCGGCGATATTCTGGGAGGTGGATATGGCCCATTGGTTGTTGACCACATTCAATATCACCGGCGCGCGGTACACGGCGCTGAAGGTCAGGGCATAGTGAAAATCTGCCTCGGCGCTGGTACCCTCGCCCACCCAGGCGGCGGCAATGTCGCCGGTCTTTCTGTATTCGGCGGCCATGGCCCAGCCCACGGCCTGGGAAAACTGCGTGCCCAGGTTGCCGGAAATACTGAAAAATTTATGCACATCGGAACTGTACATAACCGGCATTTGCCGTCCTTGCAACCGGTCGCCGGCATTGGACAGACACTGGCACATCATGTCCATCAGGGGATACCCGCGCGTGACCAGCAAGGCCTGCTGGCGGTAGGTTGGAAACAGCATGTCGCCGTCTTCGAGCGCCATGCACTGGGCCACCGATACGGCCTCTTCGCCGGTGCACTTCAGATAAAAAGACATCTTGCCCTGGCGCTGCATCCTCAGCATACGGTCGTCATAAAGACGGGTGAGCAATATATGCCGCAGCCCGTCACGCAGCGCCGCCGGCGTCAATGCCGGGGACCAGGGGCCGACCGCCTGGTGCTGCTCGTCCAGTACCCGGATCATGCTGAACGACAACTCCCTGGTTGTATCTGCCGCGACCATTTCGTCCGGGCGCGCCAGCTCACCGGCCGCAGGCAAGGTAATGGCGCTGAAATCGGGCTCGTCCCCCGGACGGCAGGGCGCAGTCGGGATATGTAGTTTGGCGCTCATTTGAGGTGAGGTTCTCATAAACCAGGGCAGTTGCACAAAGTATAGACGGAAGTACGGGAATTATTTTTGCTTTTTTCACACTTTTCAGTCATACTAAGAAAAATATTTCCATTATTTTTCTAAAAAATAGAAAATATGACCTACAAGCTCGATCAGTTCGACAGAAAAATCCTCACCACCCTGCAACGAGATGCAGGCCTGACCGTGAGCGAACTTGCGGCCCGGATTGGCTTGTCCACCTCGCCTTGCTGGCGCCGGCTCAAACGCCTGGAAGACGCCGGCGTGCTGAAAAAACGGGTGGCTATCTTAGACCCTGAGCGCCTGGGGCTGGACGTCATCGTCTTTGCGGAAATCAAGCTGGAAGTGCATGGTCAGGAAGCCCTGCCGAATTTCCAGCAAGCCGTGGCAAAACTGCCCGAAGTGCTGGAATGCTACACTGTCATGGGCGAAATAGACTTCCTGCTCAAAGTCGTCACCACCGACATCCACGCCTATGAACGCTTCCTGCACCAACTGCTGTCCCTGCCCATGGTGCGCGAAATCAACTCCAGAATGGCCGTCTCGGAGATCAAGTGCACCAATGAACTGCCGTTGGGTTTGCTCACGGCAGGAACTGAAAAAATAGCGCCGCACGGTAACTATTGACAAACAGTCTTTGCAGGACTATATTCGGACCATAGACATCAAACGGGTGCGGCTCGACCATGAGTTCATACTGCATACTCCCCATCACACAACGGGGCGGCTTTCGGGTCGCCCTCGATGATTTAGAAGTGGCCCTAATCTGCTTGACTTGAGAACAGATCAACCTGCTCTTTGTGTGGTGACCAGTCCGAGCCGGGCAAGAGTTCGGCGATAGCATCTGCTGGCACGTTCCCAAGTTCTTTTGGTTCCAGCTTGTGCAGTCCGCCGCCATAGACACGACCCTCCCCAAGCATAGCCTGAGGACAAATCTCATTCAGGAACTTCCAAACCTGCCGATTCAGTTCGGGTCGAGCTTGTAGGGTCTGCTTGAAGGAATTCGATGGATATAGCATCAAGTATACATTTGCGGCTGTTGCCATTGAATTATTCAGGATGAAGCGAAATGGTCTGCCGCTCTTCTTGTCACTGCGGCCCAGATAAGTGCAGACGAACGGTGCGGGGGGGCGATTTTCCTGCGAGTACCATAGCCTTCGATGCCGACAGATATAACTATCCGGGATACCCCTCTCTTTACCTTCCTCCAGATACACCCACAGTTCCGGATGGCGATTCCTGATCTCGTTTTCTGTCCAAGGGGGGTCCAGCAGGAATAAACGACGTTCCAGCACTGGGTTTCCGTTCCGATCACTCTTTATTTCATCGTCCGCCAAATAGCGTGGACTTGGCAGAATCGGCTTGAATGCATTCATCGGGAGGCTGCGCCGGGCGATCTCCTGTTCTGACAGGATGAAGTAACGGTTATTGCCGGTAGCCAGACCCCGTTTGATCTTGAAGAAGTCACCAAGCACTGGTCCCTTGGCAGCCTTGTGCTTTTCCGCCATAGGGTATCGTGTCCATTTTGGATCATGGCGTAACATCCGGGCTGATACCAACCGCTCCAGTGCCGGCCGTTCCAATGTTCCTCCAAAGGTGAAACGTACTTCGTGATCTGTTGCAGGTGGTTGATTGCGGAACCACACTATTGCCGACGACACAAGTGCGTCGCTGAACTGTACGTCGCGCGGATCGAATCGATGAATGTGTAAAAGTGTTACTTTGTCAAGCAGGTAGCTCTTCAATGCGACACCATAGTTCACATCCATGAACTCACTGGGGATCAACCACCCTGCCAATCCACCCTCAACCATCCACGGGTGACACAAACCAAGGAAATAACAGTATAGACCAGCAAGACCACTAATCTTCATTCCAGAGGCCTTCACGGTGTATTGCTGCAACCGTTTTTTCTCACCATTGTCGATATGGTGATGCCGCACGTAGGGCGGATTACAGATGACAAGGTTGTATCTCTCGCTACCCTTGGGCATTTCCGAGTGTGTAAAATCCTCAAGACGGATATCGACCCCTGTAGCGCGCCATAGCTCCGCCGCTGGTCGTCCGTAACAAGAATCAATTTCATAGCCCACGGCAGCATGAATACGAGCTTGTGGAAATACGTTCAGCAATGCTGAATAGAATGAACCCGTTCCAAATGCCGGGTCCATAAACCTTATGTCCTCATGCTCTCCTGTCTGCCTGTGTGCATACCGCTGTATCTCCGTAGCCAGGCTTAAAGGTGTAGCAAACTGACCCATACGGTTGCGTAAAGCCACGTTGCGCTCCGCATCCAGCTCATCCTGTATCGCGCTCCGTCCGGCTTCCAGTCCTGCAAGTTCCTCTTTTTTCATCTACAATCCGAACCCCGCGAGATCCTGAATTCGGTGTTCCCACACCCAGTCGATTCCTTCTGCTGCCTCATAACCAAGATAACCGCTATCAAAATATCCGCACAGGAATAATACGAAACGTACGTTATTACCGAAGGTTCGACGCAGCTGGCTCATTTTTACGGCTTCTTCCTTGCGTCTTTTGTTGACATTTGTGAAATCCCCGGCGGATTTTGCCTCTATGAGAACGGGTAGTTCACCTGTTTTGGCGGGGCATTTGTGGTGGCATTCTGCCGTGCTTCTCCATAGACTTAATCAGGTTCCCGGATACTTTAGCCAGACCAATCAGTCGATCTACGGCCAGCGGCGGACAAGTGCACATACGTAGTACAGGCAACACAAAGGGTTTGGCCTTCAACAGGTCCGGTCCTGTATCGGTCAGATATCCGGTTGCTTTCAGTGTGGCCTCAACATTTTTCGTGGTCTGTAGCCGCGTCGTCCGATATGCCTCTGGCGCAAATTGCATGAACCAGTTGTTGTACATATCCACTGACCGTGCAATATCTTGTTTCCATCGGTCCGGTTTATGGTAACCTCTAAAAATGCCCTCCGTGGCATTTTTAGACACGGAAATGAAAAAGTGTGATTTTTCATTTCCTTCATTTTCAAGCACTTACGTGCTTAAAAATGGCAGCACATCCCTGTGCTGCACGGTCACCTCTAATTAATAGAGGTGACCTTATCTCTATTGACAGCCATTATCAGCGTCTCATTATCCAGTCATCTGCATTAGTCTTGTCAGCTGAACCTCTACATCCCCTTAAAAATATCGTTTACGCGTATATGCTGAGTGGCCGCATCCGAAGCCAAGGTCTTAATACCTGACGGGCTAATGGTCTGTCGACAAGTTAACAGATGTCAAGTGCCTGTTGAGTTTTTTCTTGCTTACCGGGCTCAAGTTCCCGCCATCAACAAACCCAACGGCCTAACGCCTTTGTGCAGGGATATTCAGCTCCCCGGTGTGTTTCACCTGCTCCATGTAAGGAGGCGGGAACTTCCTAATGGTCTTGGCAGGAGAGCAACTCCTGACTGATTCCTGCAGGAAGGGCCTGCCTTGGAGAATACCTTGGAGAATACCCTTGGAGAATGGCGCTTAGTCTGATAGGATTTGCCCTCCGTGAGAGCGAAGCATCAACGCACCTTGGAGGATATGTTCAGGACACCAACACCTGCAGGAATCCGTTGGGTGGACATCGTTTCTATGCTGGGAGCAGCGGGTGTGAAGGTCACACAGCGTTCGGGGTCGCGAGTGCTGCTGAGGAAGAACGCGGAACGAATGGTTGTACACCGCCCGCATCCTGAACCTGAAACCGGGAGGGCGACGGTACGTGACATTGCTGCATTCCTTAATGCCGTGGGAGTAAAGCCATGATTGAGTACAAAGAATACGCCGCTGTGATCGAGTTTGACGATTCTATAGGGCGTTTGCACGGGCGCGTGGTAAACAGTGGCGCTTATCCGATTGCCACGTTCGAGGCAACCGATGTGGAAGGGATACGAAACGAGTTCCACAAGTCCATCGACGAGTATCTCAATGCCTGTAAGGAGGATGGCGTTGAACCCCGTAAACCTTTTTCGGGTAGACTCAGCGTTCGCCTCGGGCCAGACCTGCATCGCCGCGTTGCCGGCGCCGCAACGCAAAGCGGTATCAGTGTCAACAGTTGGATTATGCGAGCGCTGGAGAAGAGTGTTGCACAGTAGTCAGGGTACGGAAGATCCCACTTTTCCATCTCCATCTCTAACAATACCACGGCGGGCATTTTTGCTATGTAAATTTTGAAAATTTACATAGCAAAAATGGCAGCATATCCATAATGCTGCACGGCCACCTCTAATTTTTAGAGGTG
>JAPORZ010000115.1 GCA_026709915.1 Gammaproteobacteria bacterium
CAGGAGATGGCCGAAACGGGCTGGGCCTCGGCGCGTCGCGACTCCCTGATGGCGGTAAACTCGGTTATGCACAAGGCAATGATTTTACATTCAAGGGCTCAGCATCAGGGCCGATCGTTGATGATACACTGAGTTTCAGACTATCGGGATACTACCGCAACACAGATGGCCTGGTAGATACAGCCACGGGAGATGACCTGGACTTTGAAGAACAGGGTGCGGTCAGGGGACGATTACTGTTCACCCCCAGTGACGAGGTGGCCGTTGAGCTGCGGGCGGCTTATTCAGAACTCGAGGCCGGCGCGGCAATGCAGGAATCCTTTAATGACATCAGCTTGCTGAATACATTCAACAATCAGACCCAGGCCCGCCGCGGTATTATCGGCGATGAGAACCGCGATATCCTGGATGTTTCTGCAAAGATTGACGTCGAACTCCCCTTTGCCACCCTCACCTCAGTATCCAGCTACCATGAAATGAACCAGGAGCTGTATGGAAGCGCCTCCTGGATCAGGCCGCCGGCGCTGGGTGAACCCCCGGTGGTTGGTTTGTTTGGTCCGATATACGGTGACAATGCAGTGGAGCCGGCTATGGGCTTCGGCCCTATGGGGCCTACCGGTCAGGCCATAGATCACTTCCAGGCTCTTGTCGATGATTTCCAGATAGTGACCCAGGATATCCGTTTAACTTCCAACACAGAAGGCAGCTTGCAGTGGGTGGCGGGTTTTGAATATATCGACCGTGAAATAATCAATGGCTTAACCCTGGGAACGATCAATCCGCAAAATACATCCCTCGTTTTTGTCAACACGTTTGATGAACGCAACGACACAATATGGGGAGCCTATTTACATTTGAGTGTTGATATTACCGAGGATCTGGAACTGGCCGTATCGGGGCGTTATGATGAAAACGACTACAGTACCCGGCGTTTTAATCCGGTCAACGGGGAAACGGTCAGTTCACTTGACGAAAACGGGATGCCTGTAGACAAGTTAAAGGCGAAAGACTCGAAGTTCCAACCCAAGGTCACACTATCCTACGACTGGTCAGACAACCTGCATACCTATCTGACTTATTCTGAGGGATACCGGTTTGGGTTCTTTAATACCGGGAACTTAACCAACCCTGAGGAGACAAAGAATTATGAATTTGGTTTGAAGAGCAGTTTGCTTGATGGCCGCGCCAGCTTTAATGCGGCGGTATTTTATATTGACTATTCAAATCAGCAACTCACCTCCGTTACCTCGCAACCTCCGTTTCGTTTAACCACCAACATCCCCGAATCAGATGTGCTGGGTTTTGAAATGGAAACCACGTTGCGCATGACGGAAGACCTGAGCCTGAGTGCAGGTGTTGGCTATCTGGATACTGAAATCAGTGAGCTCAATACGCGACTGGACGCCGTGCCAAAAGTGACAGCCAATGTTGCCGCGGATTACATTCACGCTCTCACCAATGATTTTGAAGTCATCGGGCGGGTCAGTTGGCGTCATCAGGGCTCGTTTATTTTACGTAGTGGCCTGTTTAATATTCATGCCATAGACCTCCTCGATATCCGTCTGGGCTTGCGCAGAGATAACTGGTCAGTAACAGGGTTTGCAAACAATATTCTGGACGAGCAGTTCGCAACAGACACCACCGATTTTGGCTTCGCTTTCGTACGTTCATACAGTCCGCCAAGTTCAGTAGGCGTCGAATTGGGATACCGGTTCTGATACCTCTTAAACGCTCATCTGAGGAGAAAAAACATGGCATATTCCAAAGAAGATATAACAAACGTGGCTATCGGCTCCGCGTTGCTTGGAAGCGGAGGTGGCGGCAGTTTCACTGACTCCCTTTCTATTCTGAACGATGTCCCATCAGACTATCAGGCCGACGTGAAGACCGTCGATAACTTCGATCAAAATGATGGTCATGCTGTTGTGGCCTTTCTTGGTTCACCCAGCGCCGGGGAGAACCTGACATTGAGTGACGTATCCCAAGCGTTGAAGAATACAATCGAACAACTGACAAAACTTACTGATTATCCTCGTGGAATCCAAGCCTATACCGCAGGAGAAACAGGGGCAACAAATATGGTTGTTCCATTACTCGTACCCTTGGCGCTAGGTGATACGCAGAACCTCTTTGTTGTTGACGGCGACGGCGCAGGTAGAGCTGTTCCCAAAATTGATCAAGTGACGTATGCGAGCACAATCCCAATTTCGCCAGTTGTCCTGGCAAACAATCAAATGGGTGATCAAGCCATAACTGTTGACTTGAATGTCTCCAGCCCAAGTATCGCAGAAGTTGTTTCGCGGGGAGTAGCTTCTTCAGGCTCATTAGGCGCATTTGTCGGTATAGGCCTGTATTCTGAAGCCAGTTCTGAGAAATTGGCTGATGCGATATTAGCCGGTACAATCGGACAGGCAAGGGAGTTGGGCGCTTATATGCAGCAAGCCAAACGCAGCACATCCGACATCGCAAGCTTTATCTCCAACACCTTAAAAAGAGAATCCACCCTAATAGTGCAGGGAACGTTAGAGTCGATTTCTCAAACTACATCCGGTGGTTTTGACGTTGGCCAGGTCATCATAAAGGACAATAACTCCGGTGACATATACACCATCTACAACCTCAATGAAAATTTAATAATGTATAATAATGCATCTCCAAGCCCTGTAGTAGTAGCGCCTGACTCAATCTGCTATTACTCGGAAGATACCGGACGCTCATTTTCCAACGCGATGGATGACATAAACCCTTACCTGAACAAAACGATAAGCGCGATAAAAATCGCTGCCATACCAAAATTTGCCAGTCAGCAGGGAATAATAGAGAGCTTCAGGACTACAGTCCAGTCAATTGGATATGCAGGGAAATTGCCCTTGGATTAGACTGCTTCACAGCCAGTTACCTCTCCTCCGGGAGAGGTAACTGTGGGTTCGGATTCAATTCAGACATGCTACCAAAACCGGCAATGTCAGTCGAGGAAAAAATGACGACTACATCAATATAATCAATTAGTTATAAGAAATAATCGGGTTTTTCAGGGACGACTGAGTATCAGGCGTCTTCATTAAACCGGATTATGTCATCTTCCCCAAGATATTCCCCTAGCTGTATTTCGATAATTTTCAGAACAGACTCGGTTCGGTTTTCCAGTTTGTGTATCATCCCGGAAGGGATACAGGTTGCTTCATTGACCTTCAGTTCGAAAGTTTCCTTTGCGCGGGTTACCGTGGCTACCCCCCTTATCACTACCCAGTGCTCTGAGCGGTGATGATGCATCTGCAAAGAGATTGCTTTTCCAGGGTTAATAACAAGTTTTTTGACCTGATAGCCAGTGCCGATATCAACGACTTTATATTTCCCCCAAAGGCGTTTCACATACATTCTGCTATGTTTTCCGGGCAAGAGGAAAAATGGTCCGATACATACTGATTTGTTTTTGCACAAGACCCAATCTGCTGTGTCTATCTGAACACAGATTTCTTTAAGTCCTGTGCCCGACTAAGAAAGTAGAAGACTATCGCTGCCATGAGCGTAGCATCGACCGCCTGCACACCTGTTACCGAAATTTTATTTGTTACTTCGTAAGCACCGAAGCAACCGGCTATCAGCCATGCCAAAAATGCATTGGCATTCCAGTCTGGCGCCTGAGCATCTGCGGAAGTGAGATTTCTTGAACGCCGGATCAGAAAAAAGTCAGTAATATAGATGCCGGCAATCGGGGGGATTGCGATGGAGAGAAAAATCAGAAAATGAATAAAATTCTCTACGCCGACTACTATTGCCAGTACTGTTCCCACAATTCCAGCACAGACGGTGATACACCAGTCCGGCCATCGTGGCAGGATTTGGGCAAAGGTTAATGATGATGAATACAGGTTATTCACATTTGTTGTCCAGGTAGCAAGCAACATGACGGCAAGTGCGGGCAAGCCCAGTCCAAGCATGGTCATGGTAAGGATCAGGTCTTTCTCTCCTGTCGCCAACGCCGGAATACCGGTCAGAAAGAGTAAAATTTGAGACCCGCTGCCATAACTGATTAACGCTCCCTTAACAGCATCAGATGTCTTGCGCGCAAAACGGGACATGTCAGGGGTGATGGTCACCCCAACAATAAATGAGCCGATAATCAGCGATGCGCCACTACCAATGCTGTAAATTGACTCGTGTCCAGAAGATGGTTTCAGATGGAAAATATCGATCCAACTCATTTCCTGAAAGGTGTAAAAGATTGCGCCGAACAGCATGAGTATCAGCAAAGGAACCGCCAGGCGACTTAAGCCGTCAATTGCCCTGAAGCCAAAGACCGTGGTTAGCACCATCAAGACGCTGCCTGATATGACTAGTAGTGTCGCAGGGATGTTGAAATGTATAACATCCTCAATTATCCGGTGGGTTACCTGGCCGAACAAAACGGCTGTGACGCCGAACCAGCCCAATAAAGTGGCTGACAGAAGTGTATTAACCAGTTTTGATCCGGTCTGACCGAATGTCAGTCTGATAATCGCAGCGGTTGACAGATGCGTGCGCGTGCCCACTAGCATTGCCAATGTTGCCATGATTGCCAATACCATACCTGCCGTTGCACAGGCCAGGAATCCGGAGGTAAAACCGAGAGCTAACACAATTTCTGCGCCAACCAGAAAAGCAGGTAGAGTAATGCCTATGCCTATAATTATTATGGCAATACGGACACCGGTAACCCTCTCGTTTTCCGGCACCGGCGCGTGGGAGTGATTATCGAGAATGCTCACCTTTGTTCCAGATCAGCTACTTTAACAACGCCAAACTTGTATAACCACATAACAGAGTTGAGAATTTTGATATGGTCGCCTTCAGGATGGGCATTCAACAAGTCTCTTACTCTTAAGGAAGACCTGTCTATCTTATCCATCATCTCAAGCATGTCATCCAGATCGAGCATAAGAGACCGGGCAAAAGCGTGAATTTGCAAGCCCAACAGTAAATTGATGTGGCTGGCGTAATCATCAGAAATACTTGATAACACCATATTATCATTCAAAGCGTTTGATGGATGTTGGAAAAAAATGCTGAGCGGGTTCGGATATGCAATATTTCTTGACTGCGAAGCGTTATCTGTATCTGCGCGCTTTTCATAATGTCGGCGTCTTTGTGTCAATTCCCCTGCTAACTCTTCGTATCGTTGAATAATTTTCTGCCAGTCATAGGTCTCTTTTGCTCGTTTTGTAGCATTTTGAGACATTTCACCTCTCATGTTTGCATCCTTTGCCAAGGCTGTGATTGCCTCGCTGCACTGTTGAACATCAACCGCTGTAAACTGGCTTAACACGCCAAGATAAGACCTGTAATCAATATTCTGCAGGGCCAGACCTCTTGCCAGGTCGCTACCCGTATGCTCGGGTGGAAAAGTTGTCTTTATGAGCAGGCCCGTGTGGTTATCGATAACAGTATCCCGGTAACCATCCCAATCACTGGCAATAACTGGTAATCCTGCAGACATTGCTTCAACCAATGCCAAGCCGTAACTTTCCTGGATATTATCGGACAGGGACAGAAAAAAATCGGCCGCTGCCAGTGCCCCTTCAACCAGCTGAGACCGGGAGCCATCAACCCAATGCACATTTACTGATGGCGCAAAAATACGTGCAGATTTCTTAAAATCAACCTCCATCTGTGAATTTTGGAATTGTCCCACCATCAATAAGTGCAGCTTGGTATTCACCAGTTTCTTCTGCGCTAATTCCATCGATATAAATAGCGGCGTAGGATGGCATTTGCTCAAACAGTCCATCCTTCCGATATAGATACCTGCAACATCATCAACAGCTATACCTTTTGTATGTCTGAGCTCCTTTCGGAGTTGTCTTTTCCCTTCGTCCATCTTGTAGGTTGCGGTGTTGACGCCTAGAGGGATTACAGGCGTTTGGATTTTGCATTCAGCTACCTTAAATCCCCGTTCGTGAAGATACACTTCCCGCTCGCTCAGGGTTTTGATCACGGCAGATTGAGCAGCCTTTGAAGTACAAATGAGGGCATCCCAATCACATAGTGGCGCAGTGATATATTCCTGTATCCCACAGATCACCCTTTCCGTTGCCACGGAGTGGGTGATTCCGCACAGGCTGAATGCGCTGTCTGAAACATACCTGCGAAGCCACGCATGTTGGCATATCAATGGACTGGACTGGTAAAAAATATCAGCCGCTAACAAAGCTTCTACGTTATTCGGCGGGACAGATAAAACGTCTTGCCGGGAATTGAATTTGCTTGCAAACTGATTGAAAGTTTCGGGCGAATCGTTAACAAGGAGGACCCTGAGCGGGTGGGCATGTTCGGCAAAAGCATCGAAAAAAGACTGCCCCGCAGCGCGCCTTCCAGTGATATTGCTGTTATCACTGTAAAAAGCGTCGCTAATGATTTCAAAGCACCAGGTGTTACCCAATGAAGAATCCATTTACTTCCCTCACTCCAAACTACCCGCTTCACTCATGAACACCCATCCGGGCGTGGAGCATTTGAAAAATCAGTTACTTTGCCTGCCAATGGATGATGCGTCTGATTTAGATGCCCTTAACACCCATCACAAAACTCAAGCACGCGCGTATTGAAATCTTCCGCGAACTCGTGGAAAGACAGGTGGGCCGGTATAAAATGAACGTTTGCATTAGGCTGATTCTCACCGATCCAGTTCCCGGCCGCGGCTCTCCAGTCTTCACGCACGACCTGCATGACCGGTATCTCCCGATCCAGCTTGCGCGCGATTTCGCGGTAATCCAGGTCAAAACCTTTCGCCAGCAATTCGCTGGCGATGGCTGCCGGAGTTTTTGCGGCTGCGGCCAGCATGTCCCGGACAAAATCCGGCGAGGGCTGGTTCACATAGCAATGGTACAGGTAATCTTCAAAAAATTTAAGATGCCCCTGGGTTGTAAGTAATTCCAGCACGGCCTGAAGTTCTTCTTCGTTCCCCTCCCCCCAGTCGGTTGCCTGCTCTTTTCTGATTTTCGGCGCTTCGTCGATGCTGATGAACCCGCGCACCTTAGCGCTGCCGTATTGCTCGAAATACGAATATGCCGCGCACGCGCCGAACGACCAGCCGACGATGAGGCAACCATCGAGGCCCAGGCGCTCGATAAATTCGTGCAGGTCGGCGCCGTGCTGCCGGAAATTGTTGCCGGTGGCAGTTACGCTGGAATCACCGTGGCTGCGCGGGTCGTAGGACAGGGCGCGATAGCGCTCTGCGAAGACCGGCAGGTTCCTCGCAAAAACCCGGGTTGTATAGGTCCAACCCGGGATGAAAATGGCCGGTTCACCGGCGCCGTAATCTACGTAAGCGAGCGTTAAGTCATCCGATATTACAAGGCGCTTCTTCATCAGAAGTCCTTGCGGACTTCAAGGCCAATGCTGCGCGGGCGGTTCGTGACGATGCGCGGGCGTCCGGGTTTTTCCGCGGCAATGGAGCGGTTGTCAGACAGGTTGGCGTGTTCGTTGGTGGCGTTTTTGACGAACAGGGACAGATCCCAGTTGCCAGCCTGAAACATGCCAAGGCGCAGGTTCAGGATTTCAAAGGAGGGCCGTACCCGCGGCATCGTGGCATTGTTATTTGCGCTCAGGCTATCGCCATAGTGGGAAAAATCACCACGCACGTAACCTTCCCAGTTGGTGAACAACGGAAACGTATATTCAGCCGTCGCGTTAAAAGTGACTTCCGGCACCTGATTGACGCGATCGCCCTTGGCCAGCCCTGAGATCGGATTATCGCCTGCGGTAATTTCCGCGTCCGTATAGCCAAAACCGGCAGACAGGTACAAGCCCTCGGCCGGCGCCGCCTCCAGCTCTATTTCAAACCCCTTGCTCTCGGCTTCACCGGCATTGGCGACAACCTGGAAACCACAGGCCAGACGGTTGGTCTGTATGATATCCGACCAGTCGATGAAAAAACCGGCCACATTCAATGTCAGTCGATTATCAAACCAGGCGGTTTTTGTGCCCAGTTCGTAGCTCCAGATCGAATCGGAGTTAAAGCTGTCCACATCTTCCCTGGACGTGGCGCCCAGTGTTTCCAGTTCCGCCAAACAGCCGATCACCGGTGAGAACGGCACGTTGAAATTGTTGCCGCCGATACGGAAACCCTTGGCGGCTGAGGCATACACCAGGATGTCATCCGTCATATCAGCCTCCAGCAGAAACTTCGGGTTAACGCTGGACTCCGACTGCGTCGCGTCCACCATGGACGGGCCGGAATTGACAAAACCGTCGGACACCGATGTTGATTTCACGTCAACATCCGACCAGCGGGCGCCGGCGGTGAAACGCAACCGGTCGGTGAGTTTGAACGTGACTTCTCCAAACAGCGCGATTTCTTCCGTATCCACATCATCGTAAGTGGAAAATACCTGGTCTGTCCCCAAGGCGCCGGGGGGGAATGGGATCTCCAAACCGGCGGCAGCGTTCAAAGCGCTGGTAAATACCTCATTGATACCCGGCGCAAATGACGGTGGGTATTCCCGGATATGTTCGCGATCTTCATAGAATACGCCTACGGTGGCGGCAATCCGGTCGCTGAACAAATCACCAAAATCGGCATTCAGGCGAGTTTCGTGAATAAACGAGGTATCCTCCTCCAATTCCGACAGAAACGACGGAATATTAGGTTGCGCCAAGCCACTGCCGGCGAACACAAGACCATCGAGCGTGCCGGTCTGATCCTCAAACTCTTCGACTTTACGGTCGTATTTAGCCGTGGTTGATACGATCTCACCAATGCCGGTGTCCAGATTGATGGTGACACTTCCCAACCACCATTCCTCATCACCCGGCTCTTTAATATCATTGGCGCGTATTACGGTGAAGTTGCCAGGCTCCAGGTCGGCCAGCGGCAGGTTGTCTGACTCCGTGCGCTGGTACATGAACCTGGGCCTGATAGTCAGCGCATCGTTCACCTGCCAGGTCAATGCCAGGGAGGTGCCGTAGTAGCTGTCGTCATCGACATTGGTGCGGTCGGCAAACGCCGGCCTGGATGAATTGGACAGGTGCATGCGGTCAAATACGCCTGAATTGGCCGCGTAGTACCCCATGGCTCGCAGCGCCATATTATCCGCGAGCGGTATGTTGGCGCCGCTGTCGACGGCATAGTTGACATCGCCTTCTTTTACATCGGAAACCGTAGCGTGCAGGTACCCGTCAAATTCACCCGGGTTGGCCTGTTTCGTGATCACACGCACCGTGCCGCCCATGGAGCGCGCGCCGTACAAAGTGCCCTGCGGGCCGCGCAGCACCTCTACGCGCGAGATGTCCGCGACCCTGGGGTTCATGTATTCCGGCACCGGTATATCATCGATATAAAAACCGGTGGCGCCGACAACGCCACCGCCGGCCACGCCGCGAATGGCCGGTGAGCTGGCATTAAAACGCCCGTCAGCCTCGTTACTGAAACCGAGGTTGGGAATCTTCACGCCATAGTCAAAGATGCCCTCAGCGCCGAGCCGTTGCAGTTGAAACTCACTGAGGGCGCTGATGGAGATAGCGGTATCCTGCAACGCGGTCTCGCGCTTGGTCGCGGTAACGATAATTTCTTCAATGACCTGTGCCTGTAGCTGACCTGCGACGAGCAGACCTGACAGAAACAGCCAGGGAAGCTGAACATAAGACATTATTCTGTTGTGAACCATTACTACCTCCGGGCAGGTGCAGTCGGATGTTGACAAACAACAGTATTGCTGCTTGAATTAGCGCAGTGTTATCCCGAATGCGCAATACGGTCGTATTTTTTGTAAAAAGCAGGTGAGAACGGCTATGGATTATCCGCTTTACGCAAAAAAACCCTGCATCAATAATCTTCAGCACTGCGATATCGATGAGCAGGCGGCGCGGCTCACCGGTTACGATCAATCCTACCAGCAAATCAGCAAGGGGCGTTTTTGCGGCACCTTCACCACCTGCGACATAGACCCGGAACTGAGCCTGTTTTTTGAATCAACCAATCAGGTGCTGTACCAGAATGCAGTGGTGCCGCGTCGTTATTACGCCATCGGCCTGTTAATGAATACCGACCGCACCCTGACGTTGAACTGCGAACCGCTCCCGCAAGGGGCTGCGTTTATCTTGCCGCCGGGGTCTGAAATGGCAGGCATTTCCTCACCCGATATGCGCATCTGCATCGTGCACGTTGCCTGCGACTTGTTGCAGCGCGCGTTGCACCACCAGTTTCAGCAGCCGGACCTGTGCGACCCGGATTATCTTTCCTGCATTCTCATCAACAGCCGGCAGGAAACCGGGCCTTTGTATGCATTGCTGGAAGACTTCCGCATCGGGGCGGAAAACCGCCAGCTGGAACTGGATAATACAAAACAGTTAGCCGCCGTTAAAAATACCCTGGTGGAAACAATATGTTCAGTATTTGCCGGCCGCAACAGTCAGGGCAGTAATAACTCCGGGATGACCACGGCGACCAGACACCAACGCCTGTTCCATGACGCGCTGGATGTCATCGGGGATAATCTGGGTGAAGAACTGACGGTGGGCCTGCTGTGTGAACAACTGGCAGCCTCGCGCCGCACTCTGGAATACGTGTTCAGGGAAAACATCATGATGAGCCCGGCCCGGTACATCCGCACCTTGCGCCTGAACAATATCCGGCGCGAAATCCTCTCCAGGGAAACCGACAACCTCGGTGATATTGCAGCAAAATGGGGTATCTGGCACTTAGGGCGTTTTTCCCGGGACTACTACCGGCTGTTCGGTGAGCTGCCGTCTGCGACGAAGGGAGGCCTTGTCAGGGGTTGAGGGCGCCCTTTCCCCGAACCCGACTCCCTGCCTGGACGGCACTCTGAAATACTCTCCGTCGTGCAGGCGCAGAGCCAGCAGTTCACCGCCCCAGACACAGCCCGTGTCCAGGGGATAAACGTTGTAGCGACCATAATCCCGAGGCTGATCCCGGAGCGCGGCCCAGTGGCCGAAAATGAGTTTCTGCGACAGGGTTTTTCGGTCTGGTATCTCAAACCACGGCAGCATCCCTGGCGCCCCGCACACGCCTTTCTCTTGCAGGTCCAGCACACCGGCGCCACTGCAGTAGCGAATGCGGGTCAGGCAGTTGGTAATAAAGCGCAGCCGCTCCCAGCCAGTCAGCGCCGGCGACCAGCAATCCGGCTCGTTGCCGTACATATTGGCAAAGTAGTCCCGGTAATCAGGGCCGCGTAAGGCCTGTTCCACCTCCGCAGCATACTCCATGGCCTGCTCCAGCCGCCACTGTGGCGGCAGGCCGGCGTGCAGCATGGTAAAGCCGCTTTGCTCATCCCGATGTATCAGGGGCAGCCGCCGTAACCAGTGCAGCAGTTCGGCGCCATCCGCAGCGGTGAGGATGTCATCCAGAGTATCACCGTCATGCAGGTATTGAGTTTGACCATTGCTTATGGCGAGCAGGTGCAGTTCATGGTTGCCCAGCACCGAAACTGCGGCATCCCCAAGTTCCCTGACGAAACGCAAGCAGGCCAGCGACTGCGGGCCGCGGTTTACCAGGTCGCCGGTAAACCAGAGCCGGTCCCGGGCCGGATCGAAACGGATCAGCTCCAGCAGGTCCTGCAGTTCGTCGAAACAACCCTGCAGGTCGCCAATGGCATAGGTTGCCACTGTAAGAGTACTAATGCAGCGTCAACGGGGTGGACAGGTTGAACACCGGGATGGGCGAGGCAAACTCAACCCCGTCTTCGGCCAGGATGTCATAGGCCCCTTCCATGCAGCCCACGGGCGTCTCCAGGATGGCGCCACTGGTGTATTCAAAGGATTGCCCCGGACCCAGGCAAGGCTGCTCGCCCACGACGCCATCACCATGCACTTCCTGCACCTTGTTATTGGCATCGGTAATGACCCAGTGCCGGCGCATCAGGGTGCCCTGGATACTCCCGGTATTGGTGATGGAAATGGTGTAGGCAAACACAAACCGATTGTCCTCAGGCACGGATTGCTCCTGCAAGTAAGCAGTTTTCACCTTCACGGAAAATTCGTAACGAATCTGATCTGACATGGTTTTACCTTATTGTCTGGCGCCGGGTATGTCAATAGGGCGCCTCACAAATCTGTTAAGGCGCCTCTAATTTGTAGAGGCACCTAGAAACTGTTGCGATAGGAGATGGCTTCGCTCAGGTGTTCCGGGCCGATCGGGTCGGAACCAGCCAGATCCGCCACGGTACGGGCAACTCGCAATACCCGGCAAGTGCCGCGGATAGACAAATTCAGCCGCGCAACAGCTTTGTGCAGCAAGGTCGTCAATGCCGGTGACAGCCGACAATACGTTTCCAGTTCTTCGTTGTTCAGCAGGCAATTCTGCTTGCCGACGCGCGCCAGTTGGCGTCGGTACGCGCGCACCACCCGGCTGCGCACCACGGCGCTGGCCTCGCGCGGCTCACTGTGTACGGCTTGCAGACTGTCCGGGGACAAATTCGGCACTTCGATGTGCAGGTCAATCCGATCCAGCAGCGGGCCGGATATCTTGCTGCGATAACGCCTGATTTGTTCATACGTGCAGCGGCAACGATCGCTGCGATCGCCGTGGTAGCCGCAAGGACAGGGATTCATCGCCGCCACGAGCTGAAACCCGGCCGGGTATTCGGTCTGGCACGCAGCCCGGGAAATACTGACCTGCCCTGCTTCCAGCGGTTCCCGCAGGGCCTCGAGCACGCTACGATTGAACTCTGGCAGTTCATCCAGAAACAACACGCCGTTATGCGCCAGCGATACTTCACCGGGGCGCGGGATGCTGCCACCCCCGACCAACGCTGCGGATGAAGCCGAGTGGTGCGGCATACGCACGGGCCGGCGCTTCCAGTCTGCCAGGCTGAAACCGCGGGCGCTTACGGAATGAATCGTGGCCGTGGCCATGGCTTCTTGTTCACTCATGGGCGGCAACAGGCCCGGCAGGCGCTCGGCCAGCATGGTTTTACCGCTGCCGGGCGGGCCGGTCATAAGCAGGTTGTGCCCCCCTGAGGCACAGATTTCCAGGGCACGCTTGGCAAAATGATGTGAGCGGACTTCCGCCAGGTCGGGATAAACCTGTTGCTCCTGTGGTCGCAGCTCCTGGCGGCTGAAGCGCGCCAGCGGCGTCACAGCATTCAGGTGACCGCAAACGGCCATGACATGCTGCGCCGGCAAGACGCCCAACTCGTTAATGAGGCCGGCCTCTGCGGCATTGGGCTCAGGCAGTATCAGGCTGCGCCCGGTTTTGTTGGTGGCATAAGCGCAGGGCAGCACCCCGCGCACGGGGCGTAACTCCCCGGTCAGGGACAACTCACCGATAAACTCGTGCAATTGCAGTGCATCGCAGGAAATCTGCCCGGAGGCTGCCAGGATGCCAATGGCGATTGCCAGATCATACCTGCCGCCCTCTTTGGGCAGATCCGCCGGCGCCAGATTCACGGTGATGCGGCGCATGGGAAACTCGAAATGATTGGTGAGCAGCGCGCTGCGGACGCGTTCCCGGCTCTCCTTGACTTCGGTTTCAGGCAGGCCGACGATAAAAAATTGGGGCAGACCTCGAGAGATGTGTATTTCAACCGTGACCTGGGGGGAGTCGATCCCCGTCAGGGCGCGTGAGTAGATCCTCGCAATTTCCATTTTTTCCTCCAACTTGGCCGGCAGGTGACGCCGTGCCTGGTGTTATGCCGGTTTCCCAGCGTGGTCGCAAGTTTAACCCGCGTTTTGTTTTTCTGAAAGTGTTTTTTCCAGTTCGGTGATTTTCTGTTCCAGCTCATCCAGCTCGGCGCGGGTATTACTGAGCAATTGCGCCTGCACCGCGAACTCTTCTCGCGTCACCAGGTTCATCCTCGAGAACGCTGCGTTCATGGCAGCGCGCACGACTTTCTCAAAATCCTCCCGCGAGCGGCTGAGGTCCTGAGGCAGCAACCGCAGGAACTGCTGGACGAAATCTTCTATTTCCCGTGCCTTGATCATGGTGGGCATTGCTCTGCAGTAATGATAACCGCTTCGGTGGATGCGGACAACCGCGCTACTGCACCGCGCTGTTGCACTATTATTGTGCAGCGCACACGAGATGTGCGCAGTTTTAAGGCCACCTCTAAAAATTAGAGGTGGCCGTGCAGCATTATGGATATGCTGCCATTTTTAAGCACGTAAGTGCTTGAAAATGACAAATCGTCAGGATAGACGATTTGCAAACTACATCCGTGTAGTTTGCCCCGATGGGGCCAGCTGCGCTGTCCAAATTCGTTCCGGACGAATTTGTGCAAACTACATCCGTGTAGTTTGCCCCGATGGGGCCAGCTGCGCTGTCCAAATTCGTTCCGGACGAATTTGTGCA
>JAPORZ010000042.1 GCA_026709915.1 Gammaproteobacteria bacterium
TACGCCCTGGCCCTGCAGACCCGTTGTCGGGCGGTGAATGCCTTGAGCGTGGCCGAGGCGCGTCGTAGTATTTTCTCTGCGATTGAGACTTGTGGTGTGCAGGTGGCGGCGAGTAAGGGCTTTATCGGGCGGGATACGCGCCTGGTGGTGGCGCCGGAATACTTCCTGACGGGGTTTCCCATGGGTGACCCGGTGGATGCCTGGGCGGCAAAAGCCGGTATTGATGTGGACGGGCCGGAATATGAGGCGTTGGGGAAGATTTGCCAGGATAATGATGTTTACCTGTCCGGCAATGTGTATGAGCGCGACCGGGCATTTCCGGGGCTTTATTTTCAGACCAGTTTCATTATTGCGCCGAACGGCGACACCATCCATCGCTACCGGCGCCTGATCTCCTTGTTTGCGCCGACTCCCCACGATGTCTGGGAGCGCTATCTTGACCGCTACGGCGTGGAAGGCGTCTTCCCGGTGGCAGACACCGAGCTCGGGCGGCTGGCGACGGTGGCCTCGGAGGAGATACTCTACCCGGAGCTCAGTCGTGCCTTGGCATTACGGGGCGCCGAGGTGATCCTGCATTCGACCAGTGAGGTGGGCAGCCCGGAACTGACTCCCAAGGACATTGCCAAACGCGCCCGCGCCAGTGAAAACCAGGCGTATATCATTTCTGCCAACAGCGGCGGTATCTGCGGCACGGGGATTCCCGAGTCATCCACGGACGGTATGTCCAAGGTCATCGACTATCAGGGCAAGGTACTGGCGGCGGCGGGGTACGGCGAGAGTATGGTCGCCAACTACGAAATCGACATAGCCGCCCTGCGCCGCCTGCGCCGCCGCCCCGGCATGTCCAGCCTGCTGGCCCGCCAGCGCCTGGAGCTTTATGCGCACATCGCCCAGCCGCAGGCGCGCTACCCCGCCAACACCTTGCTGGATGACACCGGCGCCCCCATCGTGCCCGAGCGCAGCCATTTCATCAAGACACTGAAAAGCATCATTGATGAATTAATCAAGCAGGACTTGATTTAAGGCCACCTCTAATTTTTAGGGGCGCCCTTAAATCGGTTGACTGATTAGTTGACCTGGTCAGTTGACCAGGTTATATTAGTTGAGTGTTGGTATATTGAGATCATAATGAAAGAGATAGGCATTTCGGAATTCAAGGCAAAGTGCATTGATAAATTGAAGACCGTAAAAATAACGGGAGAACCGCTCATGGTGACATTGCGCAAGCACCCCATTGCCGTGATCAACCCGTATATCGAAGATGCTTCCCGCAAGCGCGAACTGGGTAAACTGCGTGGCCGAATTACCGTTCATGGCGATATTGTCCATTCCGACTTCATGGATGAGTGGGAAATGGAACAATGAGGATTTTGCTTGATACACATGTTTGGCTATGGACACAGGAAGCGCAAGAACGATTAGGATCGAAATCAAAGGATATGCTTCTTAACGAAGACAACACGTTGTTCATCTCAAGTATTTCGTCATTGGAGATCGCGCGTCTGGCATGGGGAGGACGTTTGACCCTGGCGGGTAAACTGCGAACCTGGGTACCGGAAGCGCTGCAAGCGTTGCACGCTGAAACCATCCTGATCACGCATGAGATAGCCCTGGCTGCCTACGAACTTCCCGGAGAATTTCACCGCGACCCCGCCGACCGGATTCTTGTAGCCACGGCAGTGGTACATGACCTCATCCTGATGACCGCAGATAATCGTATCCTGGCATATCCTCACCTGCTCTCTTACGATGCATGCGCGTAGTATTACCGCTATATCAGCAGCAGGATAATGCTGACAGAGTAGAAACAGAGTATCGATAACCATGGCTTTAATTGAGGTTCGCAATCCCCGCAGCGGTCGTATTGACTATCGTTTTGAGCAAGTCAGCGCTGCGGAACTGGCGCGTCTGGCGCTTGATGCACGCGCCGCGCAGCAGCAGTGGCTGCAAGACGGCGTGGCGCGGCGTTGCCAGGTATTGCTGGAACTGGCGCGCGCTATCTCCGCGCAGCGCGACGCGTTGTTCGAGGCGCTGTGCGCCGATACCGGTCGCAGCACGGAGACGGAACTGGAGATCAACGCCGTGGTGGCAAGCATCGAGCGCTGGTGTGAGCTGGCGCCGGCATTGCTGGCAACCGGGGCGCGCAAGACGACGGCTATTCCTTTTATTGAGGTCGGCGCGCAACGGGTGCCTTATCCCCTGGCGGCTGTTATATCTCCCTGGAACTTTCCCTTGCTGCTGTCCTGTATTGACGCTATTCCGGCGCTGCTGGCCGGGAGCGCAGTAATCGTCAAGCCGAGTGAGATCACGCCGCGCTTCGTTGAGCCGTTGGCGGACATTCTCGCAGGCGTTACGGATCTTAATTCGGTGTTGCGTTTTGTGCCCGGAGACGGCCGCCTGGGCCGCGCGCTCATCGCTCAGGCCGACTTGGTTTGCTTTACCGGCAGTGTGGCAACCGGCAAACAGGTGGCGCTGGCGGCAGCGCGCAACTTCATCCCCTGCCAGTTGGAACTGGGCGGCAAGGACCCGGCCATAGTCACCGCTGATACAGACCTGGAACGCACCGCCGCGGCACTGTGCTGGGGCGGAATGGTGAATGCGGGTCAATCCTGCCTGTCGATTGAGCGGGTATATGCCGAAACCCCGATCTGCCACGACCTGAGCGCGGCCCTCGCGCAACAAGCCCGTTCCCTGAAGTTGAACACCCACGCGCTCGACGCAGGCGAGATCGGCCCGATTATCTCAGCGCGCCAGCGGGACATTATTGAGGCTCATTTGCAGGATGCCGCGGCCAAAGGCGCGCAGGTGGAATGTGGCGGCGGCATTGTGGAACACAACGGCGGTCTGTGGTGTCAACCCACCGTGCTGTCCAACGTGAATCATGACATGCTGATCATGACTGAAGAAACCTTTGCGCCGATACTGCCGGTGATGGCCTTCGACACCGATGAGCAGGCCGTGGCGCTGGCCAATGATACGATCTTCGGTCTGTCTGCGGCCGTGTTTGCCAACGATGCCGAGCGCGCCCGGGGTATCGCCGGCAGGCTGGAGGCCGGCGCGGTCAGTATTAACGACGCAGCATTGACCAGCGTCATGCACGAGGGTGAGAAGCAGGCATTCAAAGCATCCGGCATGGGCGGCTCACGCATGGGGCCGGCTTCCATCAACCGTTTTCTGAGGGCCCGGGCGCTGATTGAGAATACCCAAGGGTGTTGGGACCCGTGGTGGTTTCCCGCTTAGGGGCGCCGGGACCCGTGGCGGTTCCCCGCTTAACGTTTGCCGTGCCTCACCATTGCCTGCCGCCCACCCAGCTGCCGACCACGCCCTTGAACTCCTGTATGCTTACTTCCTGCCAGAGACCGGCCTGGTAGTAGGGGTCGGCCTGGAGCATGGCAGTCGCCTCGGCAACACTGTCCACCTCGAAGATCAGCAGGCTGGCCACCGGCTCGGCGCCCGCGCCCCCCATGACCGGCCCGGCCACCTTGATCCGGTCCTCAATGGTTTCAATATGCTCCAGATGCTCTTGCAACGCCCGGTGGCGGATTTCAGCGCCTCCTTGCACATCTTTGCAATAAACAGATACCAACATGGCGCCTCCTCTCAATTTTGGCAACTATAGGTTAAGACGGATGTCAGGTCAAGCCTGCCTGCCTGTCAAAGAGAGATTTCCGGCAAGCAGTACAGGGTCAGGCCGGCCCGGTTTTTTTAATTGCATCGCAATCCTTGTGTAGAATATCGACCAATGCAAAGTGATACGCGGCGGTGGGATACTCTCCATGAGAACATACAACAAAATAATTGCGTTACTTTTACTGATAGTGGCGGCGGGGCTTGGCCCTGCAAGCGCGGCGCCGGTATATATGGGCATAGCCGTGGGTGGCAACGTATCTACGGACGTTACCATCAACAGTCGCAGCGACGACCGGGCGAGCATCTGTGATGAATACATCAACCCAAGGGCGCTGGCAGTACCGGGATGCGCCAGCCCGAACAGGGGTTCGGGGGACGGGTGGCTGGCGCCGTTCGATAGCGGCCGGGGGTTTTCCCTGGAAGCGGAGTTGGGTTACCGGCTGTCAGCGCGTTATCGGGTCGCCGGCATTTACGCCTACAACGAGACAAATTTCGACCAGACGGTGTCATCCACGGATGCCACCGGGGCGGATTTCGACAAGATCAGCAATGAACTCTCGGTAGGTGAGGAGACCCTGGGCACGGCCCGCTCCCACGAACTGTTCCTGGTGGCGTTCCGCGACTGGCCGAACCGGACCCGGTGGACCCCGTACGCGGGTATTGGCGCCGGCGTGTCTTGGGCGCGCAAGGACTTTTCCTGGCGCTGGGCGAGAAGCGCAGACCCGCAGGACATTCAGACCGGCCTCGACCAGCCCAACGCAGACGAAATACGCCGCAATCTGGCCGGGACTGAGAGCGTTGGTCGCGCGGCACTGCGAGATGTAATGGTAGGATACGTTTTAATGGCAGGCGTGGACCGTGCCTTGACGCAAGACCTGTCCATGGGGCTGAAACTCCAGTGGCAAGCCTTCGGCACGTTCGAGTCGGATGCTTATCAGGGCGACCTGCTGCGCAGCCACACCCCCAACCTGCGCCTGGACGGCAGCGAACCGGTCAGCACCTGGTCGAGCACGAATGACACCGGCCGGTTCTCCATTATGTTCACCATGCGTTATGCATTGCCGTAACGGTCAGTCCTCTCCATCCATGACATGGTAATAATCACGACCGGGCGGCACGACCGGGCGGGAGTTGACAACAGTGAATTTTGGACTTAATATTTTGCATTTGAAATGCAAAATATTAAGATAACCTCTAAAAATGCCCTCCGTGGTATTTTTAGAGGCGCCCTTAAGTCCATGAGAGACAAGAACACTTCTTATATCAAGCGCTCCTTAGAACCGGTGCTACGTCAGGCCGTCGCCGAGTTTCCTGCTGTGGTGCTGACCGGGCCGCGCCAGTCCGGCAAAACCACACTTTTGCAAAAACTCTTCGGGAAGGATTACCGGTATGTCTCTCTGGAACCACCGGACATTCGTCTGGCCGCTACTGATGACCCACGAGCCTTCCTGGAGATGTACCATCCACCGGTTATCTTCGATGAAGTGCAGTACGTGCCAAACCTGCTGCCGTATATCAAGGAGAAGATAGACGGCGACCGGCACAGGAGCGGTCAATACCTGCTGACCGGCTCACAGAACCTGCTGCTGGCGGAAAAAGTGACCGAGTCGTTGGCCGGGCGCGCTGCAATGTTGCGCTTATGGCCTTTGTCTCGCCGTGAAATGGAGGGTAACCCGCAGCTCGGTTTGCCTTGGGAGTCCGGATGGCAGGCGTCCTCTCATGCACCAGGCGCGTTCGGCAGTCTATGGCGGGCGCTGCTGAGAGGCGGCTACCCCGAGCTGGTGACACAGCCGCGCCGGAACCTCCGGTTATGGTATGCCAGTTATATCCAGACCTACCTGGAACGTGACGTGCGGACACTCAGGCAGGTGGGCGACCTGACGCAGTATCAGAACTTTCTGCGGGTACTGGCGGCCCGCAGCGCGCAACTCCTGAACCTGAGTGACGTAGCCCGCGACCTGGGCGTTGCCGTGAATACCATCAAGTCCTGGCTCTCTGTGCTCGAAGCGACCTACCAGATTATCGTGCTGCGTCCCTACTTCGCCAACGTTGGCAAACGGCTTGTCAAAACCGCTAAAGTATATTTCACGGACACCGGAATTCTCTGCCACCTGGCCGGCCTCAAAGACCCCGACCATGCGGCTGCCGGCCCCCTGGGCGGCGCCATCCTGGAAACGGCAGTGCTTATGGAACTCATCAAGACGCTGACCCACCGGGGCGCTGACCCGCAACTCTACTTCTGGAGAACCAGCGCCGGGACGGAGGTGGACTTTGTGGTAACAGAGGGCGAAAAACTGGTTCCTGTTGAAGTAAAGCTGTCAGCCTCACCCCGTCCGGCAATGGCCGCCGGCATCGGGATTTTTCATGACGATTTCAGGGACACCGCACTCCCGGGATACGTAATACACCCGGGAGACGCGTGTTTCCCCCTGCGCTCAGGTGTGACGGCGCTGCCGTTTGCTTATTTGTGACTCAGGGTGACACTCAGTCATGGGAATGGTGATGGTGCTTGTGGGTATGCCAGTGGCTTTGTTTGTGGCCGTCGGTGGTGGGTTCGTTGTGCGGATGGTCCGGGCCGCGCACGGCTTGGGTTTGCTCAAAGTCTTCCGGGCCGTGCGGGTGGTTGTGGGAATAGCTGACCATCCACTTGTACAGTAGCGGGTCGCGCTGGTAAACCCGGGCGGCGGCGCGGCGCTGGTTTTGCTTCGGCGTGGACCAGGGGTTGTAGTGGAAGTGGTTGAACAGTTTCGAGTCGACCCGGCCGAGGGCGATGCAGCCGAATTCCGAGGCGAACGCGCCGTGGTTGATGTAAGCCGGGCGCCAGAAGTAGCCGCCGGTGGGAATCTCGCCGAATTGCATCATCCAGGAGGTGCCCCACAGGTGGTAGGATTCTTCGGCGCAGTCGTGGTAGGAGATATTGTCCTGGTAACAGGCCGGCGACATGCAGTACAGGAATGTCATCGCGTGTGAAATCGGGTTGTAGTTAAGCAGCTTGATGAGGATGCCGGTGGCCACCGCGGGCCGCACCACGTTGCCCGGCGCCCAGGCGATATCCAGGTAAGAATCGACATCGTGGTAGAGGTCGGTCTGGGCCAGGGGGTGATGCTCGGTGGTCTCGACCAGACTGGGCTCGCCGGTGTTGTACATCATCAATACCAGGGCGCCCTGTGCGGATTCAATAGCCGGCATGGCATAGCCCGCCGGGACGTAGAAGTAATGTCCCTTGCGCACCGTGCGGCCGTCCACTTGCAGCTCTCCCTCGATGACGATCATCTCCCATTCGGACCAGGAAAACCCCGGCGTCTGGCGGTAGCCGCCGTCCAGTTGCACCGTCATGGTACAAGCGCCGGTGTCGGTGTCCATGCTCAACATTTTGTAGTGCATGCCCCGGCCGAAGCCCGGCAGCGGCATATTCTTGAAGGTAACGTCGCGATCGACAAAAGGTTCTATGTGTGGGCGCGCCATATTATTTCTCCACTGATCATTGCAGGGGACAAAACTGCATTCCGCCCCCGGATTTTTAGGGGATACCCTGCGCCTCTAAAAATCAGAGGCTCTTTGACAGCAGAGTGTCCCAAGTTGAATTTTGTGCCGGGGTATGCCGGTTTAACCGTTATCGTCACTGTCAACGCCGTACTTCCAGATCACCTGGTCTTCCCGGTCTTGTGGTTTGGCCGGCAGGTTCTCGCGTTTTATCTTTACCTTCTGGTCGCCGTCGGCGTTAAAGCCACGCACTGAAATACGGTCGAAAAATTCCTCGTACCACTTGGCCCGTGTTGGCGCCAGGTCGTGCATCTGCTGGTCGATCTTTGCAAAGCGCTGTTCCTGCTCGGCCAGTTCCTCGCGCACCCATTGTTCTTCCTCACTGCTGCGCTCATGGTCTATAAAAAGATTTTTGAAAGTCATGGTTTGCCTCTCTCAAAGTGTCAATGTCAATGTCAAAATTAAATGACTACCTTCCCAAACTGCGCCGGCCAACCTCCGCCAACGGATGTTCGGTGGTCTGGCACAGTTCCACTGTGCAGTCGAGTTTATCCAAATATTTGCTCAATGGGTAGTTTACTATCTGTTGTCTAAGTTCATCCAGACCCGGGCCGGCCTGCCAGAACTCAGTGAGGCGGGCGTTGAGGTAGTCCGCCTCCAGCTTAGGCTCTCCGGGCAGGGCATGGGCGGCGTCGCGGGCATACCAGGGCCAGTACAACTGCCGGTCGCGTAACCAGTGCCAGGTTCTCAGCAGGTGCGTGCCGGCGCTGTCCGGCGTGAAATCAGGGCGCAGCCGGGGCCAATCCCACTCTGCGGCCAGCGCGACATAATCAAGCGGCTCGACCAGCTTGAGCGCTGTGACCGACGCGCCCAGCCGTCTTGCCAGCTCCACGGCAAGGGCGGCGCTGTCCTGCTCGGCCTGAATCTGTAAGCTGCTCCAGCCCAGCGTCTCGACCAGTTCTGCCAGGTTATCGACTGCGCCGTCGATGCCACCCCGTGCGGCTGGCGCGGGCGGCGATAGCCCGTGCCCCGGCAGGTCCGGGGCGATGACATGGTATGACCCGGAACGGGCCAGGCCCGGGGGCGACAGGGCGCGCTGGGAGCTGCCGACATCATGCAGGGCCAACACGGGGGGCTGCTGTGCGTCTCCCGCAAACTGGTAATGGCATTGCCCGGAATCCAGCTCGATAAAGCCTTTGCCGGCGCGCCCGCGCGGGTCGGTATGGTTAATATGGCAATCCCGACTGTGCGCCTGCGGCCTGTGTTCGGTAAAAATACGCCTGAAGCCCTGCGCCCGCTGTGCCCGGGTTGGGCCGCAATGCAGCATGGTGAAATTGTCCGGCCATGCCACCGAGTCGAAGCGGTCGGTGTACTGTTTCAAAATGCTGCCCTGCCAGCGCATGATGATGGTCGGCGCCGTAACGGGTTGCACCCGCTCCATTTTTTCGTTGGCAAACGCGGCCCGGTAGGCCCGGTCGTAATCCTTGCCGGCGTGCAGGAAGTCCATGGCCAACTGCTGCACCAGCTCGGTATTGACGCCGCCACCGGACAAGCGGGTTGCCGAGCCGGTCTGATACCAGGGGAAAAAGACGCACTGGTCGCGGGCCATCGACCAGATACGGGTCAGGTGGCTGCCGGTTGTGTCCGGCGTCAGGTCCGGGAAGTAGCCGCGCACGATACTGTGCCGTTCTGCGTCGGTGAAGTGCGCGGCGTTGTCCAGGATCAGGTAATCGACCCGCGCGCTGTGGGTTTTGCTGAATTCAAGCGCCAACTGCGCGCCCGTGGCCGTGCCATACAGGCCGAAGCTGCGCAGGCCCAGGCGTTGGGTAAATTCATTTAAGGCAGCGACATAACCGGTCAAATCGCCGCCGGGTTGTGGCAGGGGATCAGAGCCGCCATAACCGGGCGTGTCCGGGGCAAGCACGGTACAAAACTCCGCCGCCACCTTGATGAACGGCAGCACGGCCGCAGATGACATGGGCGAGGCATGCAGCATGACCAGCGGCGGCCCTGTTCCGGCGCGGCGAAAATGGACCTGTTGCGGCTGTTCCACACTGCCGATGTTGACGTAGTCCTGAGTTATATTCACGTCCAACTCTCAGTGACCTCAGTCGCCTTACAAACCCAGGCTGCCGGGGTTGATGCGGTTGTCGGGGTCCACCGCCTGCTTGAGTTCCCGCAGCAGCTCCCAGCTTGCCGGTTTCAGCCCTTGTTTATACGGGTAAGCCTTGCCGACCTGCAAGTGCGCGGCGCCTGCGTCACAGAAAAAATCCAGCAACTCCTGTCTGATTTGCGCTACGGCCTGGCGCGCGCCCGGGTTTTCCTCAAAGCCGGGCAGTTTTTTCAGCACGCCCGGTTCCACGGTGTCCCGGTGAATTTCCGTCATGGCGTCGGGCCAGAAGAATACCGGTTCCACCACGAAGCAGTGGGTCGAGACGGTGGCTAACAGGTAGCCCACGCCAATGCCTTCACCTTCCATGAGTTGCCGATGCCCGGAAAATATCTTTTCCACGCCATCGATTATGGCCACGGCCCTGGAGTGGGGCGCCAGGGCGTGTAGCGGCGCCCAGCGCTCGCCACTGGGCCCGACAATGTTGTTGAGAGGGGTAAACGGGTTCGCCCTGAGAATTTTCGGGATACTGTTTTCAAGCTCGCGCCCGCCGTGGTCCGCACAAACCTGCCGGGTACGCGCCAGCCCGTCGTCAGCTGCGGCGGCGCCGTGTTCCTCTATCATAACGTGCAGGGAGTAAGCTACATCGTCCATGAACCCTCTGCCGGCCACTGCCGTTTGCAAACCGTCCTTCACCGCCGCCAGCACGCTGCCGCTTGCCTTCACTACGCCAGCCAGGGCTTTTACGTCCTTGAGCAGGCTTTCGCGTTGCAGGCGTTGTTTCTGCAAAAACGGATCGAAGCCGAAACACTCCATGGCCAGACCGGCCCTTGAGATGGCACTCATAGCGCCGGCCATGGCGCGGTAATCGTCAAAGTCGAAAGAGGCAAAGCGATGTGCGCGCAATGCCGGCGCCAGCGGCAGGGTGGCCCGGGTTTTGATGCCCAGGGCGCCCGTATCACAGCAAAACAGGCCGGTCAGGTCGGGCCCGTAGTGGCGGAAAAACGGGGCGCCGTTGCGCTGCGCGTTCGACCCGGTATCCAGAATCGTCCCGTCCGCCAGCACCACCTCCAGGCTCAATACGGAATCCGCGGCGCTGCCGTAACGCCCGGAGCCCCAGAAGATGCTGTTCTGCGACAGGCCGCCGCCCACCGTGGCCTTAATGCCGGACAGCGGCCCCCAATACGGGGTACGGCAGCCGCTGTCGCGTAACGCCTGGTGCAAGTCGTTCCAGGTGCAGCCGGTTTCCACGGTCACGTACATGTCTTCGGTGTTGCACTCCACCACCCGGTTGAGGCGGCTCAGGTCAAGCAGAATGGTGTCGGGTTCCGCCGGCACGTAACCGCTGCTGTAGGACATGCCGCCGCCGCGGGCGACCACCGCATGACCCCGCTGCGTCACCGCCGCCACCACTTCGGCAACTTGCTCGGTTGTGCCGGGGCGTACTACGGCCAGGGCCGGCAGGGCTTTGGTATAAATATCCTGGGTATGCAAGGCGCAACTATGGGCATCGGTCAACACCGCGTCGGCGCCGACCTGCGCGGTGATCGTTTCGAGCAGCGTTGCTATACTTGACGCCATGGGTTCCAGAGAAGAAATACGATTTAAGTTGTATTCAAGTTATAACATTATATCATTGTGAGGTAAACTTGCGTTCTGTATGAAGCCAGCCCGAATCAGGTTGGGGCAGCAAGCGGTTAAGCCACGACAACAGCGGATACGCACATTGTGAACAATACACGGGTCATATTAAAGCAAAGAGCCGAAGGCATCCCCCGGGAACAGGATTTTGAATTGCTGCACGCGCCCGCAGCGCGCCCGGGCGCAGGGGAACTGCTGTGTGAGACCCGGTATCTGTCGCTGGACCCGTACCTGCGCGGCCAGATCAGCGGGCGGCACATTTCCGGCGCCGTCAATGTCGGCGAGCTCATGGGCGGGGAGGCAGTCAGCAGAGTCATCGAGTCGAGGGCGGACGGGTTTGAACAGGGCGACATCATTGCCGCGCACAGCGGTTGGCAGAGCCACCCCGTGGTGCAGGCCGCGACCGCAAGAAAGCTGAACCCGGCGCTGGGTCCGCTGTCCACCCTGCTGGGTATTCTTGGTATGCCGGGCCTTACTGCCTACGCCGGCATGACCCGCCTGGCCGACTTGCAAGCCGGCGACACCGTGGTCGTTTCAGCGGCGTCCGGGCCGGTGGGCTCCATGGTCGGGCAGATTGCCAAACGGCACGGTTGCCGCAGCGTCGGTATTGCCGGTTCTGAGGAGAAATGCCGCTGGACGGTAGCGCAGGCCGGCTTTGAGCACTGCATCAACTACAAAACGGAAACGCTCAGGGACGGCCTCAAGCGCGCCTGCCCCGACGGCATAAACGTTTACTTCGACAACGTGGGCGGCGACACCTTGCAGGCCTGTATGGAACAACTGGCGCTGGGCGCTCGGGTCATCCTGTGCGGACTGATGGCGCAGTACAATACGGATGACATACCCCCCGGACCCAATCCGGGCCTCATCATCAGAGCCAGGGCCACCGTGCGCGGTCTGGTAGTCTATGATCACGAAGACCTGCGGCCGGAATTTGAGCAACAGGTGAGCCACTGGTTGCAGCAGGGGCAGCTCAGCTACAAGGAGGATCTGGCAGAGGGGCTGCAAGGCGCGCCCGGATTGTTCTGCCGGCTGATGCGCGGTGAAAATTTCGGCAAGGCAATAGTGCGGGTTGCCGAATGATGACGCACAAGCACACCACAGAGCACACTGATATGAGCAAGGTTCCCACTGATTTCCGTCGTGTCACCATGCTGGTGAACGAGATGGAAACACCACTGAAGATCTATCGGGATATTCTTGGTATGACAGTTTACTATGACGCCGAGGTCACCATGTCCGGCGTGAACCTGCCGGCCGGCGAACCGGGCAACAAGGTGCGTCTGGTCATCCTCCAGGCCAACGACCCCTACATCGGCATGCTTGGCATACTGGAATATCTGGACCCGCCGTTGCCGGCACGGGACGAGTACCCGCGGCGGCTGGGCATCGGCGACACCGTGTTCGTGATGAACGTGGCAGATGCAGAGCAGGTGCACCGCGAGTTGCAGGCCGTGCCCGGGGTGCATATCCAGAGCGAACCGCACATTTCCGAATACCCCAAGCCCGGCGGCGGCGTGTTCCGGCTGCTGTGCATCAGCTTTTTTGACCCGAATGGCTACTTCATCGAGGCCAACCAGTGGTTAGACCGATGAGCAGGTTCGGCACTGTCTCAGGCGCCTGTAAAAATGCCCGTTCCGGCATTTTTACCCTGGCGCTCATGCTGGCGCCGTCGCTGTTGCTCGCGCCTGTGGCCGCTATAACGGCCGAGCCTGACAATGCCATCTGGTACAAAGGCTGGATGGCCGTGAAAAAACACAAGGTGGACCCCGACGCAGACCTGTCGGAGTGGATCTTCGCCCGGATAGCGCGTATGCATAATCAGGGGCAGAAAATACCCCTGACCGATGAGGCCGGCAACAATACCGGCTATACCCTGTCGCTGGAAAGCCTGACCTACGAGGAAACCCAGGTGCCGGTGCTGAAAATCGGCGTCATTGAAGACCGCACCGGCTATACCTTGGCGTATTCCTGGGCGGACCCGGGGTCACGTCGAGTGGGGCTGAACGTGCGCTGGTTCCAGGCCGGCATGACGCGTATCGACGAGGAACATCATGAATAACTCTGCTACCAACGCCAGCGCCGGCAACCACAGCCGCTACCCCACCGCCGGCTATGCCTGGTACATGGTGATCCTGCTCACCCTGGCGTACATCTGTTCCTTCATCGACCGCTTCATGCTGGGGCTGCTGGTGGAACCGATAAAGGCCGACCTGGGGTTCTCGGACACGCAACTGGGCCTGTTGCTGGGCCCTGCCTTTGCCATCTTCTATGCCACCATGGGCCTGCCGCTGGGGTGGATGGCGGATCGCTACCGGCGTGGCTGGATCGTAGCCATCGGTATCACAGTGTGGTCTGCCGCCACCATCGCCTGTGGCCTGGTGAAGAATTTCCTGCAAATGTTCATCGCCCGCATGAGCGTAGGCATCGGCGAGGCCACCCTCAGCCCGTGCGCCATCTCCATGATCTCGGACAGCTTTCCCCCGGAGCGCCGGGCTAAGCCCATTGCCTTTTACAGCATGGCTATTTCCATCGGCGCGGCCATCGCTTCGCTGTTCAGCGCCACCGTGCTGATCTGGGCCAAATCCTCCCCGGAAACCACCTTGCCGTTGGTGGGCGTGGTGGCGCCCTGGCAGTTTGCCTTCATCGTCGTGGGTCTGCCGGGCTTCATCCTGGCGTTGATGTTTTTCACGCTACGGGAGCCGCGCCGCCAGGATCGGGGCTTAACCGAGGGCCTCGGCAACGCCTCATTGGTCGATACCCTGAAATTTATCCTGCAACGGTGGCAAGCCTTCGCCAGTTTCCTGACCATCTTCTGCCTGATGACCACCGTCGCCTACAGCCAGGGCTGGAGCGCGGCGCTGTTCATGCGCACCTGGGGCTGGGAAGCATCAAGGTTTGCGTTGGTGAACGGCCTCGTATTACTGGCGATAGGCCCGGCGATGGTCAATCTGGCCGGCTGGTGGTGCGACCGTTGGTACGCCGCTGGGACGCAAGACGCCGCCTTGCGCATTGCCGCCATCGGCGCCTTCATCATGGTGGTTACCGGCGTTATCGCGCCATTGATGCCGACCGGTGAACTGGCCATGGTCATGTTCGCCCTGAACGCCGTGGGCATGGCCATTACCACCGCCACCGGCGTTACCGCATTGCTGAACATGACCCCCGGCGAGATCCGCGCCCAGGTCGTCGCCTTCTACTACATGGCCATCAGTCTGGCCGGGTTGCTGCTGGGGCCGACCACCATCGGCATTCTCAACGACCAGGTATTCGGCGAGGCCGGCCTGAAATACTCCATGGCGCTGCTACCGTTCGTCTATGGCCTACCGGTGCTGCTGCTGGTGCCCGTGACGCTACGGCTCTATGCCCGCACCTGCGCGGAACTGCGCGGCG
>JAPORZ010000109.1:0-2180 GCA_026709915.1 Gammaproteobacteria bacterium
CTAGTGTTTACTTTTATACTCCCGGCGGCGGGCGTGCAGGACTCGCTCGGTGTAACCGTTGGGTTCCGCGCGGCCGCAGAAAACCAGGTCCAGCGCAGCCTTAAAGGGGATGCTTTGGTCAAAGTCGGGCGCCATGTTCACATAGCGCGGGTCTTCGGCATTCTGGTAATCCACCAGCGGCGCCATCTTTTTGAACGCTTCTATGACCTGCTCCCGGCTCACCAGACCGTGATGCAACCAGTTGGCAATGTGCTGGCTGGAGATGCGCAGGGTTGCCCGGTCTTCCATCAGGTTGACGTTATTCACGTCCGGCACCTTGGAGCAGCCAATTCCCTGTTCTATCCAGCGTACTACGTAGCCCAGTATGCCCTGGGCATTGTTTTCCAGTTCCCGCCGGATGTCAAAGTTGTTGAGCGTATCCCGCTCTAACAGGGGAATTTGCAGCAGATCGTCGGGGTTGACCCGCACCAGCCGGATCAGCTCGCGCTGGCGGGTGCCGACATTGATGCGGTGGTAGTGCATGGCGTGCAGCGTGGCGGCGGTGGGTGAAGGCACCCAGGCGCTGGTGGCGCCGGCGCGGGGATGGTTCACCTTAACGTCCATCATCGCGGCCATGTTGTCGGGCTCGGGCCACATGCCCTTGCCGATCTGCGCATGCCGGGGCAGGCCGGTGACCATGCCGATATCGACGTTCCAGTCTTCATAGGCCAGCAACCAGGGCGCCGTCTTCAAGCCGGCTTTGGACATGACCGGACCGGCCTCCATGCTGGTGTGGATTTCATCAGCGGTGCGGTCGAGGAAGCCGGTGTTGATGAAAATCACCCGGTTCTCCGCCACGCGGATACATTCTTTCAGGTTCAGCGTAGTCCTGCGCTCCTCATCCATGATGCCGATTTTGATCGTGAGGCGCTCCAGACCCAGGGCATCTTCCACCCGCTCGAACAGCTGCACGGTGGCGGCCACCTCTTCCGGTCCATGCAGCTTCGGCTTGACGATATAGATGGAGCCGGCGCGGCTGTTCCTGAACCTGCTGTTGCCCAGCAGGTCATGCTTTGCCGCCAGTGTGGTTACCATGGCATCGAGGAAGCCCTCCGGTATTTCCTGGCCGTCGGCCGTGGTCACGGCATCGGTGTATATATGCAGGCCAACGTTGCGCAGCAGCATCAGGGCGCGCCCGGGCAGGGTCAAGGTCCTGCCGTTTGGCGCGGTGTAGCTGCGGTCATCGTTCAAGGTGCGTTCAATCATGCCGTCATCCTTTTGCACCTTACGGGTCAGGTCACCTTTCATCAGGCCCAGCCAGTTACGGTACACGGCGACCTTGTCCTCGGCATCCACTGCCGCGACTGAATCCTCGCAGTCCATAATGGCGCTGACGGCGGCCTCCAGGCGGATGTCATAAATACCGGCCAGATCGTTACGGCCGATGTAATAACCTTCACCCAGCTTGAGTTCGATGTGCAGGGCATTGTGGCGCAACAGGATGCTGTCCGGGTTTTCCGGGTCGCCCGTGTGGCCGGCAAACCGCTCGCGCTTGCCCAGGCCGTGCTCGCTGCCGTCGCCCATGATGCCCACCAACTGGCCGGCTTTTACCTTGTATTTAACTACGTAGCTGTGGCTGCCCACGGCCATGGGAGTAGCCCGATCCAGGAAGCGGCGGGTATATTCCGTGACCTTGTGACCGCGCACCGGGTTATACTTAGCGGTGCGTTTGCAGCCCTCGGCTTCGGGAATTACGTCGGTGCCGTAGAGCGCATCGTACAAGCTGCCCCAGCGGGCGTTTGCGGCGTTCAGCGCGTAACGGGAGTTATCGACCGGCACGACCAGTTGCGGTCCGGCGATGCGGGTGATCTCGGCATCGGCATTGGTGACGCTGACCTTGAAAGGCTCGCCCTGTGGCTGGATATAGCCCGTTTCCTGCAGGAAAGCCTTGTATTCCTCAATACGGATTTTCGGGTTGGCGCGGTGCCAGCGGTCGATTTTATCCTGGAGTTCATTGCGCTTGTTCAGCAAGGCGCGGTTGTTCGGCCCCAGGTCGGCGACAATGCCGGCCAGCTCTTTCCAGAAGCGTTCCGGTTTGATGCCGGCGCCGGGGATGATCTCGTCATTAACCAGGTCATACAGTTGTTTGGCTATGGATAGCCCGTAAATTTCGATTCGTTCATTCATCATGGTGTTTAATT
>JAPORZ010000109.1:2285-12482 GCA_026709915.1 Gammaproteobacteria bacterium
CCCAGTTGCAGGCGGGCGGCGACAGCCAGACTTAACAGCAGCCGTGAGCGCCGCACATCTGCCTCGGCGGTGAGAATAGGACAGTCCTTCCAGAAGCGGCTGTAACAGCCGGCCAGGTCGTACAGGTAGCTGCAGATAGTGTGGGACGTTAAGTCCTGCTCGTAGCCGGAAAACAGTTCCGGGAAGGAGACGACCTGCAGCAGCAGTTCCCGTTCCAGTTCATGGCGTACAGCAGCAGGTTCGGGCGCCAGCGCCAGCGTGTCCACATCCATGCCGGATTTGCGCAGCAAACTGGCGATGCGCACATAGCAGTACAGGATGTAGATGCCGGTATTGCCCTGGTTAGCCAGCATCAGGTCCCAGTTGAAGGTGTAGTCCGACTCCGGACGCTGTTTCAGGTCTGCGTATTTGAGTGCGGCGATGGTCAGCCTGCCCGCGATTTGATCCAGTTCGCCAGCGTCGAGGTCCGGGTTGCGTTCCAGGGTGAGCCGCTCACTGCGACGGCGGCCTTCCGCCAGCAGCTCGCTGAGCTTCACCGTGCCGCCGCTGCGGGATCGGAACCTGACCTTGCGGGTCTGGCCGTTCTGCGTAATTTCCTGCAGGATCACGCCGTAGCCAAGATGTCTTAACTGCACGTTGCCCGGTAACCAGCCGGCTTTTTCAGCCAGCGCCCGGATCATGCGAAAATGCAACTCCTGGCCGCGATCGGTGACGATGATAATCTGTTGCGCCTGCAAGCGCTCGACCCGGTGCCTGACCCCGGCCAGATCGGTGGTTGAATAGTTGTAACCGGCGTCGCTTTTCTGCACGATCACCGGCAACGGGTCGCCGTCCACGTTGCGGAAACCGTCCAGGTAGGCGCATAAGGCGTTGTTGTCCTCAACCAGCAGGTTTTTTTCAGACAGGTCCCGGACCACGCCGGGCAGTGCATCCCGGTAGAAACTTTCCGGGCAATCGTGGGCCTCATCCAGGCTCACATTGAAGTCCCGGTACAGGCTATGACAGGCTTGCAGGGTTTTGTCCATCAGCAGCTGCCAGACCGCCAGGGACTCCGTATCGCCGCCTTGCAGCTTGCCTACTTCCGCGGCAGCCCGCTGCGCAAACTCTTCACTGGCGCGCTTCAAGGCGCTCCCCTGCGCATACAACTCTTCCACCGCTGCCAGCGGCGCGGCCTTGAGGCGGTCGGGGTCGGACCCATATTCCTGCTTGATCATCGCCACCAGCACCCCGAAGTTGGCGCCCCAATCCCCATAATGGTTTTGGCGCAGCACCTCATGGCCCAGGAATTCCAGCACCCTGGCTATGGAGTCGCCGATCACCGTCGAGCGCATGGTGCCCACATGCAGCTGCTTGGCCAGATTGGGGCTGGAATAGTCCACGACGATACGCTGGGGGTTGGTCGCCGGTTCCACCCCGCAACGCGGGTCCGTCAGGGTGCGCTGCAGCTCGGCCAGCAGCGCGGTATCCTTGACGCGTAAATTGATAAAGCCGGGCCCGGCAATGTCAACGCTCGCTACCAGCGCCTTGGCATTACGCCACGCCGCACCTGCCCCGGAGCCGCCCTCACTCTCGGGCTGTTCCAACTGCGCCTGCACCGCCGCGACAACGCGTTCGGCAATATTGCGCGGGCTGGCGCCCTCCTGCTTTGCCAGCAGGAACCCCAGGTTGGACTGGTAATCACCAAATTTCCGGTCCTGGCACGGCGTCACCTGGCACACGAAAGCTGCCCCGGAACCCGGAAAACAATCCGCCACGGCCCGGTTTAATATGTCTCTGATCGATTCGATAAAACTCATAGGACTATTATTGTACTATGACGGGGATGCGCCTGCTTACTCAAACCGGCCTGGTCCTGGGACTGGTGTTGCTTATCGGCCTGCTCATCTGGCAGGGCTTCACCAACGTGTTACAGCTGCTGCTGGAATCGGGCTGGTACCTGTTGTTGCTGCCGCTGGCCTGGTTTCCCGTATTGTTGCCGGCAACCCAGGGTTGGCGGCAGTTGTTCCCCGCCGGGCACGCGCCGACCTTCAGTCATGGCGTGCTGGCGTTATGGATGGGGCGCGCAGTCAATAACCTGCTGCCGGTGGCGAGTATCGGCGGGGAGGTAGTCAAGGCGCGGTTGCTGGTGATATGGGGAACCGGCGCTGCGCCTGCCGCCGCCTCAGTGATGGTGGACAAAGTGGCACAGGCCCTGGCGCTGGCCTGCTGGGCGCTGGTCGGTGTGCTGTTGTTGACGTTCCTGCCCGGCAATAACGAGCTGGCCGCGTACACCCTGGGCGGCATTGCGTTGTTGCTGGTGGGTGTGGTCGGCCTGGTCGTCATCCAGCGCTTGGGTATGCTGGGGGCACTGGCGCAACTGGCCGGTAAACTGGTGCGACACGAAGCCTGGGAAGGGGTCAAATTCTCCGCCACGGAGGCAGACCGGCTGGTGCGGGAGTTGTACGGCAAAAAGCGCAAGCTGCTGCTTGCCACACTATACCGGCTGGCGTCACTGGCCCTGCATACCTTCGAGTTGTGGCTGGCCTGCCACCTGCTGGGACAACCCGTCGGTGTGCCGGAAGCCCTGCTGCTGCGCAGCCTCACCGCCGCCCTGAGCGATCTTGCGTTTATCATCCCCAATGCCTACGGGGTGCAGGAAGGCGCGTTCATACTCATCGGCGCTTTGGTCGGGTTCGACCCGGACTTTGCCCTGGCCCTGTCACTGGCCCTGCGTATCCGCGATCTGGTGTTCGACCCGGCTGGCCTGCTGACCCTGCAACAGGTGGAGAGCCGGCGCTATTTCAAGCGCCGCCGCGCCGGCCGTTTGGGGGACTGATCCCCGGCGGACCGACCCCTTGCCTTTCTGCACAATACTTGGCATATTGACGCAAGTATGAGCTCACCGCAACCGGCAGATCTGGCGTACCAGGATGAAATCCTTCAAGGCGTCTCGCGCACGTTTGCCCTGACCATCCCGCAACTGCCGGGCTCGCTCGAACAGGTGGTCGGCAATGCCTATCTGCTGTGTCGTATCGCCGATACCATTGAAGATGACAAACACCTGCCCTTTGCAGACAAACGACAGTTCTCGGAGCGGTTCATCGAGGTCGTGAACGGATCGGAAGAGTCAGAACGGTTCGCGCAAGACCTCAAACCAAAGCTGTCGCCCAGCGCCACCGACAGCGAACGCGATCTGATCCACAATACGCCCACGGTGATCAGGATTACCCATAGCTTCAACCCGCGCCAACAGGCGGCCTTACAACGCTGTGTCAGAATCATGGCCGACGGCATGTCCAGATACCAGGAAACCAACGTGGCGTATGGCCTGCAAGACCAGGCGGATATGGACAGCTATTGTTATTACGTGGCGGGGGTGGTGGGCGAGATGCTGACCGAACTGTTCTGCGACTATTCCGGCGCTATCGACCGCAACCACGAAGAAATGATGCAACTGGCGGTTTCCTTCGGTCAGGGCTTGCAGATGACGAATATCCTCAAGGATATCTGGGACGACCAGCAACGTAACATGTGCTGGCTGCCGCAAGCGGTGCTGGAGCGTTACGGCGTGTCTTTCAACGCCGCCACGCCGCTGCGTAACGACCAGCAATTCCGGCAGGCTTTAGGACACCTGATTGGCGTCGCCCGCATGCATCTGGGCAATGCCTTGCACTACACGCTGCTGCTGCCGAAACATGAAACCGGCATCCGGCGCTTCTGTCTGTGGGCGCTGGGTATGGCCGTGCTGACCTTGCGCAACATCAACAACCACCGCGATTTTACCTCCGGGAACGAGGTCAAAATCTCACGCCGCGCAGTCAAGGCTACGATCCTCTCCACCAACCTGTGCACCAGACACGACCTGCTGTTGCGATGGTTGTTTAACAGGCTTGCCTCGGGGCTGCCTGCACCTGCCACTCCCGCAAAAGCGGGCATTCGGTAGCTGCAGAGTCGCCCTGCGGGCGGCTCTTTTTACCCGCAAATGAACAAGATCGGCATCATCTGCGCGCTCCGTTTCGAGGCGCGCTGTTTCACGTCTGCAACGTTGTTGGCGCAACAACCTGTCGAACTCAATGACAAGACCCTGCTGATCCTGTCCGGCATGGGCGCGCCGCGGGCACGGCAGGCGGCGCAGCAGCTGGTCGAGGCCGGTGTTAATTGCCTGGTCAGCTTCGGCGCTGCCGGGGCGCTGGACCCGGCGCTTGGGCCGGGCGATCTGATGGCGCCGCAAGAGGTCTGTACGGCAGGAAAAAAATATACCGTGAGCAAGACCATGCCCGCCGCGGCGCGGGAACATCTGTCCCGGCATAACGTCCGTATCCATAGTGGGCTGCTGACCAGCGCGTCGGAGCCGCTAACCAGCGCCGCAGACAAACAGGCGCTGTTCAGGCAGTCCGGCGCCATTGCCGTGGACATGGAAAGCGCAGCCGTGCTGGATATGGCGCAGCGGCACGGCCTGTCAGCTTGCGTGCTGCGCGTCATCCTCGATGCCGCCCATGTAACTTTACCCGCCGCCGCCCTGCGCCGGGTCGATGCGTTCGGCAAGGCCGACCTGCCGGGACTGATTGGCGACCTGCTCAGGTCGTCGACACAAATCTCGCCGCTGCTGCGCCTCGCCTGCGCTTCCCGCCGTGCACGCAGGACCATGAGACTGGCAGCACAGGCATGGTTGCAAAGCGCAGCAGTCACTTCGCTCCCCGTTCGTGACCCCGGTACGAACCCGAGTCCGGCCACGTAGCCGGCCCCCGGCAATGATCGCCATGTTCAGAGCTACGCAGTCACGCCAGGACAAGTCGCAGCTCGCGGAGCATGACACGCTGGCATGCTGAGGCAATACTCCGAAATACTGCTGCGCAACTGGGTGCGCCTGGTATGCCGCGCCGCGCCGGTGGCATTGCTGGTAACGTTTACCCTCGCCTTCTTCGCCATGCGCTACACCGCGGACAACATCAGCATGAATACCGATACGGAGGATATGCTGTCTGCGGAGTTGGTCTGGCGCCAACTGGACCAGGAGTATGAGCGACTGTTCCCGCAATACGACAACAATATCCTCATTGTGCTGGAGGCCGCCACGCCGGACCAGGCTGCGGACGCGGCCCTGTTGTTGTACCAGCGCTTGCAGGCAGATCAGGACTTGTTCGAGTTCGTGTATTACCCCAGCGCTCTGTCGCTGTTCAGGGAATCCGGCCTGCTGTACCTGGACCGGGGAGCATTGCAAGACCTGTCCGACAATCTGGCCGAGGTGCAGCCGCTGCTGGCAAGGCTGGCCCGCGACCCCACCCTGGTGGGTCTGTCCCAACTGCTGGGCGAGGCCCTGGATGCCGCCGCTGACGGGCAGCAGGTAGCCATCGAACCGGTTCTAAGCCGCATCAACGCCGTACTGGAGTCGCTCCGGGACGGCCAGCCGCAGCGCCTGTCCTGGCAAGCGCTGATGTCCGCAGATGAGCAAGGCGCCGGCCAAAAAAGTATCGGCCCGGAAAGCATCGACTCGCCCCCGTACCGGGAGTTCATCCTGACGCAACCAAAACTGGATTATGCCGACTTTTTCCCCGCCACCCCGGCCATTGAGAAAATCCGCCAGGTCTATGCGGAGCTGGAACTTGCCGCATCCCCCGGCGCCGAGTTGCGCCTCAGCGGCGCGACCATGCTCGCGCATGAGGAAATGCAGAGTGTGATGCAAGGCACGGAAACAGCCGTGCTACTGGCTCTGTGCCTGGTTGCCGTCATCATGTTGACCGGCTTAGGTTCGGTCAAGCTGGCGCTGGCGACTGTGCTCAGCCTGCTCATCGGGCTGATCTACACCGCCGCGTTCGCCATACTCACGGTGACTGAGTTGAACCTGATCTCCGTGGCCTTCGCAGTGTTATACATCGGTTTGGGAGTCGATTTTGCCATTCATTACTGCCTGCGTTACCGGGAACAGCTGCTCCACAGACAGAAAAAATCCGACGCCATCCTTGCGTCACCCGGTGAGCCCTACGCGCCCGTGGACGGCGCCGGGCGCCACGCGGCGCTGGAACAAACTTCGGTCAATATCGGCGGCTCGCTGTTCCTGTGCGCGGTCAGCACCGCCATCGGTTTCTTTGCCTTTATCCCCACCGATTATTCGGGCGTGGCGGAATTGGGCTGGATCTCAGGGGTGGGCATGTTCATCAGTTTTCTGGTCACGCTCACGGTGCTGCCGGCGTTGCTGTCGCTGCTGGCGTACCAGCCTGGTGCGAGCAAGCCCGATCCGAATAGGCCCGGCCTGAACAAGCTACGCGCTGGTGGCGGCGCGCATCCGGTTGAGCGGCATGCGGGAAAGATCTTAGGCGTTACGGTTTTTCTGGCGCTGGCTTCGGCGTTGACGCTGGGCAACCTGCGCTTTGACCATAACCCGCTCAACCTGCACGCCCAGGACGGCGGCGCCCTGACCACCTACCGGGAACTGCTGGCGGATAACGACCTGACGCCCTGGACTGCCATTATGATCGCTGCCGATGCCGCTGAGGCAGACCGGTATCGCGCGGCCTTCAACCGGTCGGACCTGATTAAGAAAGTCGTGACGGTGGCAGACTTCATCCCCGCGCAGCAAGAGGACAAACTGTTCCTCATCGACGAGTTGAACCTGTTGCTGGGAGACCTGACAGTTGCGCCGCCGCGTCCTGACACGCAAACCGACGCCGCGCGGCGCGCGGCGCTACATAAGTTACTGGAAAAACTGGCGGCAACCGGCGCCAACGACCCACTCCGGGCCAGGCTGCGCGACAATCTGGCGGCATTGCTGCAAGCGCAAGAGCAGGCAGCTTCCCGCGGGCACGGGAGTAATCGGCAGGATGGCCGATTGGCACAGCGCGGGCCGCCCACAGAGTTGCATCCGGGCCAGGAGGCAACGACTGAGCATGGCAACGGGGACGAGCTGGCGCAGCTGGAACAGCTGCTGCTGGCCTCGCTTCCCGGCCGTCTTGACGCATTAGCCGCGTCGCTGAATGCCGGCTACATTTCCCTGGACACCCTGCCCGAGCAGTTCAAGCGTTTCTGGGTCAGCGCCGACGGCAAGCGGCGCCTGGAGATCTATCCGCAACAGGACTTGCAGGACAGTCAGGCCCTAACGGCATTTGTGCGTGCCGTACAGGCGGTATCACCCGCAGTCACCGGGGCGCCGGTCATTAACCTGGAAGCCAGCGCCGCGGTGGCCACAGCATTCAAACAGGCGTTCGGGTATGCATTCATCGCCATTACGCTGATGCTGTACCTGCTCCTTCGCCATAAAAAAGACGTGTTGCTGGTGCTGCTGCCGTTACTCACTGCGGCTCTGCTCACCGGCGCCGTCAGTGTGCTGATCGACTTGCCGCTGAACTTCGCCAACGTAATTGCGCTGCCATTGCTGCTGGGGATAGGGGTAGATAGCGGCATCCACATCATGCACCGTTTCCGCACTGACCTGCCGGACGGAAAAAATATCCTGGCTACCAGCTCCGCGCGCGCAGTCATCGTCAGTTCGCTCACCACCATGGGTGGTGTCGGCAATCTCGCCCTGTCCCCCCACGCCGGCACGGCCAGCATGGGCCTGCTGCTGACCCTGGGTATAGGCATCACCCTGGTTTGTATGCTGCTGGTGCTACCGGCACTGCTTACCTTCATTGCCACACCGCATCCGTCATCCCGGGCTTGACCCGGAATCCAGCAGGCAAACCATCTCTGCTCGTCATTCCGGGCTTGACCCGGAATCCAGTAGGCAAACAAAACACCTTGTAAAGAAGGTGTGCATGACTGGATTCCTGCTTTCGCAGGAATGACGAATAAGGACGAACACGATATAATTTTTCGATTATGCAAGCCCGCTAAAACCTTAACCTTAGATGCGCAACAATAAACCCTTGGACGCCAGACTCGCGGCGTGGCTGGTTTACCCGCTGCGCAATACGTCTGTTACGCCCAACCACCTCACCACCGTGCGGCTGTGCACCGGCCTTGGCGCCTGCCTGCTGCTTGCCGGTGGGACGCCGGATCTGGTTAACGCCGGCGCCTTGTGTCTGGCGCTGTCCAACTTTCTCGACCATACCGATGGGGAGCTGGCGCGGATGACCGGCAAGACTAGCAACATGGGCCATTATTACGACCTCGCCAGCGACGCCGCCGTTAACGTTCTGTTGTTTGTCGGTATCGGTATCGGCCTGCGGCACGGTGTGTTGGGAAGCGACGCGTTGCTGCTGGGCCTTGTTGCTGGCGTCGCAGTCGCGGCGACGTTCCAGCTGCGTCTGCTGATCGGTAAACTGACCGGCAGGTTTCGGGTCGAACAACCCGGTCTCGGGCTGTTTGAGATCGAAGACATCTTCTACCTGTTGCCGCTGGTGGCGTTTTTCAGCCTGCTGCAACCGTTCCTCATTATCGCCGCCATCGGCGCACCGGTGTTTGCCGTGTGGACCCTGGTGACCTATCTCAGGCTCAGGCGCGCATGAGCGCACTGGCGCTCATTACCGGCGCCAACGGTTTCGTCGGCTCGGCGCTGGTGCGGCAACTGTTGCACCGGGGCCACCCGGTGCGGGCGCTGGTCAGGCCCGGCAGTGACCGGCGCAATCTGGCGCAACTCGATACAGACCTGATTGAGGGCGACCTGACCGACGCGGCATCATTGCAACGGGCGGTCAGGGGTTGTGCTTACCTGTTCCATGTTGCTGCGGACTACCGCCTGTGGGTACCCGACCCGGAACGCATGTACCGCACCAATGTGGACGGCACCTGCAACCTGTTACGCGCCGCCGCAGACGCAGGCGTAACCCGGATGGTTTATACCAGCAGCGTAGCTACTTTGGGCATCAATCCGGACCGCAGCCCCGCCGCTGAGACCACGCCTGTGAGGCCGGCAGACATGGTCGGCCACTACAAACGTTCCAAATTCCTGGCCGAACAGGCGGTGCAGGAACTAGCCGAACAAGGACTGCCGGTCGTTATTGTGAACCCGGCGGCGCCCATCGGCCCGCGCGATATCAAACCGACCCCCACCGGCCGTATCATCGTCGATGCGCTACAAGGAAAAATCCCCGCGTATGTGGACACGGGGCTGAACGTTGCCCATGTGGACGACATTGCCACCGGCCACCTGTTGGCATTTGACCGGGGAGAGATCGGCAGGCGTTACATTCTGGGCGGAGAGAACCTGTCGTTACAAGCTATCCTGGGTATGATCTGTGAACACGCGGGCATGAAACCACCCCGCCTGCGCCTGCCACACAATGCAATCTACCCATTTGCCTGGCTCGCCGAGCAGTGGGCGCGGATCAGCGGCAAAGCGCCCTTTGCCACGCTGGACAGCGTAACAATGTCAAAGAAATTCATGTACTTCTCTTCTACCCGGGCGCAACAGGAACTGGGCTACAACCCACGCCCGGCGCGATTGGCGATAGCGGACGCGGTGGACTGGTTCCGGAGGAATAACTACTGTTAAAACAGGATTGATGGGGGTAGGATAGAAAAGATGACGCTGAAATATACCTGTCGATACTGGTTATTGCCGTTGTTTTTCATTGGCTTGCCTGTTGCCGCTGACATTGACCCTGAACGGGTGCGTGAGAGTCTGGTGCAAGTGCGCGCTTACGATAATAATCGTGTCGTGACTGAAGGAACAGGCTTTGTTATCAACGATGAAGGTCATGTGCTCACCAATGCCCACCTTATCAAACAGTCAGAGCAGCTGACCGTTTTGTCCCTGAAAACCGGCGCGGAAATCCTGTCACAACAAACCTTTGTCAATGAGGATATGAATCTGGCCCTGTTGCATGTCCAGGGATTGGGTTTGCCGCCGTTGCAACTGTCCGAACAAGGAGCAGATGCAGGCAGGATCGTGCAAACACTGAAGTATGCGACGGGGCAGACCGTACAGTTGTCTCAGGGCACCGTGGGGGCACATCAGGTCCTCCCAGGCATGACAGCAGATGCTCCGACGGTGCGCATGTTGGAGCATAACGCCATGATAAGTTCCAGGGAGTTCGGAATGCCGCTGTTTAATGAATGTGGTCAGGTTATCGCCATGAATACGTCTGAGCCGGCAGCGGTTCATTGGTTGACCGGGCGCATTGCCGAACCACAGGGCAAAGTTCTCGCGTTGCGCAGCAACGATATAATCGCGGCATTGAAGAACCAGGGAATTACCCATACTGTTGTCACGGATGTTTGTCTGAGTGCGGTGGAACGCGCGCAACGAACAGCCATGCAACAACAACAGGCGGCCGCGGC
>JAPORZ010000109.1:12494-14249 GCA_026709915.1 Gammaproteobacteria bacterium
GCAACACGAAGCCGAACAGGCCCGGCAACAGGCTGAAACTGCCAAAGCGGAGGCTGAAGAAGACGCCGCCCTGCAAAAACAGGAGGCCGCGGCCGCCGCAGCGGCACAACAGGAAGCTGAACAAGCCCAACAACAGGCAGAGGCCGCAAAAGCAGCCGCTGAGAAAGACGCCGCGCTGAAAAAACAGGCAGCTGAGTCCGCCGAGGCTGCGCGCTTGGCAGCCGAAGCAACCGCCAGACATAAACAGGAAGAAGCGGAGAGGCTGCAACAGGAGCAGGTAAAAAAAGAGCAACAACTGCTGTGGGCCGTGGCAACGGGAACGGCGTTAATTCTGTTGGCGTTGCTCGGCTGGTTCCTGTCGGCTCGCGCAAAAAGGAAAAAGTTACAGTCCGCCGCGGCCCGAGTAGATACCGCGGAACAGGACGCAGAACAAGCCCGACAAGCCGCCGCCAAGGCGCCGAAACCAGCGCCTTTCAAATGTATCCTGGAAGGCCAGGACAACACCGGCAAGCCGTTTACGTTAAGCATCCCGGCATTGGCGTTAGGCGACCCTGCAGGCGTGGTCCTTGGCAGAAGTCCCGCCGCTTCGGCATTCATTATCGACTACGATGAAATCTCCCGCGAACACACCCGCCTGACCTACGCCAATGACAGACTCTATGCCGAAGACCTCGACACCCTGAACGGAACAATGGTGAATGGCAACGCGCTGCAACCACGGGAAAAAGTGCTGTTGCAGGACAAGGACCGATTGCAAATGGGGCCGCTGGCGCTGACCGTGCGTCTGGTATAGACATTTGTCAGCGCCGTGAAGCAACGCAATCGCGAGATCAGTATTTTCAACATGTCCGCCCTGGACCTGTTCGCCTCGGCGTTGGGCGCCTTTATCCTGATAACGCTGCTCCTGTTACCCTATTTCCCCAATCTTAATCCCGGTTCTGTACAAGAGGAGCTGGAAAAGACACGGGCGGGAGCGGTTGCAGCAGAGACGGAAGCCGAAGAACTGCGGGCTCAGTTGGCAGCAAGCAATGCCAGGGAGCAGGAATTAAAGCATCAATTAAAGACCGCAAGCGCGCAGCCGCAAGCGCAGCAAACACCAGCCAAGGTGGCATTCCCGCCCCTGGACCTGGTGATTGCGTTGGATACCACCGGCAGTATGCGCGCACAGGTGCAAGGCCTGAAGGACGAGATCGAACAAATTGCACAGCTGCTTTTGAAGTTAGCGCCAAGCGCAGGCATTGGCGTGGTCGATTTCAAGGACCGTTGCGAAGGCCACAGAGCTACCAATGTCTTTCCTTTGGTTGCAATGAATAACGTGAGTATCCGCAGTTTATCCGGGTTTACCCGGGGCATCACACCGGGTGGTTACGCCCGTTGCAATGCAGACAACGAAGAAGCCATTAACCTTGCGCTCGCCAGGGCGGTCGCCATGCCCTGGCGCAGCCAGACAACAGTCAGGTTGATTGTCGTCATTTCGGATCATGCTGCCTATCCTGAAACACAGGCCTCCGTGTTACGGCAGGCAAGGCAGTTTGCAGCCTTGCAGGAGGGCAACCGCGTCTCAACTGTGCATGTGTCAACCTGGGGTCATGCGCTCGGCATGACAGATGGCCCCGAATTTCTGGAACGGCTGGCAAACGCGGGTAACGGGCAATTTGTAGAGGGCGGTGGGTCATTCACCGCCATGATATTACTTGCTCTCGCCGATACCTGAGACATGCCCGACTACCTCCACGCCCTGCCTGCCGGCTACCG
>JAPORZ010000081.1 GCA_026709915.1 Gammaproteobacteria bacterium
CAGATAAATGGATAATCAGTGCCCCGTATTATACCATCGGGGGTGAATTAATAGAGGTGCCCTCATAACAGCGCTCGACGGCGTTTTGTTTCAAGGCGTGCAATTCTATCACTGATTCAAGTTGACAAACCCGCGCCGTGATTCGATCATGGCGTAAGCGTCACCAGCAGGTGGTAAACCATGTTGCCTGCCATGACCTGCGTACAGAAATTGAACCCGGCCGGGCCGGAGATGTTGTTCACGTAGAAAATCGACCATGAAAGACTTCCAATACCTGGCCCCGCGCAAGCTGGATGAAGCTGCGCAGATCATGGCCGCGCACGCCGGGGCCGCGCAGCTGCTCGCCGGCGGCACCGACCTGCTCATCTTTATGCGCAGTGGCCGCAAGGCCCCCGAGGTAGTCGTCGATGCCAAAAAAATCCCGGAACTCACGCGCCTGGAACTTGATACACAACAGCTCAACATCGGCGCTGCGGTGACCTGCCGCACCCTCTGGGAGCGCCCGGACATCTGCACAGCCTACCCGGCCCTGGCTGACGCTACAACCCTGGTCGGCGGGATCCAGATCCAGGGCCGGGCGACGCTGGGCGGCAACCTGTGCAACGCCGCGCCCAGCGCCGACACGGCGCCGCCGCTCATCGTTTACGGCGCCCTGGCCAATATCGTCAGCGCCCGTGGATCGCGCCAGCTACCGGTGGAGCGCCTCTGCACGGGCCCCGGCCGAACGGCGCTGGCAGACGATGAAATCCTGGTGTCACTAACCGTTCCCGCGCCTGCGGCGCATTCCAGCGCGGCGTTTTTGCGCTTCATTCCACGTAATGAAATGGATATCGCGGTGGCAAACGCCGCCGCGCGCGTGGACCTGGACGCAGCCGGCGAGACCATCAAATCCGCCCGCATAGCCATCGGCGCAGTGGCCCCCACGCCGCTGTTCGTCGAAGCTGCCGGCGCCGCACTGCGCGGGCAGCCTGCCAACGCTGATACCATTGCCACGGCCGCGCGTATCGCCCGGGACGCGGCGACGCCCATTGACGACATGCGCGGCACCATCACCCATCGCAAGCAACTGGTTGAGGTGCTTACCACCAGGGCCTTGCACCGCGCTTTGACCCGCGCCACAGGAGCACAGCCCGATGAGCAATAAATTACTGGTAACCACAACCGTTAACGGCGAACAACGGGAGTTCCTGTGTGAGGCGCGCCAGAGCCTGCTGGAGGCCTTGCGCGACATACTCTACCTTACCGGCGCCAAGGAAGGCTGCAACGACGGCAACTGCGGCGCCTGCAGCGTCATTGTTGACGGCGTGCTGACGAATGCCTGCTGTATGCTGGCAGTTGAGGTGGAAGGCAGCCATGTCGAGACCGTTGAAGGGCTGGCCTCAGGCGCCGGGCTGCACCCCCTGCAACAGGCATTTTTGGAAGAAACCGGCTTGCAATGCGGCATCTGCACGCCTGGTTTTCTGATGTCGGCCAAAGCCCTGCTGGATAAGATCCCGACGCCGGACGAGCGCCAGGTGCGCCACTGGCTGGCCGGCAACCTGTGTCGCTGTACCGGTTATGACAAGCTGGTGCGGTCGGTGTTGAAAGCGGCTGACGCGATGGCGGCACGACTATGAGTAAAACAACGCCAGACAACGGTTTTAACGTGGTCGGCACCTCGCCGCTACGCCCGGATGGTCTGGACAAGGTCACAGGACGGGCGCAGTTCGCCGACGATTTCCACCTGCCGAACATGCTGCACGGCAAGATACTGCGCAGCCCCCATGCCCATGCGCGCATCCTGTCCATCGACACCCGCGCCGCCGCGGCCCTGCCCGGGGTGCGCGCAGTGGTGACCGGCGCCGACTTCCCCGCCGTGCGCCATGAACTGTTGAACCAGGGCGCAGCCGGTGTGCTCAATATCCGGGAGATGTCCGAGAACTGCATGGCCCGGGACAAGGCGCTGTATGACGGTCACGCGGTGGCCGCGGTGGCCGCAGACAATCCGCATGATGCGGAACTCGCAACGAACCTGATACAGGTGGAATACGAATTGTTGCCGCCGGTGATGAACGTGTGCGCGGCCATGGCTGATGACGCGCCGGTCATCCACGAGAACTTTCATCCGGGCGCTTTTATTGCGCCGACGGAAAAGTACCTGCCCAATGCCAGCCGTATCCAACTGGGCAACGGCGACCCGGCACAAGGCTTCGCTGAGGCGGATCTGGTGCTGGAGCGGGAATACACATCCGAGACCATCCACCAGGGTTACATTGAAAGCCACATTACCACGGTGATCTGGGACAGCAACGATTACGTGACCGTGTGGACGGCCACCCAAGGACAGTTTGCCCTGCGCGACCATCTGGCTGATATTATCCAGGTGCCGCTCAGCAACATCAACGTGGTGCCGTTGGAGATCGGCGGCGGCTTTGGCGGCAAGGAACGTTTGTATATCGACCCGGTCGCGGCCCTGCTCGCGAAGAAGGCGCAGCGTCCGGTCAAGATCGCCATGCGCCGCGACGAGGTATTCCGCGCCACCGGCCCGAGCTCCGGCACGTATATCAAGCTGAAGTTCGGCGTTAAACGGGACGGCGCCCTGACGGCAGCCCACCTGCATCTGGCCTACGAGGCCGGCGCCTATGCCGGCGGGCCGTTGTTCCTGGCCATTATGTCCGCCACCTCGCGCTACAACATTCCCAATATCCATATCGATGGCTTCGACGTTATCGTCAACAAACCCACCATGCGCCCTTATCGCGCCCCGGGCGCGCCGCAAGCCCTGTTTGCAGTGGAGCAAATGATCGATGAGCTGGCCCATGAACTGGAAATGGACCCCATTGAGTTCCGTATGCAGAATCTCATGCGCAGCGGAGACCGCCTGGTGCCGGGCTTGCCGCTGGCGCCCATAGACACGGAAAAAATGCTGGAAACCGTGCAGGCGCATCCCCATTATCAGGCGCCGCTGGAAGGCCCGCACCGGGGGCGGGGCCTGGCCTACAGTATCTGGTTCAACATCGGCGAGATTTCCAGCGCGCATATACAGGTGAACCCGGACGGCTCCGTGGCCCTAACCACCGCCAGCCCCGACCTGAGCGGCACGCGTATCTCGCTTGCCATGCAGGCCGCCGAGATGCTTGGCATAGACGTTGAACAGGTGTCCGCAACGGTGTCCGATACCCGCTCCATCGGTTTTTCCCTGCCTTCGGTGGGCAGCCGCACCACCTACAGCACCGGCGCGGTGGTGTGCGAGGTGGCGCAGGAAATACTGCAACAGATGTGTGCGCGGGCGGCGCTGCTGTGGGAGACGCAAGCCGACCAGGTCAGCGTACAAAACGGCGTCTTCAGCAACCAGACCGACCCCGGACAGACCATGACCTTTAATGATCTGGCGGCGCGCATGTTCGAGACCGGCGGCCCCATCAGTTACCACAAGACCGGTCACACCCAGAGTTTCATTCCGGGCACTGCCGCGCACCTGGTGGACGTTAAAGTTGACCCGGAGACCGGCAAGGTGGACATCCTGCGCTACACCATTTTTCAGGATGTGGGCAAGGCGGTGCACCCGGATTACGTGGAGGGCCAGATGCAGGGCGCTACGGTGCAGGGCATCGGCATGGCCCTGAACGAAGAGTACTGCTACGATAAGAACGGGTGCCTGCAAAACGCCAGCCTGCTCGACTACCGCCTGCCGACCTCGCTGGATGTGCCCATGCTTGAGACCGTGATCCTGGAATCACCCAACCCCGCTCACCCGTTCGGTGTGCGCGGCTGCGGCGAGATCTCCATCGCCCCACCCCCCGCAGCCATCGCCAACGCCATCTACGACGCGGTGGGCGTGCGCCTGCACTCCATGCCCATGTCCCCGCACAAGGTCTGCGCGGCAATCAGGGAACAACATCAGGTGAACATGGATGCACAAGAGAGACCATCTAAACCCTCATGATCGAGCCACTGCACACCTCGCTGGCATGTAAGTTGTTGTTCGTCATGCCGGTCAGAACCTGCGCCGGCATGTCGTCAGCCGGGGGATGTAAGCAGGTGGGAGCAGGTAAATTTACACAGCAAAAATCCTGTATATCCATGTTAATTCCATCATGCCGATAGTCTGGATTCCCAAATCCATGCAGTCGTTCACCGGCGGCAAGGAAACCGTGACCGCGGCCGGACACACGGTCAGACGACTGGCGCTGGCCCTGGATGAGACGTATCCGGGCCTCAAGAATGCGCTGCTGGATGGCGACCGCCTCAAACCCGGCATCGCCGTCGCCGTCAACGGCCAAATCAGCCAACTGGGGGCGCTGCAACCGCTGCAGGAGGACAATGAAGTGTTGTTCGTGCCTGCCATCGGCGGGGGGTAATATAATGCCCTCCGCGGCGCCTGAGCAGCGGCGCCCTACCCTGCATCGCCCCATTTACCCGCAGGTGGATGATAGCCTTCTTTGTCAGTCGTGCCCCCATTTGGGTGGTGAAATTGATCATGTCCCCCCAAAATATCTTTTGTAATGATGATGACATTCTCAATTTGTTCCGTTGCCAGTATCCGCAAATGCTCGCTGAATGCCAACAGGTTGCCCTTGTCGGCTTGCTGTAAGGCTCTGAGATAAAGTCCTCTTGCCTCTGCTCTGATGAGGGGCGGTATTTCCCCCTTGCGTATATACACGTAAGCCATGAGCAAGCGCGAGATGCGCCCGTTGCCGTCCTGAAACGGATGAGTACGGGCAAAACGGTGGTGCAGCCAGGCGGCTTCAACGTGAGTTGGGGTATGCTGCTCACGGATAGCCGAGTACAGTGAAAACAGGTTGTCCATTTCTGACTGTACGCGTTCCGGCGGGCAGTATTCAAATAACACACCGTCTTCACGTAGCGGGTTGTTATCCTTTAATTTATATTCACCTTTGCGTTCAAAAGGCACCGATACACGTTGCGCCTGCCCTTCCTCAAGATGTATGCCGGGAAGGGTTCTCTGGTGTCGGGTAATGAGTTTATGCCAGGCCTTGATAGTAGAATGCGTTAATGTTTTATTGTCCTTGATGTCCTTAAAAACCAGCTCCAATGCTGTTTCCTGATCGGCAAGCAAACCCTTGATAGTGCCATCCTCTACGTTCTCCAATGTGTGGGATGCAACGACATTGCCCAGACCCTCGGTGATCAACTGCTCGGTAATGCCGCGTTTCAAGGTGTACAGACCCTCAAGCTGTCCGGTTTCAATGGCAAACGCCCGGCGTCTTTCCGTCAACCAGATGTCCAGGATAGTTCTATCTACGGCTTTGTCCGTGAGCTGTTTTTGCAACTGCCGCCATTGTGATACCAGCTCATCGTAAACACGTGAATGCCACGTTTCAGCGCCCTGAGGCAGGCCGGTTAAGGGCCGCCATTTTGTTTCGTCGGGGTTGTTCAAATTTTGTCCCTACTCCGGCTTGCCCCGATAGCTCACCCGATAAATTGCCCCGGCCTTGTCGTCCGAGATCAGCAGGCTGCCATCCCGGGATACCAGTACATCGTTGGGGCGGCCTGAGACCTTTTCACCTTTGAGCCATACGTCGAGGAACGGTTCATACACCGGGCCGGCTTCGTCAAAACGCACCACGCTGACCCGGTAGCCTACTTTGGCAGAGCGGTTCCAGGAGCCGTGTTCGGCGATGAACAGGGCGTGGCGGTAGGCTTCGGGGAATTGAGCGCCGGTGTAAAATGCCAGACCCAGGGCGGCGGAATGGGCCTGGATTTTGATTTCCGGGGCTACGTAGTCGGCGGGGTCATGGCCGGCGCCGAACTTGGGGTCGAGGATATCGCCGGCATGGACATAGGGGTAGCCATAGTGGGCGCTGGGCACGGTCACGCGGTTTATCTCTTCGGGAGGCAGGTCGTCTCCCAACCAGTCCCGGCCATTGTCGGAGAACCATAACTCGCCGGTGTCCGGGCGCCAGGCCATGCCCACGGAATTGCGCACGCCGGCTGCGTAAATGGTGGTCTCGCCGGTATCCGGGTCCATGCGCAGGATGCTGGCGAAACGCGGGTCTTTTGATTCACAGATATTGCACGGCGCGCCCACCGGCACGTACAGGAAGCCATCGGGGCCGACCGACAGGTATTTCCAGCCGTGGTGGCGCTTGTCCGGTAATTTATCGGTGACGATTTCCGGTTGCGGGTTGTCCCTGAACGTCCTTTCAATGTTACGGTAGCGCAACACGCGGTTCAGTGCGCCCACATACAGGTCGTCGCCAATCAGCGCCAGGCCACTGGGCAGCTTCAGGCTACTGGCAAACGTGACGACTTCCACCGTTTCATCCGGACGGCTCGTCACCGCATACAGGTTCCCCTGGCGCAGCGAACCCACCAGCAACAGCCCGGATTCGGTCTGCGCCAGCTGGCGCGCGCCGGGTGCCTCAGCGGTCAGCACGGACAACCGGAAATCACCAACCATGGTGTCGGCAAAACCGGTAAGGGGCAACGATAACAGCAATAAAATACGTTTGATCATGGTACGTACCTGGTAACAAGGTAATTGCATTATAATCAGGCAACCTCTGCTTATCAGAGCTTCTGTTACTATACCCCGAACGGACCGACTATGCCTGAAAACCACAACCTGTACGCCCGCTTTCACAAAATCTTCACAGACCGGTTGGACAAGACCCTGCTGGTAACGGATAACGGTGATGAATGGCGCTATGCCGATGTCGATAGCAGCGCCGCGCGGCTGGCCGGATTGCTGGCGCAGTCTGGCGTCAAGCCGGGCGATCGGGTGTCGGTGCAGGCCGCCAAGTCACCGGCGTTGCTGTGCCTGTATCTGGCCTGCCTGCGCGGCGGCTTTGTATTCCATCCCCTGAATCCGGCTTACCAGGCCGCCGAGCTTGACTACTTTTTCAGCGATGCCGAACCCGCTGTGGTGGTCTGCGACGACGCGACTCTGGATGTGATTGGACCGTTGGCGAAGCAACTGTCCATCCCGCGCCTGTTTACCCTGGCTCAAGACGGTTCCGGCACCCTGATGGAACTGGCGCGGGACGCGGACGCAGATCTCGCCAGCGCCTACCGGGACCGACATGACATGGCGACCCTGCTCTATTCATCCGGCACCACGGGCAAACCCAAAGGCATCGTCCTGACCCACAACAACCTGTACGTCGGCGCCCGCGCCCTGGTGCAGGCGTGGGGTTTTACCGAGGATGACATCCTGCTGCACGCGCTGCCCATCTATCATATTCACGGCCTGTTCGTGGCCTTGGGCTGTGTCCTGCTGAGCGGCGGCGCCATGCGCTGGCTGCCGGCGTTCAATACTGAAAAGGTGGTTGCACTGCTGCCCGACTGTACCACCATGATGGGCGTGCCCACCTACTACACCCGTCTGCTCGGCAACAAGGATTTCACCCGTGAGACTGCCGCGCATATACGTCTGTTCATATCAGGGTCGGCGCCACTGCCAGCGCCGACCTTCCATGCGTTCGAAGACCGTACCGGCCAGCGCATCCTGGAACGCTACGGCATGACCGAGACCAATATGAACACCTCCAACCCCCTGCGCGGGGCGCGCAAACCCGGCAGTGTAGGACTGCCCCTGCCCGGGGTGGAAATACGCATCTGCGACTGTGCAGGCGCGGCATTGCCCACCGGCGCCATTGGCAACATCCAGGTCCGGGGTGAGAACGTGTTCCGGGAATACTGGCGGCGGCCGGAACAGACCCAGGATGATTTCACCCAGGACGGTTTCTTCAACACGGGCGACCTGGGCGTGCTCGATGAAGACGGCTATCTATCCATCGTCGGCCGCAGCAAGGACTTAATCATCAGCGGCGGTCTGAACGTGTATCCCGCGGAGGTGGAAAGGGTACTTAACGGCTTGGATGGGGTCAGCGAAGCAACCGTGATCGGCATCCCGCACGCAGATTTCGGCGAAGCCGTAGTGGCAGTGCTTGTCCCCAGGCCCAACGCATCCCCGCAAGAAGACACAATCATCGCCGCAACCAAACAAAAACTGGCTGGCTACAAAGCGCCCAAGCGAGTCGTGTTTGTGGACGAGCTACCCCGTAATGCCATGGGCAAAGTGCAGAAAAACGTGTTGCGTAGGGAGTATCAACACCTGCTGTTGCAACAATAAGGCACCTTTGCCGATGGCAATCATTGACGATACCAATATTCAGATAACTTGGGGAGAGTCAATCGGGTCGTGAGTAGGAAGTTCCGGAAATAAGGAAAAATCCCGATCTCGCGTAAGCAGCATTTCCACGCCATGTGCAACGCAGATCGCAGCAACCCGGGCATCATGTACCACCGCTCCGTACACTCGTGGACGCTGAATGAAACCATGCAACACTTTCAAGAAATCACCAGTCTCACCAATCAATTGATTTGACGGCGAAGAAGTCCACGCTTCGAGCTGCGCCCAGGCGCGTGCCGGTTGTGTGGCTGCCTCTTTCCATATCCGGCGGTTTGTCACAACGCTGAAAAATTCATAACAGCACGGCCATGGTATTGCCCAGAACCGCTCCCCTTCAGACAGCCCCTGCATAACTTTATATGCTGTTTCATGGAACCGTGACTCCCTGCGATGAGCGTAAACAAGCAGGTTGGTATCGACCGCAATCATCCTGTTTCAGATTTTTCGTATATCATCCTGCACAAATCCTGCCAGGGGTACACCTCAAGCGGGTCTGCCGCATTCATATCTCCAACGCTTAAGTCGGGTAACTGGTACTGATGGGATGAAACAGGGGCAACCAGCACTTGGCGCAGACCATCTTCTACTACTGCGCGTAGCGGCTGACCAGTGTTCTTCGCATGGCGTTTTGCCCTGTCCAGCAGTGCGTCATGTATATTGAGAGTTGTTTTCATAATTCTCATATCACCCACGTTTAATTGACGACTGTAGATGATTCTCCGAAACTAAGGCCTACTTAGTTTGATTATGGAACAGAATCACACCAAATTTGTTTGATGACATTGAAAAGTAGTCGTTGCCTATCATCCACTTTATCTATTGGAAAAGCGCCAGCGTTGTCCGGCCGAATTGGTTCGTATTTTAATTCATCGGGTAGTTTCGCCATATCAACACTGGGTAGATGTCCAACAAGCATCTCATTCCAGAGAAAGTTGCTCTTTTTATAAGTCTCTATCTTGTCTGTATATACCTCATTACCGCTGCTTAGATTTTGTTTATCTTTCAAAAGCAGAACCATACCGAGTCTGTTCCTGAGGTCATTAAACCGCTGTTCATCGAACCATCCTCTATCGTCAGTAAATAGAGCCCTGTTTGAATCATTGTGGGCATATATGTGTTCTAAATGCATACCATGTCTGCGTCGAGTGTTCTTATTGAAACGGTCCTCCAATTCCTCAAGACCATCACTGGCATAAGATGGTTTATCCAGCAGTGAATAGAGATACCGATCAATACGCATAAGCACGTACTTGCTGAAATTCGTCCAACGGTTTTCGGCTCTTTGGAAGCGCTCATATCTGAATAGACCTGAAACCTTTTTTATCTCCCCCTCACGTATAACCTCTTTTTCCTCCAACTTCTGAATCAATGCTTTGTCAAACACGGCTTCGGCGTCCTTAATTGACCGGTCTCTAATATCTCTATTTATTGGGTAGAGCATTCTCTGAAACTCATTACTGTCGTATACGTTGAGGAAACGCATAATGGCATGAAACTGTTCGAATTTACGAGCGACAGCCGTGATTTTCTCTTCCTCGTCACCATCCTCGGAGGTTATGCAAGATAAGATCAGGAGGTACTGTTGGTTCTGGTCGAGAAGCTTGTTGTATATCAAAAATTCATTCTGGTAGCTAGTGCGGAGCTTAAGATATAATTCGGCGTAATACTTTATATCTCTAACGATCCGATCATTCAGAGATTCGGGGTCTTTGAAGTCTTTGAAGTAATTACCAATTTCTTGATTATGGTATACTTCGTAGTGGTAGTCGCGCGAACGATCAAATTTCTCATAATCATCCTCCGACCCAGCAAATTTGGCTCGAAAGAATGTGCTGAAAAAATAATCCAAATCTAATTTCGATTCTGTGCTATTGTTTTCTGCGTTGAAGTATTCGTCTTGAAGTCGTGTCCAGACTTTGTTAGCTTTTTCTTTCATATCAGGCGGTAGATTGCCAATTAACTTTCCTTTGAGGATTTCGTATGGTTTAAGCCCGAGACCACGATCATTCACCACCTCGAAAATGGTAGCAACATTCTGTTGTTTCTCGATCTTGATCTCAACAATTGAAATGCGGTCCAAGAGATAAGTAATGTAGTAGGTAATTTTAGTTATGTCATAAAGCTCAGGATTATCTTTCCTGACAAGAAACCCCTGAAAATAGTCACGAATTGTCTTGAAGTTTTCACTCATCCTCTTTTGGGTTTCGTCCATTGGTATAATCTGTTCGTCTTCAACAATTTGACGAAATGTTTGTTCTCGGTTTTCATTGAATATCTTAAATCGATCGGCATCACCGAAATCATCAGTCTCGAAGATCAGCTTTTCAAGTACATTGCTGCTGAATGTCTTTTGCTCAAAATATGGGTTATCTTCTTCGTGATCTTTTCCATTCTCAAAGGCTTTCAGTATCTGATATAACCTAACCAGAATCAGGAGGAATGTGGTAAGCCGTTGCTGCCCATCAACAATGAAAATGTTGTTGGCCGTACTATGAGTCAGATACGTATTTAGAAAATATGGCTCGAAATGTTCCTGAACCGCAGCTTGTATCTTTTTCGGGTCAGATTGATCGCGTGTGCCGGTAGAAAAGCGAGCTTCAATGTCCCGTAAGAGAGTTTCGACATTTTCGGGAGTCCATTTATACTCCCGCTGATAAATGTCAATGAAATATGCTTTGGAATTGCTGAAGACCGTCCGAAGAAATTGATCATTAGGTGTTATTACACTACGAATCGTTTTTTCATTATTGGCCATTATGAGTTTCCTCTTCTTGTCGCATATAGAAAATAACTCGGCTTCATATCATTCCTGTTTCAGCAATCCTCGTTAGCGCCTGACGGGTGCTGGAATCCATGCAAATACGAGGCTTTTGAGTGGGTTAAAAAATGCTTTCGTAAACTTTTGACGTGGATCCAGTATACTACCGGGCACCATTCACGTCAAAGGCGAGTACGAGCACGAACAGCACGAGTACAACAATATACGACCCGATTCTCGGACTAATATTGGTGCTGGTTAGCTCTGAACCGATCGGAGTTAAACGGAAAGAGCGCCAAGGCGGGTGTATCGAGGCCCCGACACCGGTAAACTGTATCTGATGGACGAATAATAAGGTCGTTTATCCTATCGGCCGTTCACCGAGCAAAGTGCCGCTGCCAGCTCAGCCAAGCCTATGGCTTCCACACCTTCTGCAACCGGATACCTGTCGGCACCGGCATAAACCACAAAACATTTGTGGGGTTGTATATCTTCGCAGGCGTGGTAGAAACCCTTTTGCAACTTTGCAGACAATGATCTCTTGATTTCTATGGCCCATATTTGAGAAATTCCCGGAAACTCCAGTACCAGATCCACTTCAGCTCCTGCCGCGGTGCGGTAAAAGCTGGCGAGGGCGTCGTATTCAAGTACCGATAACAGATTCTCTATCACAAATCCTTCCCAGCTTGCGCCTGCGACGGGATGTCCTGCGAGTTGATTGTAATTCTGTATCTCGAGCAAGGCGTGTAACAGTCCACTGTCTCTCACGTACACCTTGGGCGATTTGACCAGACGTTTTTTGACATTGGCATGAAATGGTCGCAATCTACGCACCAATAACAGGTCAACCAGCAAATCAATATACTTGGCGACAGTGGGCGCCGACAGGGACAAGGCTGAAGCCAGATTGGAAGCATTCAATAACGTACCCTGCGCGTGCGACAACATTTTCCATAGTCTTTCCAGAGTTTCGGCGGGGATGCGAGGTCCGAATTGGGCAACGTCGCGCTCCAGATAAGTGCGGATAAAGTTTTTTCTCAACCTGAAGCTGTCACTGTCCGTTTTTGCCAGGTAGCTGTCCGGAAACCCGCCTCTTATCCAGAGGCGGTTCATGCCATTAGCAGCTGTTCCGACTTCTGTACTATCCAACGGGTGCAAATCGACATACTCAATGCGCCCTGCCAAGGTCTCACCGGACTGTCTTAACAGGTCAACGGATGCCGAGCCGAGGATCAAAAAGCGCCCCGTGCGTTTGCCCTTGCGGCGACCCTTATCAATAATCCCGCGTAAACTCTGAAAAATTTCAGGTGCGCGGTGAATCTCATCAAGGACAACCAGCTTGTCTTCATACTGCTCCAGGAACAATGCCGGTTCAGACAGCTTCTGCCGATCATTGCTGTCTTCCAGGTCCAGGTACAAGGCCTCCCTTCCCCCCGCTAACTCATAAGCCAGCGTAGTCTTGCCAACCTGGCGCGGTCCGAGCAACGCCACCGCCGCCTGACGCCCCAGCGCCGCGCTTACCTGTTGCTTGGCCCTTCGTTCAATCATCCTTGTATTTTGAAATAATCAATTACGAATTGCAAGGATAATAAAGCTCAACCATTATTAGGCATGTCAGTTCCATGATCCGATCATCAATTTGACATGAATACAGATTGTAAGCTATCCTCATGTCATGTTCCCCCGCCATATCTCAAAAGCCCTGCGCCTCGCAGCTGCACAAAATCCCGTAGTGACGCTGACGGGACCGCGGCAATCCGGCAAAACAACCCTGGTACGGGCTCTGTTCCCCGAATACAGTTATTTTTCGCTTGAGGCGCCGGATGTTCGTTCCAGGGCTATTGAGGATCCGCGCGGTTTTCTCTCCGGCGGTTCCAAAATCATCCTGGACGAAGTTCAGCGCGCCCCCGATTTGCTTTCCTACATACAGGGGCTGGTTGACGAAGACCCGACCCCCGGCAGGTTTATCCTTACCGGTTCGCAAAACCTGCTGTTGATGAAATCAGTGTCACAAACCCTGGCCGGACGCACCGCCCTGTTGCGCCTTTATCCACTCTCGATAGCCGAATTGACCGGCCGGGCACTGTTCGACCCTGCACAACTGACCGACTCACAATCAACGCCGGGCCTGGACCGCTGGCGAACCCTGTTCAAAGGCTTTTATCCGCGTGTCCATGACACCGGGGTTCCGGCGCGCGCATGGTTGGCGGATTACTTTCGCACCTACGTCGAACGCGATGTGCGCGCCGTGTTGGACGTTTCGGACACGCGTGCGTTTGAGAACTTTGTGAGGCTTGCCGCCGCAAATACCGCCCAGGAGCTCAACCTCACCCGGCTGGCGAGTGATGTGGGGGTCACGCAACAAACCGCCCGGCGTTGGCTGAATGCCCTGGAGATCGGTTATCTCGCAATCACGCTGCCACCTCATTATATAAACTACAGGAAACGGTTGCGTAAACGCCCGCGCCTGCACTTTCTCGACAGCGGTTTGACCTGTTACCTGCTGGGCATCACAGACGCTGAAATATTGGCCGGGCACCCACTGCGGGGCGCCATTTTTGAGTCTTATGTGATAAGTGAAATTATAAAAAGTTTTATCAACCAGCGCCGCGATCCCCCCCTCTTTTTCTGGCGCGACGCAACTGGCCACGAGATAGACACCCTGATTGACCTGGGCGAACGCATCCTCCCGGTGGAGGTAAAGTCCGGCGAAACCGTGCCGGCCGACGCAGTGCTCGGCTTGCAGTGGTGGACGTCCCTGCCGACTAACCCCAACACTGGCGGCCTGCTCGTCCATGGCGGCAACGAACGTTTTTCCTTAAGGGGTTTCGAGGTGCTGCCGTGGTTCCTGGCTTGAGGACAGATCGACATTGGAAAAGTCCCTGGCGCTGTTTTCAAATGTTTGCTTGTCTTCGGAAGAGCGAAAGCTGATGCCGGAAAGCAGGTTCAAGGGTAATGGCGCGCGGAAAAGAACAGCGAGGTCATCTTTTTTTCTTCTCGCTGAATGCTTGCCACGAAAACCCGCCGGGGGCGTCGCCGGCTCTATCTCGGGGGGTGGATTTTGCGCCCGGAGATGAGAGTGCCACTGTAGCGGTCGCAGATGACCCGACATCCTGTAACTCTGCATGGCGAAAGCAGTCTGTGGTGTGGTCGTTGACCATGCCGGTGGCTTGCATGTGGGCGTAGATAATGGTGGGACCGACAAAGTTGAAGCCGCGTTGTTTCAGGTCT
>JAPORZ010000021.1 GCA_026709915.1 Gammaproteobacteria bacterium
CAACGACGGCGCAAATGGAATGCCCCCCGTGCTGCCGGACTGGTGCCGATAACGGTGCTTATCGGATACCCCGACTTCCCTGATGCTGAGGCCGCCATCAACCTTGGATGGTAAACAGGTGTAACATGTCCATTGCAAAAGAACGAACGAATGACTGAACTGATTCAGTCCCAACCGGAAGATTTCGTCTTTTGATGAAATACTCGTGGTTGGTCTGCCAACCAGTAACATCAGGTCTTCAAATTCGCTGTGAGTTGTTCCGATAGTGCGGGTTTGTCCAATTTGTCTGAGGATGTTTTCGGCAACTCATCAAGCGCCACATAACGGGCGGGGATCTTGTAGGGCGCCAGTTGTTTTCGGCAATGCTCATCTAAGACGTTTTTGTGGAGGCCGTCGCTCGTAGCGATGAACGCGGTGACGGACTCCCCGAATTTTTCCGAAGGTTCGCCAACGACAGCCGCTTCCCTGATAGCCGGTAGTTGCACCAGCACGGCCTCGATTTCGGCCGGGTAGATGTTGACGCCGCCGCGGTTGATCACGTCTTTGTCGCGCCCGCGCAGGATGATGTGTCCGTGCTCCAGTTTTGCGGCCAGGTCGCCAGGGTAGAACCAGTCTTGCGGGCCGGTCGTTTGCTCCGTGCCGTCGGCGTCGATGAAGCGTGCGGCGACGCCCGGGCCGCGGTAGCGCAGGCGGCCGGTTTCCCCGGCTGCTACGGGTCGGTCCTGGTTATCCACGACCTGGACTTCGGTCCTGAAGGTGGGGCGGCCGGCTGTGTGTGCGTAATCATCGAATTCCGCCGCCGTCAAGACGGAGATGCCGCCGCCTTCGCTGGAGGCGTAGTAGCCGACCAGCCCGGGGCTGACTTTGCTGCGCATCGCGGTTGCTTCCGGGGGGTGCAGCGCGGCGCCGCTGACCAGCAACTTGTGCAGGTGCGGCAGCACCAACCCATCCCGGTGCAGAGGGAGCAGCTGGCGTAATTGCGTCGGCACCAGGAAGGTCGCCGTGGCGCGGGCGGCGTTGATTGCCCTGACCAGTTCTTCAGGCTTGTGGGGGGGTGGGTCGAGTATCACCGTGGCGCCGGCCGCCAGAAAGGACATGGCAAAAGAGCGCCCGGCGCCGAAATAAAGCGGCGTCAAGCCGATAAACCGATCCTGCGAATTAAAACCGATGCTTACCCACTGGCTGACAAAGCGCTGGTACATCTGCTCATGGGTCACCAGCGCGCCCTTGGGCCGGCCCGTGGTGCCGGATGATAGCGAAATAAGCAGGGTCAGGTCGGGGCCATCCGGCAGCGGCGGCAGGCAGCCGGGGTCGGCGTCCTGGTGAACCTGGTCTAACGTCAGGCATTCCGTCCCCTCCGGCATGTTGGCGTCCTCTTCCACAATGAGCAGTTTTGCCTTGAAAGTGGTTGCCGCGGCGGTTTTCTCAGCTATCGTCCAGCGCTGATCGATGGGCAGGATGACCGCGCCCAGACGCGCCAGGGCGTAATGCAGGATCAGGTGCCGGGGATGTTCTTTCAGGGCCAGGCCCACCCGGTCACCCGGCCCGATGCCATGCTCATGCAGACACGCGGCATAGCCTTGCAGGCATTGCCACAGCGTCAGATAACTGAGCCGCGCCGCGCCAAATTCAATGGCCGTTTTATCGCCATGGCTGTGCGCGTGGCACTGCAGGATGGACGCCAGATTCATAGCCCGCATAGCTCGCCGGTTGCTGCGAAGATCACGCCGGATTTGTCCCGCCTGCGGGTCAGTCGAGCCGGTAGATGCGACGCACGTTGTCGCGCAGAAATTTTTGCAGCACTGCCGGTTTTAATCCCAGCGCGTCAATCTCCTGCCGGGTGCGCTTGAAATTGAGCACCGGAAAGTCAGTGCCGAAGATCACCTTGTCCTGACCGTAGCTGTTGATGTAGTTGACGAAGCTCGCCGGCCAGTATTTCGGACTGTGGGCATCGGCGCCGATATAGACATGCTCGTGCTTCCAGGCCATGGCGATCATCTCGTCTGCCCACGGGATACCCACATGAATGCCAACCAGCCGCAGGGCCGGGAAGTCACAGGCCACCGGATCCAGGCGGATGGGTTGTCCCACGCTTTTGCAGGGAAACTCTTTCGAGTAGATCATGGATTGCCCGACCTGTAGCTGTATCGGGATATCCAGTTCGCAACACTTGGCATAGAAGGGATAGTATTTGGCATGATCGGGCGCCAGTTCAAACCAGTGCGGGTACAGGTGTGCGCCGATAAAGCCCATATTACGCACCGCGTCTTCCAGTTGCCTGACCCCACTCATGCCCATGAACGGGTCGATGCCCAGCAGTCCGGAGAAATGTTCGGGATATTTGTCCACGGCCTTAGCGACGATCGCCGGTGGCAGATGGTAACACCCCGGCAACCCGGGCCGGCCGGACTTGGCGGCGATCAGGAAACCATGCCCGATGCCGGCCTCCTGCATCAGCTCAATCATCTGTTCCAGCGACAAACCCTGCATCAGGCCGCGCTGCGCCTTCATCTTGCCGGCAAAGAACTCGTCGCGCCAGCCGGGACGGTGCGCCAGCGCTTCCTCCGTCCAGATATTGACGACGGCGTCGATGGCGTTGACGTTATTTGACATGTAACCTCATCATCATCTCTACATCATACCTGTTTATCGGTGCTTGTGGGTACACGGGGCAAGATCATACTTTCATTTTGCTGAGGAAAAACGAAGCAGCCCCCGCTCGTCACTCATTGCGCCCCTCCATGGGCGCAACCCTGCGGGCAGCTGTCGCTGTGCTGAATTCGGCCTTGCCCCGTTGCACCAGCGCATAAATGTGTGCGGCCTGACCGCCGGTATCGTGCAGCAGCTTTTGGTGAGTGGGTAGTGACACTGCGCGCCATTGTGCCTGTTGCGCCTCGGTCAGTTCATGCACCGTTACGTTCATGGCCGGCAGGGCGTTGCGGAAGTAGTCGTCCAGCGCCGCGCGTATCAGCGTCCTGTTCACTGCGGCGCTTTCGATGCTGTCAAAAATCAGCCGCCGCTGCCGGTCGGACAAGCCGTCGTACCAGCGCTTGTTGGCCAGGATCGGCCCCATGTCGAATGCGTGCCGGGTCAGTATCAGGTGCGGCGCGGCCCTGGCTATGCCGGCCAGGGTGTACATGCCGACGCCGGTCTGGCCGCTTTCGATCAGGTTGGTCTGCAGAGCCGGGATAACTTCGGCAAAACTCAAGGGAATGAGATCGGCGCCGATGGCCTCGGCAAAATAACGCGAGCCCAAGGCATTGGAGGCGCGCATGGCGATGCCTGTGCTTGCGGCCGGCGTCAGCAACGGTTTTTTTGCGTAAATGTAGAACCAGCCCACTTCCGACCATTGAACCAGCGTCAGCCCTTTTTCCGCAAACAGCCTGGCGTAGGCATCGGACAGGTAATGATCCATCACGTAGGCCGCCTGCTCACGGGAATCGAACAGGTACGGCGCCAGCAATACGTTCAGTTCCGGGACCAGGGTAGCAACGCCCTGCAAGGCGAAACCGCCGATCTGTATGCGCCCGCGGCGCAGGTTCGCCAACGCGCTCTCCTCACTGCCTAGCTCACCGGCAATAAACAGGTCCAGGTCGATCTCAGCGGCCTTGTCATGCTGCTCCAGCGCCGCCGCAAAGCGCAACCAGAAATCATGCCAGGGGGTGCCCGGTACGCCCAGCGAGGTCACTCTCACCTGCACGCGCGGGTCCTGGTCGCCGCTGCAACCTGCCGCATTGACAGTGACTATCAGGCACAGAATTATCAGTGTGCGTTGAGACAATGGCATTCCGGTTATTGATGGGAGTTAAATGTCCTTTTGTTATATCATCAATAAAACTTTATAGAAACCTTTGGCGGAATATGGCGGAACGATTTTTGCACACTCTGGGGCGGGTGGAACGGGTGCTTACCAGCGTCGCATTTGCGGTGTTGATTGCGGCCATTTTCCTTGACGTATTCAGCCGGGAAATCACCGGCGTGGGTTTGCACTGGGCGCGGCAGGCCGGTGTTTACGCTAATATCGTCGTGGTCATGTTCGGCCTGGGGCTGGCCTCGGCGGGTGGTAACCACCTGCGCCCGCGCTTTGCCGATAACTGGTTGCCGGCACGCTGGAATCCCGTCATCGTGCGCCTGCAGAATGGCTTGATGAGCGCATTCTGTCTGCTTGCCGCCGGCGCTGGCGCCGTAGTCACCTGGGATTCCGTGCAACTGGGCGAGCGTTCAACCCTGTTGCCGGTACTCATCTGGCCGCTGCTGGCGGTCATCCCACTGGCTTTTTTGCTGGTAGCCCTGCGCCATGCCATTTATGCCTGCAAGCCGACGTTGGCGCCCCCGGACCCGTTGCGCGACCCGTCACGCGCCCAGCCTGACTCCGGCGCCGATGACTGAAACCCTGCTGCTGGTTGTCCTGATCGGCGCGCTGATCCTGCTGCGTCAGAATCTCATGGTGATCCTGGGCGTGGCGGCGTTCTACGTTTACCGGGTGTTCGGCGCAGAGCCTATGCACTATGTGATCCTGGATGCCTGGAATGCCTTGAACAAGGATTTGTTGCTGTCCATTCCCCTGTTCCTGCTTGCCGGCCAGATTATGACGCGCGGGTCCATGGCCGCACGCCTGGTGCGTCTGGTCAAGGCCCTCAGTGCGCCGATCCCGGGCGGATTGGCGGTGGCAACGGTGTTGTCCTGCGCGCTGTTTGCCGCCATTTCCGGCTCGTCCACGGTAACGCTGTTGGCGGTGGGCGGCATTATGTATCCGGCGCTGCTCAAGGCCGGCTATTCAAAAGCGTTTTCACTCGGCGCGCTGTGCGCGGCCGGCACGCTGGGCATCGTGGTACCCCCCAGTATCCCGCTGATTTTATACGGGGTAATGACTCACACCTCCATCACTGACCTGTTCATCGCAGGTATTCTGCCGGCGCTGGTGCTGACGGCCCTGATGAGTGGTTACGCGCTCTGGTGCAATCGCCGCATACCTGCACAAAGCCTGGACTTGCGCGAACTGTGGGCAGCGTTGCAGCAAGGCGTGTGGTCCTTGTTTATGCCCATCCTGATACTGGGCGGGATTTACAGCGGCCACTTTACCGCGACAGAATCCGCAGCCGTTGCCGTGGTTTATGCCTTTGTGGTGGAGCTGTTTATCCACCGTGAGCTGAAACCGGCGCACACCCATGAGGTTATTACCGCCACCACCTGCTTGCTGGGGTCGCTGTTCCCGGTGCTGATGTTTGCCGTCAGCCTCAACACCTTCCTCACCTATGAGCAGGCGCCCATGGCCGCCGCGGCCTGGTTCAGCGAACACGTTGCCAACCAGTACGGGTTTTTGTTGGGCGTCAATCTGTTTCTGTTACTGAGCGGCGCGATCATGGACATTGGCTCGGCGATACTGGTACTGGCGCCCACCCTGAAACCCATCGCCGAAGGCCTGGGCATAGACCCGGTGCACTTCGGCATTGTCATGATCGTCAACCTGGAGATCGGCTACCTGACCCCGCCCTTCGGGTTGAACCTGATCGTCGCCATGGGCGCGTTCAAGGTGACTTTCATGGAAGCCTGCAAAAGTGTGATACCGTTCCTGCTGCTGATGCTCATCGGGCTGTTGCTGGTGAGTTTCCTGCCGGCCTTGTCGCTGGCGTTGCTGGCTTGAGGGCGCCTCTAAAAATTCCACGGAGGGTATTTTTAGAGGTTACCTTATGGCACAATGCTGTAAGAAACGGCCAGACAGAACAATGAGAAATGCTGAATTTCGGCTCATCACCTGAACCTGTTTTCGGTCCGGACCGGGAATTGCTGACAAGATGGATCGAGTCTATGGAAGGCTATGGACAAAGCTGGTTCGACGATATCGGCAAGGACTACTTCTCTCAGGAATATTGGTATCTGTTTACTATCACGCTGGTTTACCACTGGCGTCAGACCCCTCTCAGCGTAAGCGAAGCATGTGACTCCATGAAAACCGGGTCCTCCAAAACTCGGGAAAATCGTCTCAAAAAACTCATCACAGAACACTTTTTCATCAAGATAAAAAACCAGACGGACTTACGCAGAACCTATCTTGAGCCAACCACTGAAATGTTGTTGGGAGGACGCAAACATTTCAGTAACAGCCTGGGAAGAGCTATTCAATTTCTGGATGATGCACGATTGCTGGCATCCAATCCCCAACCCCTGCTGGATGGAGTTTTAAGTGATGGTGAACACGTTGATAAAAATTACCTGTTGCCTTGGGCGGAGTTTTTGATTGGCTACACCAATGACTGGAATAACACCTTCAGCAAAAGGTTTCATACTGAGGAATATTGGTATCCTTTTACCTATTGCCTGCTGGCTTGTTGGAGAGGACAACGACTGACCACCAGTGAAGTGTGTCAGTGTATGCGCACCGGTTCGGGCAGAACGAAGGAGAAACGAGTCTCTCTGGCAGTCAGTCGTGGCATGTTGGTAAAACAAAAAAGCAACTGTGACCTCAGAACAACGTATATTTTGACGAGCAGCGTATTGGAAGAATTACTTATCAGCCATTTCGGCAGAACGCTCAACAACCTGTTGAGCCTGACACAGGGTTTGCTGGCGCGACAACAGGAGATACGGGTTTAATCACTGGTTTGCCGGATTGATGACAGAAAATTCACAAGCGCTTGATTGAATTCTGCGGGTTTCTCCAGAAAGGGGGTGTGTCCCGCATCCGCAATGCCCTGCTCCTTAAAAACGCCACCTTTGCTGCGGTAGCCTTCAAGAACACGGCGAATTTGTCTCAGCATGGGTTGTGCAGGACGTGAATTACTTCCTCCCGGGCTTGTTTCCTCCTGTTGCAGTTCGTCCTCATTACGGATTATCAAGTCATCAACACCGCGTATCCAGAGGAGAGGGGGCTTGGGTTGGATGCTTGCTATCTCTGAGGCATCAAAATAACGAGCGGAAAACGCATTGACGACACCGCGTTCCCCTGGAGCTAAACCCTGCCAAAAAGGTGATGCAACCGCGTTTCCCGGATACCAGTCATCACCGACATGGGTAGCAAGCACTGCATCGACTAACTGATCAATATTGTCGGGAACAAAGGGAGGCCTGAAGTATAATCGCTCAAGAACGTTACGAGGCGACAGGGCATGTTCCTTGCTACGGTCCCCTTCGGTCAGGCGCCGAATAAATTCGGCATCGACATACCCGGCGCCTCCGGGGGAGCCATCGGGGTGACAAGGGGTTCCCCACTCATCGACCGATCCGGCGTAGCCATAGGGCGAAATAGTGTTTACCAAGGTTACACTGTGGAGAATGTCCGGACGCAACAACAACATCTTCATTGCCACGCCGCCGCCCATACTATGTCCAACAAGGTGAAAACGAGATATTTTAAGTGCGGCGATCAAGGCAAGAATGTCTTCCGCCATATCGTTGAGGCCCAGGGTCGCATCTATTTTCAAAGGTTCCGTTGCGCCGAACCCTCGAAGGTCGGGCGCAACGCAGAAAAAATCATCCCCTAACACCGCCATCGTCTGCTCCCAGAAAACGGATGAGGAGAGGTTGCCGTGAATAAACAGGATCACCTCGGCTGCCGGGTCGCCGCAAGTCAGGGTGTTGACGGTTATACGTGGCGTGCTAATAATTCTCGCCGTCGGCATCAGTTTGCATCTCCCAGAGCTTGCGTTTCAATTCCTGTTTCATGACTTTCCCCGCAGCAGACAGGGGCAAAGACGGCAGAACATGAATCTGCCTGGGTACTTTATAGTGCGCCAGCCGCTGCCGTAGCCAGTCTAATAGACCGTCAATGTCGAAGTTCTTCGTGAGATTTTCCGGCACAAGCGCCAAGTGACCGGCCTCGCCCCATTGTTTATCAGGGAGACCAATCACGGCACAGTATCGTACACCTTCATAACCCAGTGCGATGTCTTCAATTTCGTGCGGATAGACATTCTCGCCGCCACTGATATACATATCTTTCTTGCGTCCCACAATATAATAAAATCCTTCTTCATCATGGACGGCTATATCACCTGTATGAAACCAGCCGTTCTCATCGACTGCTTCGAACCTTCCGCTCTCAGGAGTAAAGTAACCGCTGCAGCAGGATGGCCCTTGCAGAAATAATTCACCTTCCTGGCCAGCCTTACATTCCCGGCCTTCATTATCTATCCGTACCTGGACGAAAAAATTTGGTCTGCCAATGGAGCCTGCCTTGCGTTGCGCGTCCTGAGGAGACAAAGCAAATACTCCGGGCCCAAATTCCGTCATGCCGAAACCTTGCTTGAAACAGACCCCTTTTTCTTCTTCGTAACGCCTTATCAGATCCAGCGGCAGAGCAGCCCCTCCGGAGGTACAAAACCGTAAGTGATTCAGCTTGGCCCTGCCCCAATCGGCACACTCCAAAAGCAAGCGATAAATTGTTGGCACCGATAGAAATACCGTTATCTTTTCTTCGTCTAATTTTTTCAAGGTTACATGTGCATCAAAACTCCTCAACAATACGGTAGTGCCGCCCAGGATAAATAGCGGTACCGTGTATACCAGAAGCCCGCCTGTATGAAACAGCGGCAGCACATTCAAAAATCTGTCATCTTCCTCGAGGTCGTGAATAGTGGTATTCAGTGTATTCCAGGCAATGTTCTCATGGCTGATACACACCGCTTTCGGGCGCCCCGTGGTGCCGCCGGTGAACAAGATGACAGCGGTATCCCTTGGATTTGTTTTAACTGTAACCGCCCTCGGGGGGATTACTGACGTACCGGCGATGATAGCGTCATACTCATACTCTTTGCTGCCTCCGATTGTCAGGATTCGCATCTTTTGAGACGATTTCAAAGCCGTTGATGCCCTATGCAGCAAGTCTTTGAATCGCTCCTGGATAATTATGACTTTCGGGGTGGTGATTTGAAGCAAGTGCAATAATTCAGAAGCGCTGGATCGCCAATTAAGCGGGACGTGAATCGCGCCGACTTTCCAACTTGCGAAACAACATTCCAGATGCTCTATCCCATTATCTGCCAAAATCCCCACCCGGTCTCCCGGGCCAACACCCACCTCGTTCAGGAATCCCGCAAGCCTGCTTGCTCTCTCATCGAAATGCCGATAACTGTATTCAAAACGTTTGCCGCCCTGAAAGTCAACAAACGCAGTCCGCTGCGGCGAATAAATCGCCCGACGCGCAGCGAGGTCTGTCAGAGTGGCGCCGAAAACTTCCACCGGAGTACCGTGCAATACAAACGATCAAATTACAGCCATTTCCACAAGGATGAGGCCATAGTGATGCCGCCACCGCTGGCAGTAAAGAGAAGCAGGTCTCCAGACTTGGGGCCAATACCCTGTTCTATGGCATCATCCAGAGTCATTGGCAGACAGGCAGACCCGGTGTAACCGTATTTGTCCATGATGTAATGAGCTTTGGCTAATGGTTGACGCATATCGCGCATTACATGTCTAATCGTATGCAGGTTTAGCTGAGTGAAATAAAAATGGTCCACCTGTTCCGGGGAAACACCCGCTTGCTCACAAGTCCTATCTATTAACGCCGGCCAGTGTACGCGGTTAAATTCCGCGGGTATCTTTTTGGCAAATTTCACTGCGGGGGTGCCGAAACTTGCTATATTTTCACTGGTTGCCGGGCAGTTCGCGCCGCCATAAAATATCCCCAGCGCATCATAGTTCTCATTAAATGACTTGAAACTCGAACCCAGCCAATGTTGTTTGTCTGCCCTCGACAAAATAACCGCGCCGGCGCCATCAGCAAATAAAGTCGCTGTATATTTGTCTCGCATATCCAGAAACCTGGACATGGCGTAGGCTCCGGCAACCACAATATACCGAATCGAGTTATCAGTCACTATGCGGCGCGCAGCAAGGTCCAAGGCATTTACCCAGCCAGAGCAAGCGCTGTTTATGTCGAATCCAGGTATGTTGTTGGCTCCGAGTTTTGACAGAGTTGCACAGGCCGTTGCTGGCGAGAACCAATCGGGCGTGTCAGTCGAGCAAATCAACAAGTCCATTTGATTTGCAGAAAGTCCTGCCCGATCTAAAGCAATCTTCACTGCTTCTACCACAAGATCGGACGTCGTTTGATCCTCTTCGATAAAATAGCGCTGTTTGATGCCAACATTTCTTTGCAGCCACTCATCAACGGGTTGACCAACCAATGTTTCCATCTCTCGATTGGTAACCAGTCGTTTGGGAACATATTTTCCCGTAGCGATGATGCATGGAAAGCCCACGGACCGGATCTCCGTATACTGGTGTAATGTTCTAGAAAAACCGGTAGCGTGCCTGAAACCGGTAGGTCAGGGGTTGACCATAGTATGCCAAGCCTACACCTGGAAACGCCGTCAGGTCAAAACCGTGGGTAATGTATTCCTCATCAGTCAGGTTCTTCACACCGAAAGACACATCCCACTTGCCATTTTCAGCTTCCAGGCCGATAGATGCGTTGACAAGGGTAAAATCATCCTGCCACAGGGCTTCCAGGTTGTTGATATCGACAAAATAATCCGATCTGTAACTGATGTCGGCGCCCAGAAGTAAATATGCAAAACCCAGAGGATGTCGGTACTGAAAGCCCAGGTTACCCGTTAGTTCGGGCGAGTTGATAGGGGTCAAAGCATCACTCACGTTCTGGTTGGCGCTGTTGATAAATTCTTTGTACTCAGCCTCGAGGTAACCGACGTTCAGGCTTACCAGAAAATTCGGCGCCGGGTTGGCAAGCAGCTCCGCTTCCAGCCCCCAGTTTTCTGCCTTGCCTGCGTTCGTGAACACGGTCGCAAAACCTCCTGTGGAGGTTGCCGAAAAACTGCTTAGCTGCAAGTCCTGGTAATCATTATAAAACGCAGCTGCGCTGAGGCGCAGCCGCCCATCTGCAAGGCTGGATTTCCAGCCAATTTCATAGGTATCCGCAATTTCAGGATTATATGGCAACGCCTGAGTATTGACTGCACCGCCGTCACTGGCGCCGTTGTATCCGATGCGGCCGTCAAACCCGCCGCTCTTGAAACCCCGCGCATAAGTGAAGTAAGCCATGCTGACATCGTTAAACCTGTAGCTGATACCGGCTTTCGGCGTAACCTTGCTGAAATCCTCATTCAGATCGAGATTAAGTGCAAACGGATTGGTGGAGTTCAGGGGAGGGTTGCATTCGTCTATACTGGACAAAGGCGCCCCGAGGGCCTGACACGCCCTGCGTTTCAGTTCCTTCGACTCGTGCGTGTAGCGCGCGCCGACAGTAAGCTCCAACGCGGCTGTGATAAACCAGGATGCTTCACCAAAAACGGCAACCGCTTCCACAGACTGGTCATTTTCGCTGACCGTTTCATAAGGTGAAAAGAACAGCCCCGCCCCGCCTGTGAAATCGACGGGTTCGCTATTGTTAATACCGTCCGGCGTTATATCATCCTCGGAAAAATAGTAGGCGCCCGCCAAGGCCTTGAGCGCGCCCCCTGCGTCATAAGACAACTGTAACTCCTGGCTGAATTGTTCCTGATCCTGGTCAACGAAGACCCCGAAAATATTGAACCCGGTACCGTCAAGGTCGATATTCGTTTCATGTTCAAGCTGTCTGAACGAAGTAATGGATTTCAAGCTGACAGCATCTGCAGCCTGATAATCCACGGTAAGCCCTATGCCTTCCACTTTCAGCCGCTCTACGTCATTGAAATCTGCTTCGATCTCGAAGGGGTCGCCTGTTGCCTGATAACCTGCGGTATTTTGAACCAGCGTCGGCCCGGGGGTTACCCTGGCAGGGGTAATGGAACGTTCAGGGTCATTGACCGACCGGTCGAGGGTCAAGTCGAAGCTCAGGTCATCAGTCGGGAGGTACTGCAGGTGCAGACGTCCCGCGAACGTTCGTTTGTCACCGTCGGTGCCGTTACCTGCTACGGCTCCAGCAAAGGTATTGTCGTTATAACCGTCGTGTGCCACATGCGCAAGGGAGAGGCGTCCAAGCAGGCTTCCGTCGGCGCTGAGCGGGCCGCTCCAGGTCGCTTTTAGCATATATTCACTGTAATTCCCAATCGAGGCTTCGCCCTCAAGGAACGGGGTATCCGTCGGTCCCGCCGACACATATTTAATGGCCCCTCCGATCGTATTGCGCCCATACAAAGTCCCCTGTGGCCCTCGTAATACCTCGATTCGCTCGACATCGATCACGTCCAGAAACGAACCCTGTGCGCGGCCCATATAGACATCGTCAAGATAGACTCCAACCCCCGGATCTGCAAAAGACAGAGAATCTCGCTGTCCCACACCGCGAATATAAATGATAGCGTTTGCCGCGTCACCCATGTTCAGGCTCAGGTTGGGAACGATATTCTGTATATCACCCAAGTCATCAACCTGAAAACGGGCCAGTTCCGATGCAGAGAGTGCACTGACTGAAAGCGGCGCATCCATGATGCTCTCTTCCCGTTTACGCGCCGTTACCACCACCTCTTCCAGCAAGCCATCTGCCAGAGCTACTGATGTAACAGGCGGTGAGAAAAAACTAACCGAAAAAAGGAACCCCAGTATTTTTTTCATAGCTCAATCCCCACTACTAAAATGATCAACCATCGCTTTTATCATGCGCATTTCAGTCCCCTCCTGGGTGTAATAGTTTTCTTTATCTTCTTCGTAGAAAGGCCAGAATTCCCAGCAGCCATATGGATTTATGTCATCTTGGCCGGTCCCAATGTTGTATGCTTGAGGATATAAAACGATTATCCCATTAGCTTCTGCAACTCCATTAAACGGTCCGTTATAAAACAGGTCATCGAACTGTATTTTTTCGCCTGCCTTTGGGCTGCCGACTTTGCCTGTAAATGTCCATTCAGGGAATTGTTGGCAACCATGAAGCGCAACGTGCAACTTGTCGCACTGGTCAGGATTGCTCTTACAAACACTCGGTGTATAAACATAAAGCGTCTCACCTATGCCATGTTTGTGTAAATCATCGACCGTCTTTATTTCCGGGTTATCTACAAATTGCAGTTGTTCATACGAAGTAATTTCCCCGGATGGTTCAACAGCATCTTTAATGTTTCCGTATATGTGGCCCAAAATATCTTGCGCCATGGAGTATCCACCTTTAACTGGAGTATATTCATTGGGATAAGGGCAGTGATACAACCATGGATCATTTCCACGGTACAGTTCATTGGGGAACCAAGGGTAGTTTTGAGAATTAGCAGGCGCGCATGGAGTCCCTTGATCGGCATAATCTATATACGCATCAAATTTCTCCAGTTTGGTCGGCAACCCATGTGCAATCGCGTAATCGAAGTATCCAGGAATCGCGTTCCAGGCGAGAACATTAGAGGACGGATTGGCTGAAAAATATTGAAAAAATAGAACTGACAGGTAGCCTAATCCAGGATTTATAACTTGATCCGTAGCAGAGTTAAAGATGAACACTTTGGTTTGTTTCAGATTGGAGACATCATCAATCTTGCCGTCTTTGGATAGCTGAATAGCCTTATCCCTATATGGTTCGTAATTATCTGGCACGATAGCAGCGCCACCCATGCACTTCAGTTTAATGGCGGTGATATCTGTCATGTTCTCAGCACAAAAATAAGGCCCTCCTGCGACAGAGCCAACTCCCATAAACGTTTCGGAATAAGCTACCTGCAACTGCACTGCCATATAGGCCCCGGAAGAAACACCTGAGACGGACACCTTCTTGCTTGAATTTACGTCCGCAATAACAGCGCCGCTCAAAAATAACCCCATTGCTACCAACGAGAGCAGCGGACTCAATAACGCCTTCATATACAATCCCCCTGATGATAATTTTTTGAGAAACTGAGGGCCAGCTTCGATAGTTCAGCCTGAGATTGACTCAATTCATCGAAGTGCAAAAATTAATTTTTAAACCCCATTCTCGATAAATTCTAGGAGCGATACCAAGTTAATCAATAGAAAATATTTCACGTAAAAACTACGGAAATTATTTTATCTATCAGTAAACTGACAAGCAGGATCGTGGGAGATGTGTACGCCGTACCCGTTATGAGAACCTCTGAAAATGCCCTCCGTGGCACATAAGCAGAGATGGAAATGAAAAAGTATGATTTTTCATTTCCCTCATTGCGTCCATCCGTGGACGCAACCCTACGGGCAGCTA
>JAPORZ010000056.1 GCA_026709915.1 Gammaproteobacteria bacterium
TGGCAGCACATCCCTGTGCTGCACGGTCACCTCTAATTAATAGAGGTGACCATAAGGGGAATCATTCATTCGCCATTCTCGCCCAACTGAACCCCGATAAGGTCATGGAGCTTTCACCTCATGCAAACCGGCTTGTTGAAACTTTGTCGGATAAGGCCATAGCAAGATGAGGAAAAGAAGCTTCCCTAACGACATGACAAAAAAATGACAATCGCATCAAACTCTTAACATCTTTTTCATATAAATCTCCACAAGTTGTCACATTTTTTCGGGAAAATCTGTTTCCCAAATGGCAACAGCTATCTCGAATATAGAGCGGGTTCGTCCGCTTCATTACCGGAGTATTTTTATTTCGGATGTGCACCTGGGGTTTTCCGGGTGCAGCGCTGATTATCTGCTGGACTTTTTGCGCTCCACCACCTGCGATTATCTTTACTTGGTCGGGGACATCATCGACATCTGGCAGATGAAGAAGAAGATTCACTGGCCGCAGGTGCATAATGACGTCATCAGGACGCTGCTGGGCAAGGCCAAATATGGCACCAAAATCATTTATGTGCCCGGCAACCATGACGAATTGCTGCGAGATTTTGATGCCACCGTGCTTGGCAACCTGGAAATCCACAACGAATACGTGCATGTGACCCGCAACGGGCAACGCTTCTTAGTCTTGCACGGCGACCAGTTTGACGGTTTTATCAGGCATTCCAAAATACTCTCGCTGCTCGGCAGTTCCCTCTATGAAATGCTGCTGGGCCTGAACCGGGTGGTCAATTTCTTTCGGCGCAAGCTGGGCTTTTCTTACTGGTCGCTCGCCAATGTGCTCAAGCAAAAGGTGAAACACGCGGTGCAATACATCAGCAATTTCGAGGCCGCGCTGGCATATACCGCCAAACAGCATAATGTTGACGGGCTGGTTGCAGGGCACATACACCGCGCTGAAATTTCCGAGATAGACGACATCATTTACTGCAACTGCGGGGACTGGGTGGAGAGCTGCACCGCCCTGGTCGAAAAAAACGACGGCAACCTGGAGTTGCTGTTCTGGACGGAGACCACTGCCACCCTGAAGACCCACGAAGCCCGGGTTGCCTAGCGCTGTTGCCATTTAATTCCGGCATGTTCATCGGCATGGGAGCAGTTGCGAGGCAGACGCGCCGGGCAGGGACCGGCGTGACCTGGCCGGGACGCGACAAGCCATGAGAATCGCCATTGTTACCGATGCCTGGAAACCCCAGGTCAACGGTGTCGCCGTCACTTATGAAAACCTGGGGCGGCAACTGGAGTTGCTGGGGCATGAGCTGCGTTACATCGCCCCCGAGGAATTCAGGACCATGCCCTGCCCCAGCTATCCCAGCATCAGGCTGGCTATCTTCCCGCGCCTGCGGATTGCCAAAAAACTGCGGGAGTTTGCCCCGCAGGCCATCCATGTTGCCACCGAAGGCCCGCTGGGACATGCGGCGCGCAGTTATTGCCTCAGCCACGGGCTGCCGTTCACCACATCCTTTCATACGCAATTTCCCGAATATATCCGTCTGCGCGCGCCGGTGCCCGTGCGCTGGTCATACACTTACCTGAGACGCTTTCATGGGCCGGCGCGACACACCTTTGTGCCCACGGAATCGCAACGGAACAAGTTGCTGGGGAAAGGTTTTGACAACATTGTCGTCGTCTCTCGCGGCGTCGATACCAGGCTGTTCAAACCGGCTGCAAAGTCCTTCCTGGACGGCCCGCGCCCGATCTTTTTATACATGGGGCGCGTGGCGTTGGAAAAAAACATCGAAGCCTTCCTGCAACTGGACCTGCCGGGCAGCAAGGCGGTTGTCGGTGACGGCCCGGATCTGGAGCGACTGCGACAACAATACCCGGCAGTGTTGTTTACCGGCTTCAAATTCGGCGCCGAGTTAAGCCGGCATCTTGCCGCCGCCGATGTGTTCGTCTTTCCCAGCCTGACCGATACGTTCGGCATTGTGCTGTTAGAGGCAATGGCTTGCGGCCTGCCCGTCGCCGCCTACCCGGTCACCGGCCCCATAGATGTGGTCAGGAACGGCGTCACCGGTGTGCTCGATGACGACCTTGGCAAAGCCGCGCGGGCCGCGCTGGCGCTGGACCCGGCGGCCTGCACGGCACACGCCCGACAATACTCGTGGAAAGCCTGTGCACAAGTGTTCCTCGAATACCTGGCGCGCATCTCACCGGGGCGGGAGCCTTCCTGTCTGTCGGCTTCCTGGTCAAGCCTGCCCTGACCCCCGAGGCAGGGCCCGGAATGACGAACGGGGGCAATTTCTGCTCGTCATTCCGGCGCCGGCCTGCCCTGGCGTATTTTTCGATATAATGCGGAGCCATGCCTGCTCCCTGTTCTCTGCTCCCTGACCCGCGCTGGTGGCTGTTCGGTATCGCCAGCCTGTTCTTCTTCTTTATCACGGCGGCCACCTTCAGTTCCCTGGGTGTGGCATTGCCTTATATGATCGAGGAATATGCCTGGAGCTGGTCCGAGGCTGGCGCCGGGTTTTCCCTGTTGGCGTTGATGGTGGGGCTGGCGGGCGCACTACCGGCCTGGACCATAAGGCGCGGCGGTATCCGGGCGACCTACGTATCGGGCGCAGCGGTGATGGCCTGCGGGTTTATCCTGATTGCCGCGGGAACCGGATTACACCTGTACTGGGCCGGCGCCGGCCTGCTGGGCGTGGGCTTTGCCCTGTGCGCCACCGTGCCCGGTATCCACTTGATCAACGACTGGTTGCCCGAACGCCGCTCGTTCGCCATCGGCTTGTACATGACCTTAGGCGGCCTGGGCGCAGTGGCGGGACCGCCGCTCGTAACCGCTATCATCGGTCATACCGACTCCTGGCGCCTGCACTGGTGGGCCATGACCGGCGCCACACTGGCGCTAATGCTGCTTGCTGCGATCTTTATCCGGCCGCGCCCGACCGGCGCCGACGCAACAGCGGCGCCACAGCAGGAGGAAACCTCGGCGCAGGTATTTCGCACCCGCGCCGACTGGCGCTACCGCGAAGCACTGCGCACGCCCCAGTATTACGTGATCGTAGCGGCGCTGACACTGACCCTGCTGTGCACCCTGACCATGAACAGTTGGGCGTTCACCCACCTGGGGATGCTGGGCATATCCACCGCGCTGGCCACGCTGGCGCTAAGCGCCGCCGGCGCAGTCAACGCCCTGTCACGCGCCCTGGGCGGCCTGCTTGCCACCCGCATAGACCCCAAATGGTTGCTGGTGGCGGCGCTTGTCAGTGAAATGATCGGTATGCTGGCCCTGTCGGTTGCGGATAACCCGTTGATACTGACCGTGTTCGCCATCGGCGAGGGCTTCGGCTTTGGTTTATGTTTCCTGGCCACCGCGCTGCTGCTGCTGAACTATTTCGGCGAGCGGGACAACCCGGAACTGCTCGGCACTATGAACTTCCTCACCACCATCGCCATGATCGGCCCGGTCCTGGCCGGCTACCTGGCCGGCAAGTCCGGCGGTTTCTCCGGCGCGTTCCAACTGAACGCAGCACTGTTATTGCTGCTCATCGTCGTCGTCGCCGCCATGAAACCTCCCCGACAACGAGAAGCTGTCACAGACCGCGGCGCTGGCGCCGGGTGACAGCTATTCCCGCTAAATACCGGGGTTAGCGGGAACTACCGGGCAGGCAGCAGCGTGAATGAGCTGGAATGACATGGTAACCTCTAAAAATGCCCTCCGTGGCATTTTTAGGGGCGCCTATATGCTACACTGGGCGAAAAGCAGAGGAACACACAATGCGGCAGCAGTCTGAGAATGCGCTCCACCTGGTCAGGTCTTTGTTGAAATATTGTGACATTGACCTCGAAGAGATAGGAGACGAAGGCAAGGTGCTTGTCTCCATTGATTACGATATCACCGTTCTTGTCGTTATCGAAGACAGTCTCATCCATTTTCTCTGCACCATCGGGCCCGTTATTGAAAGTGAGACGTTTTACCGCGACCTCCTCCACGCCAACTTCCGCAGTTGTACCCAGGCGGACTACAGCTATGCCATAGAGCCCGAAAGCGGCGAGTTACTGATGTCCCTGATGATACAGAGTGACGGCGCCGAGACGAACGCGTTCATACATACGTTTGAAGAGTTTGTGCGGTACGCCGAGACCTGGAAAACGTCATTGCAAGCGGGCGCGGCACACGTCCCGGAAAGAATGGCCGGGCCACCGTCCCGGGAACCCACCGGGGAGGTGGCGCCGGGCAGTGCGGACCGCATGCAACCTGAGTTTATCAAGGTGTAGCAGCTGTTACGGCAGGCGGCTTACCGAAACCCGAACAAATGAGGACCTGACCATGATACCACGCGCCCACCACCATTATCATTCACCCAAAAATGTAACCAATGTCAGACAACAGCCGCCAACGATAAGCCGGCAGCAACGGCTTGGCTCGCTGCTGCAAGAGGCGCGGGTTGCCGGCAAGTCCATCGACCAGCAAGGCAAACTTGTCGGCCGCTCGGCAAGCAGTGGCATTATGGGCACTGTTGTCAGCCTGATGGTGAAGATGGGCATCGCCAAAGAGGGCAAACTGATGGGCCGCGTCGCCACGGCGCTGGTGGGGAAAGAAAATTTTGACTTGATCAGGAATCAGAAAGAACTGCAAAAAACCAGCATCAACAACGTGTTAAAACTGCTGGAGGAGATTGAAAGCAAGGGGTTGGAACCCCGTGCGCAGGCGGCAGTGAGCAGAGTCATCAACTCGGAGTTCAACGAGAATACCCCGATCAGCAGCATGACCGGAAAGGACTTTGACAACCTGCACAAAGTAATCCAGGACCAGGTTATACCCCAGGCAACAGGGCAAAGCCGGCACGACTGAGCCGGAATGCCGTCAAACTTACGGGAACCTCTAAAACGCCCTCCATGGTATTTTTAGAGGCGCCTGTTACAGACACCCCCGAAATGTCAAGGAGGCATTTTTAAGGTTCAGGGAGGGAGAGTTCCTATGTTTCGTGGTCTTCGTCATCTTCCACCGGCATCTTGATGCTGCGGGCGGGGACGATGGTGGAGATTGCGTGTTTATAGACCAACTGACTCACCGAGTTTTTCAGTAATATCACGAACTGGTCAAAGGATTCGACCTGCCCCTGTAACTTGATACCGTTAGCAAGGTAAATGGACACGGGCACCCGTTCCTTGCGTAAAGTATTCAGGAATGGGTCCTGGAGGGTTTGCCCCTTACTCATAATGACACCTCGTCGTCATTCGTTGTGGTTGTTATGCGCCCGATTGTACCACGTTTGTGCAGAAAATGCACTGTTTTCGCACAAATATTTCACCACCGCCCGGGTAATATTCATTGCGGACGGGTCGAACCAGACCGCATTCTGCTCTGATCGTAACCAGGTCAGCTGGCGTTTGGCAAGTTGCCGGGTGGCAATGACCGCGCGTTCCTGCATTTCAGCAAAATCGCACTGCCCCGCCAGGTATGACCACACCTGCCGGTAACCGACCAGGCGCATGGATGGCAGGTCTTCGTGCATATCCTCGCGTTGGTAAAAGCCACGCACCTCGTCCACCAAGCCTTGCTCCAGCATGTGCCGGAAACGCTGCCGCACCTGCGCGCGCAGTAACTGCCTGTCGGCCGGGACCAGCGCCAGCTTGATAACCGTTTGTGACAGTCTGCCCAAGCGCCCCTTGGCAACCAGCGCGGAAAGTGGCCTGCCGGTCATTTCATACACCTCCAGCGCCCGTTGCACCCGTTGCGCATCATGCGGGTGCAGGCGCGCGGCGCTGCCGGGGTCCACGCGCCGCAATTCTGTATGCAGCGCCGCAGAACCGTGTTCTCGCAACCGTGCGCGCCAGCGCCGGCGTAACGCCGGGTCGGTGGCGGGCAGGTCGGAAAAACCCTGTTCCAGGGTGCGGAAATACAAGCCAGTGCCGCCCACCAGTAACGGTATCCGGCGCTGTTTGCAGATGGCCTCGATAGCCGCCAAGGCGTCGCGTCGAAACCTGCCGGCCGAATACGCTTCAGTAGGCTCACAAATGTCGATCAGCCGGTGCGGAACCGTCTCCAGCACATCCTTGCCGGGCTTGGCCGTGCCGATGTCCAGCCCTTTATAGACCATGGCAGAATCAACACTGATAACCTCCAGTGGCAACTGTTTGACCAACTCCAACGCCAGCGCCGTCTTGCCGCTGGCCGTCGGCCCCATGAGGAAAATGACCGTGTCATTCATTGATCAAGGTGATGAGCTTATCCGGGGAGACCGTTCTCCACAGGCCTTGGTGATGTTTTTGCGTGGTATCAATGTCGGTCTTGTCCAGGTCGGCAAGCAAGCCTTCGAGCATGGCGTTGGTGGGTCGTTCCACACTATCTTCCAGGCTCCCTGCCATAATTGCCAATAACTGCTCGGCGGGGTCGCCACTTGCAGGTTGCGCCGGCAGGGCATCCAGCACTGCGCTGACCATGCTCTTGACGTCAACCGCTTCGAGCAATACCGGGATTTCCCTGACCGAAACCAGATGCTCGGCAACCACGCGCAAGGACAGGCCAACAGTATCCAGCAGCTCGGCATATTGCTCTGCCATATCGACCCGACGCCGGCCAACGTCAATATGCACGGGCACCAGCAACGGGCGGCGCGGTACGGATTCATGCAGATAATCCTGCCTGAGCCGGTAACGCAACACATAAGCGCTGAGCGCGTGGCAGTTCAGCAGCACCAGGTCCTCATTACGCTGTGCGACTGCGAGGCCCGGCGTTAGCGCCAATCGGGGAATGCCAAGCCCGGCAGCTTTAGCGAGCAGGTCTTCCTGGGGTCCCCCAGGGGTGAGGTTCTGATAGAACAAGCTGGCTTCCCGGACCTGTAGCGGCGGCTGGTAAACCTGGCGCTGCGCATAGCTGTGCAGCCTGTTTTCAGTCCCGGCTTCGCCCTCCTCGTGCAAACCCAGCGCCGCCACTGCCTTAAGCGCATCGCGCAGGCTTATATGGATAAAATCATGCACTACGCGGCTGTCCCGAAAACGGATTTCACTCTTGGTCGGATGTACGTTAATGTCGGTCACCGCAGGATCGAGGTCCAGATGCAACAAACAGGTGGGGTAACGCCCGGCAGGCAGGGTATCGGCATACGCTGAACGCACTGCATGGAGGATTTTCCGGTCCCGCACCGCCCTGCCGTTGACAAAACAGAACTGCCGGTCCGACTGGCTGCGGCTGAGCTCGCCGGCGCCCAGCCAGCCCCACAACTTCATGCCCCGGGAGGTATAGCTCACAGGAATGGACTGCGTCGCAAAACGGCGCCCGAATACCTCTTCCACCCGCTCTTCCATGTTGTCTGCGCAGGCGCGATAGCGCAACACGGCCTTGCCGTTGTGCGCCAACCTGAAACCGATATTAAAGCGGCTGCAGGCCACGCGCTTGACCACTTCGCTGATGTGGAGAAATTCTGTGCTCTGGCTGCGCATGAATTTACGGCGCGCCGGCGTGGCCTGAAAAATATCCGCGGCTTCCACGGTAGTGCCGCGCGCGCGCGCTGCCGGCTTGAGCGCCGCATGGCCACTGACCGGGTCGAAGGACAATGACCAGGCAGTCGCCGTCGCCGCGCTGCTTGAGACCAGCAAAAACGAGGATACGGCCGCGATGCTGGCCAGCGCTTCGCCGCGAAATCCCAGGCTGGTGATGCAATCCAGGTCAGACTGGGTATTGAGCTTGCTGGTGCTGTGGCGTCGCAGCGCCAGTTCCATATCGTCGGGGTGGATGCCATGACCGTTATCGCTGACGGCAATCAGCTTGTGACCACCCTCCATGACAGTTACCGTCACCTCATCGGCGCCGGCGTCAATACTGTTATCCAGCAGCTCCTTGACCACCGCCGCGGGCCGCTCAATAACCTCCCCGGCCGCGATCTGGCTGGCCAGAGTTGGCGGCAGTTCGGTGATACGGGGGATTGTTGCCTTGTCATCCATATCACAACAGGGGTGGTGTTGTTTGTCCCTTAATGATAGCAGAAGTCAGTTCGTCGTTCCCCGCGCCGCCAGCAACGTATTCTCTGGCGGGTTCAGCTGGAAATAACGCTTGATGCCGGTCGCGATGGCCTGGGCAAGTTTGCGCTGATAAGCGGAGCTGCGCAGCTTCTTTTCCTCCTGGGGGTTGGAAATAAACGCGGTCTCGATCAGCATGGACGGGATGTCGGGTGATTTCAATACAGCAAAGGCGGCATACTCCACCGCCGGCTTGTGCACTTTGCCCACTTCTTTCAACCCTGCCAGGACTTTTTCAGCCGCTTCAATGCTGGCTTCCTCACTGGCTGTCTGGGACATGTCCAGCAATACCGATGCCAACTGATTGTCCTTGTCATCGAGGCTCACTCCACCCATCAGGTCGGAGGCATTTTCGCGCGCAGCCAGCCAGCGCGCGTGTTCGCTGCTGGCGCCCCGGCTGGAGAGGATATACACGGACGAACCCCGGACTTGCCTGTTGGTAAACGCATCGGCATGAATGGATATGAACAGATCTGCCTGCTGGCGGCGCGCCAGTTCCATGCGCTTGCGCAAGGGCACGTAATAATCACCGGTTCTGGTCAGCGCCGCCTTCATCCCGCGCTCTTTGTTTATCCTTTTCACCAGTTCCCTGGCTATCTGCAGCACAACCGTCTTCTCGTAGGTGCCGTGTGGTCCGATTGCCCCCGGGTCTTCACCACCGTGGCCGGCATCGACCGCGACCACGATATCGCGATATCCCGTCGCCGGTGCGCGCTTTTTTATCACCGGTTGTTGTTGTTGTTCGTCGGTGACATCCACCACCAACCTGTGGCCGTAGTGCTTGTTGGGTTTCAGCAGGAAGCTCTTGGCCTTGACGCGTTGCTCCAAGTCCAGCACGATTCTCAGAAAATCGTCGTGCTGCCCGTGCCGCATCTCTTGCACATGGCCGTCGCGCAGCGCCGGGTAGGAAAAGCGCGCTAACGGCGCGGTATTTTCAAGGTCGATAACGACACGGTAGGGGCCGGACAGCAGTTTCAACTCGTGCCTGATCGGGCCGCTCAGATCGAAGACAACACGGGTATTATCGGGCGCCGCCCAGACCCGGATATTTTTCAGGCGCGCCGTCTCCTGTGCTCCCAAAGGCAGGGAAAAAATCAGGAGTAAACAATAAGTTGTGATTAATCGCAGCATCTGCCAGCCGGTTGTTGTGAGCGCTATACTGGCGATTATCTCAATCTTTTTTTAAGAAGTCAAGCTATCTAACTGTTTTTTTTGAGGTTGCATCAATCAGTGCGAGATGCAGGGGTGAGTTTTTGTAAGCATTCCCGGCCTGCTTCGGTCTGCGCCCGACAATGCAGGCTGCGCGCAGCCTGCTCCATGCCGATGTCGATGGTTAAATCCGCAACGGGCAAGCTCGCCCCGCCCCGTTCCGGCCATTCCACCAGGCAGATGGCCCGGCCGTCGAAATAGTCGCGGTAACCGATGTCATCCAGTTCTGCAGCCGTGGCCAGACGGTACAGGTCGAAATGACAGACCTCAACGCCAGCGACCGGGTAATGCTCCACCAGGGTGTATGTCGGACTCTTGACCACGCCCTGATAGCCAAGCCCGCGCAGCGCGCCGCGCACAAAGGTGGTCTTGCCCGCGCCCAGTTCCCCTTGCAGGTACAGCTTGAAACCCGGTGGCAGGTTGGCCGCGCAACAGGCCGCGAGTTCCTGCATCTGTGCGGGGGTGGCGATGGTCAGGCGCATGGTGCAGGGTGATGCCCAAGGTAATGTGCAGGGTGATGCGCGGGATTGACCAGCGTGCGCAACATCGGCAACAGATCACCGGCCAGCAGGCCTCTTTCTCCCTGCGCCGCACACAGGTCTGCCGCATGACCGTGCAGATACACCCCGCAGCGCGCGGCCGCAGGCGGCGCCAAGCCCTGGGCCAGCAGGCCGGCTATGATCCCGGTCAACACATCGCCCATGCCACCGGCGGCCATGCCGGGGTTGCCGGTGGGGTTCAGGTAAAGCGGGCCGCCGGCTGCGGCGATCAGGCTGCCGGCCCCCTTGAGGACAACGACGCCGCCGAATTTATCCTGTAACAATGACACCGCGGCAAAGCGGTCGGCCTGGAGCTCTGCCGTGGTCACGCCCAGCAGACGGGCAGCCTCACCGGGATGGGGCGTCAGTACCCAGTTTGCCCGGCGTTGCGGCTCAGAGGCCAACAGGTTCAGGGCATCGGCATCCACCACCAAGGGTAGCCGGGTCTGCAACACCTTGGCAAGTAAGGCGCCGGCCCAATCCGATTGCCCCAGACCCGGGCCGATAGCGACCACGCTGACCCGGTTCAGCAAGGTGTCCAGGTCTTGTGCAGTGTGCACGGCAGCGCTCATCAATTCAGGTTGATACAGGGGCACGATGCGGGCGTGCTCCGGGCGCGTTGCTACCGTCACCAGGCCGGCTCCGCTCCTGGCAGCCGCACACGCGGCGAGGAGGGCGGCGCCCTGATAGCCGTCATCGCCACCCACGACCAGAACATGGCCGTGGTGGCCCTTGTGGGCGTCCCGTGTACGGCACGGGAGGTTGTGTGCCACCTCTTGGTGTTCAATCAGGCGGACGCCAGCGTTGACTGAGGCCCGGGCAGTGGCGGGAGTGTCCAGATCACTGAACAGCACGTCGCCACAGAACTCAGGCCCTTGTGCAGTGAACAGACCACGTTTTAAGCCGACAAAGGCGATGGTGGCAGCAGCCCTGATTGTGCTACCCATGCATACCCCCGTATCCGCGTTCAGGCCGGAGGGCAGATCAAGGGCTAGCGTCGGAATGCCGGATTCGTTAACGCGTCGGATAGCGTCGGCGAAAGCGCCGTCCACGATACGGTTCAGACCACTGCCCAGCAAGGCGTCAACAATGACATCGGCGCCGTCCGGAGCGAAGGTGCTTGCCACCGCCCCGGTTTGCAGGTAGTGGCGCGCGCAGGTCGCCGCTTCACCCGTGAGCCGCTCCGGGGCCACCAGCGCGCTGACCCTGACCACCCGCCCTTCCTGATGTGCCAGACGCGCCAGTACGTAACCGTCCCCGGCGTTATTGCCGCCGCCGCAGAGCACGAGCAGGCGTTTGGCATCGGGGTAGCGCACCCGCAGAACCTCAAAGGCGTCCGCCCCGGCCCGTTCCATCAGTGTGAGCGAGGACAAGCTCTGCTCTTTAATCGCGATCCGGTCCAGCTCCCGCACTTGGGCGGCAGTGTACAGCTCCACGGGCAAATCAGCAGTCATTTGGACTTGTTTCAGTGTGTTGGTGGCTTATAGTAAGCCCTGAAAATGCCTTCCGTGGCATTTTCAGGGATGCCTTTATGTTATCCCTAACCGGTCATTCCGGGCGGCGTAGTCGTCGAGTTGTGCTTTGGACGCTTCCTGCTGGTGTTGGTCTTTCCATTCACGGTAGGGCATCCCATAGATAATTTCCCGGGCCTGTTCGTAGTCCAGTTCCTCGCCGCGTTCTTCTGCCGCAGCGCGGTACCACTTCGACAGGCAGTTCCGGCAAAAGCCGGCCAGGTTCATCAGGTCTATGTTCTGCACCTCGGTATGTTCGGCAGGTATTGCGCCAGGTGGCGGAACGTAGCCGCCTCAATGGCTTGTCGGGTATCGTCATTCATATCTCTCTCCGGTCAGTTTCTGTGAGTAGCAGGGACGGTCACATTCCGTCCGTAACGCCTCCAGGGACTATCTGAAAATGTCTTCTACCCCAATCATTCAAGGTTATATTTCTGTATCCGGTAACGCAGGGCCATGCGGGTGATGCCCAGCTCCCGCGCGGCTTTGGAAACGTTGCCATTGCATTTTTCCAGGGCATTCCTGATCAGCATCAGTTCTGCGTCACCCAGTGTCAAGTCGGTCTCCGTGCCGGGGGACAGCTCCAAGCTCGTCTCCGTGCCGGGCGCGGCCGGCGCGTTCAGAGCCAGACTCTCGGGCGATAACTGGCCGCCACCGGACAGTAGCACGGCGCGTTCAATCATGTGTTTCAGTTCGCGCACATTGCCAGGCCAGTGATACGACCTGAGCGCCTGCGCCGCCGCCGCCGACAGGCTGAGCCCGGGCAGGCCGTAACGTCTGGCATTCTGCTGCACGAAATGTCGGGCCAGCAACAGTACGTCATCACCGCGTTCCCGTAACGGCGCCAGCGTAATGGACAACACGTTCAGGCGGTAATACAGGTCGGAACGGAATTCCCCCCGTTGCGCCAGCGCCGCCAGATCCCGGTTGGTGGCGGCGATGATCCAGGCCGCCACCGGCCGCTCCCTGGTGGTGCCCACCTTGCGTAGCGTCCTGCGTTCCAGCACCGCCAGCAGTTTGGCTTGCAAGTCCATGGGCAACTCGCCGATCTCATCCATGAACAGCACGCCGTCCTCCGCCGCTTCGATCAAACCGGTGCGGGCCGTATGCGCGCTGGTGAAGGCGCCTTTCTCATGGCCGAACAGCTCCGCTTCGATCAAGTCCTTGGGCAGGCTGGCGCAATCCACATGCACAAACGGCCGTAGTGCGCGGGCGCTGTTGGCATGCAGCAGCCGTGCCACCACATCCTTGCCGGTGCCGGTCTCGCCGAGAATCAGGATCGTGGGCGGCATACTGGCGGCCGTCACCTGTTGCAGGCGTTCAATCTGTTGCCGCACCGCCGTAATGGCGGGGCTGGCGCCGAGCAAATCCACGCCTTCATGGGCATGTTGCTCGCGCTTGCTGGAATAGGTCAGCTTTTGTGAGAGCTCATCCTGTTCCAGCACCCGCTCCACGGTGAGCAATAACTCATCGAGGTCAATCGGCTTTTTCAGGTAGTCAGACGCGCCCGATTTCATGGCCGACACGGCATCCTCAATCTCACCATAAGCCGACATCACTAGCACCGGGAAGGCATTGGCGGCGTCATCCTGCAAGCCGGCCAGAAAATCCAGCCCGGAACCGTCGGGCAGACGCATGTCCAGCAACAGCAGGTCCGGCGTCGCCTCCTGGAGTTTTGTCGCGCCTTCGCCCACCGCCCCGGCAAACACCGCCTCGTCCTCAACAATCAGGACGCGCCGCTGCATACGCGGCACCTCGGTTTCAGTAACGAACGGATTGCTGTGCATAGCCATAGCGCCAATACTCTTTCAACCTGATATTACCATGTTCAGCGGGCCGGCAACCCTGCACCTGCCGAGGCGCACCTATTGAGGATTAACCGGCGTCAGGGTCGAATCTGTGTGGAGTGGTATATCCAGCTTGGTTTCTACTCGGGCCAGACGTTCGCGCACATCGGCCAAGCGCTCACGGACATCTGTAATATCTTTGGACAGGCCGTCAATTTTGGCGCTCAGCTTGTCATGGTCGGCTTCCAGACGCGCCAAACGCTCGGTCAGACTGGTTTTCAACCACAGTACCGTACCGATGATGGTTCCGAGTAAAGTAAAAAATTGTATGGTGTCATTCATTGAAATCTCCCAGGGTAGTCCCATTCAGTAACGCAAAGCTGTCAGGCATCTTGCTCATCGCAGACCGGCGGAAGTCTATCGATACCGGCCTGACTTGAACAATGTGGTGAATAGTATAGTCGCATACTGGCAACTGTTCAAGCTGCTTACTTACCGGGTTGGTCTGACCAGCGAATTAACCGCCCGCGATGCAAGCACTACCAAGACCATGTTAGCCGGTAACTGGAAGACCTCTCGCATGGTTGCTCACTATTCCGCCGGCGCCACAGCGGGGCAAACTACACGGATGTAGTTTGCACAAATTCGTCTGGAACGAATTTGGACAGCGCAGCTGGCCCCAGCGGGGCAAACTACACGGATGTAGTTTGCAAATCATCTATCCTGACGATTTGT
>JAPORZ010000127.1:0-6533 GCA_026709915.1 Gammaproteobacteria bacterium
TCAACTCAGCCAGCTTCGGGCTGATGCCCATCAGGTCGCTCAGTTGGTAGGGTTCGAACGCCCGCAGCGCATCAATCAACTCCGATGAATCATCGAGAAAATCCGGCAAAGTAAACGCCGGCGCAACGGGTGGCGTCTCAAAATCCAGCGTCTTGGCAGGGGAGATAACAGTCAGCATAATATGGTTCCGGGTAGTTCTATCAGCAGCCCTTGAAACATAGCCGATTTCTTCAGGTAAATCTACAACCGGCGACCTCGAAAATTACTCGCCGGGTCCCGGCCAGAAAGTTGTGCACCAGCTCAATACGCGTTTAGAGGTGCCCGTGCAGCATAGGGATATGCTGCCATTTTTAAGCACGCAAGTGCTTGAAAATGAAGGAAACGGCAAATCGCATTTTTCCGTTTCCGTCTCTGCTTATGTGCCACGGAGGGCATTTTTAGAGGTTACATTAAGTCATTCGCATTCATGATCGTTTTCATCCTCGTATCATGAACGGGAATACCGGCTGGTTCAGGCTCATTTCATATTGGAAAATTCTCGGATTTGAATTTTTCGAGTAAATCTATAAACTACACCCCTTTGCTACTAACCATTCAACGGGCAGAGGCAAGCTGGACTTTACGCTGCCGGGCGCTGCCGCATTTTGTGCGCGGCGCTTGCAGTGCCTTGAACCACCCCGTTCGAATTCGCCAGGAGAATTGTCATGTCACCTTTGGACCTTGCCCTGATATGCAGCGTTATCGCCATTCTGTATGGCATCTTTTCAGTGCGCTGGATACTTGCCCAGCCGGAAGGCAACGAGCGTATGCGGGAGATTGCCGCGGCCGTGCAGCAAGGCGCGGCTGCTTATCTCAACCGGCAGTACACCACCATCGGCATAGTGGGCGTGGTTCTGTTCGTGGCGCTCGGCCTGGCGTTGGACTGGTACACCGGGATTGGCTTTTTGATCGGCGCGGTGTTCTCCGGCGCCGCCGGCTATATCGGCATGAACATTTCTGTACGCGCCAACCTGCGTACCGCCGAAGCCGCCAACCAGGGCGTCAACGCGGCCCTGATGGTCGCGTTCCGGGGCGGCGCCATCACCGGGCTGTTAGTAGTGGGGCTGGGCCTGCTGGGCGTTGCCGGTTACTATGCCTTACTGCACAAGCTGGGCGCGGATAGCGACACGATCCTGCATGCACTGGTGGGGCTGGGCTTTGGCGGTTCCCTGATTTCCATTTTTGCCCGATTGGGCGGCGGTATTTTCACCAAAGGCGCAGATGTGGGCGCAGACCTGGTCGGCAAGGTGGAAGCCGGCATCCCCGAAGACGACCCCCGCAACCCGGCGGTGATTGCCGACAACGTGGGTGACAACGTCGGTGACTGCGCGGGCATGGCAGCCGATCTGTTTGAAACCTACGCAGTAACCGTTATCGCCACCATGCTGTTGGGCAGCCTGGTGGTTGCCGGCAGCGAAAATGCGGTGCTCTACCCGCTGGCTCTGGGCGCGGTGTCCATCGTCGCCTCGGTCATCGGCTGTTTCTTCGTGCGCGCCGGAGAGGGTGGCAGTATCATGGGCGCCCTGTACAAGGGCCTGATCGTCGCCGGCGCACTGGCTGCCATTCTGTTCTACCCGGTCACCCACTGGATGATGGCGGATGTTGCCGGCATGTCCGCCGGGGCCTTGTATGCCTGCGCGCTGATCGGCCTGGCCCTGACCGCGGCCATGGTCTGGATCACCGAATATTACACCGGCACCGACTACGCGCCGGTGAAGCATGTGGCCGCCGCGTCGGAGACCGGCCATGCCACCAATATCATCGCCGGCCTCGGCGTATCAATGAAGTCCACCGCCTTGCCGGTACTGGCGGTGTGCGCCAGTATCTGGGGTACCTATGAGCTGGCCGGGCTGTACGGCATCGCCATTGCCGCGACTTCCATGCTGTCCATGACCGGCATTATCGTTGCCTTGGACGCTTTCGGCCCCATTACCGACAACGCCGGCGGCATCGCGGAAATGGCAGAACTGGATGAGAAAATCCGCAATATTACGGACCCGTTGGACGCGGTGGGCAACACCACCAAGGCGGTGACCAAAGGCTACGCCATCGGCTCGGCCGGTCTGGCTGCGCTGGTGCTGTTTGGCGACTACACCCATGCGCTGGAAAAAGCGGGGGTCCATGTGGAATTTTCGCTGTCCGATCCCATGGTCATCATCGGCCTGTTCATCGGTGGCTTGATACCTTACCTGTTCGGCGCCATGGCGATGGAAGCGGTAGGGCGCGCGGCCGGGTCGGTGGTACACGAGGTGCGCCGCCAGTTTCGGGAAATCCCGGGCATTATGGACGGCACGGGCAAGCCGGATTATTCCCGCGCGGTGGACTTGCTGACCAAATCGGCCATTAAGGAGATGATCATTCCTTCCCTGTTACCGGTGTTGGCGCCGGTGATCGTGGGCAAGGTGCTGGGGCCCGTGGCGTTGGGCGGAATGTTGCTGGGTACGATTGTTACCGGCTTGTTTGTGGCCATATCCATGACCGCCGGCGGCGGCGCCTGGGATAACGCCAAGAAATATATCGAAGACGGCAATCTGGGTGGCAAGGGCTCAGAGGCGCACAAGGCCGCGGTGACCGGCGACACGGTTGGCGACCCCTACAAAGACACCGCCGGGCCGGCCGTGAACCCGCTCATCAAGATCATCAACATCGTCGCTCTGCTGATCGTGCCGCTGGTGGTGTAAGCATGGCGCCGCACCTGACCCACAACCGCTCAGCGAACCATTGATCGGGCTCGCTGAGCAGGTCGATAGCCATTGGCAAAAGTACTGGCAGCGCTGGTATTCCTGCTCGCCCTGGATGAGCCGCGCCAGTTTTCCAGACTGGACCTGTGGGAGAAGGAATGCAATGCCGGTGACGCGCCGGCCTGTGCAAAGTTAGCCGAGGCGCAGGCCGGGCTTGAGAAACTGGCGCGCTTAGACGAGCTGGCGCAACGTTATGGCGCCGGCGCCAACCGGGATGAGTTGGAAGAAGACGGCCGGCCGTTGCTGAACATCGCCTACATGCAGGTGATGCAGGACTTCATTGAGGCGGAACAGGCAGCCGGCCACGAAGAACTGGCCTACGATGAGGAGGCAGTGAGCCATTGCGCTGGCCACTTCCATAATTTCTGGCTGAGTAACAAACTGTGGTGGCCCACCGACGAGAACGACGAACCGAGCTGGGCCGACATTTACTATTACGTCGTCGATCACTACCACGGCGTCTGCCTGCGGCGCTATTTTAACCAGTTTTAAGATTTGTACGTAACCGCGCCGGGGCATGGGTTATGCCGTGGCAGGTTACACGTTACGCCGGCGCCGGTTGCGTGGCGACCGGCTCGTCCCGTATCGGCCAGTGCAGCAGCGCGGCAACGAGGCCCAGCAACACGGCCAGTTGCCACATCAGCGTATAGGAACCGGTGGTCTCGAACAGGTAACCGCCCAGCCACGCGCCCAGGAAGCTGCCCAGCTGGTGGCTGAAGAACACGATGCCGAATAGCGTGCCGCCGTAACGCACCCCGAAAATCTCGGCCACCAGGCCGCTGGTCAGTGGAATTGTACCCAACCAAAGCAGGCCCATGGCGGCGGCAAACAGCCCCAGGGTCAGCTCGCTCAGGGGCAGGGCGATGAACACCGCGATCACCAGCGCCCGGCCCAGGTAGAGCCCGCTCAACAGGTACTTTTTGCGGTAACGCCCCCCATACAGGCCGGCCAGATAGGTGCCGAGGATATTGAATACCCCAATCAGCCCCAGTGCGAATGCGGCGCGCATAGGCGCTATGGCAGAGTCGTGCAGGAACGCCGGCAGGTGGGTGGCGATAAAAGCCACGTGAAACCCGCATACCAGGAAGCCGCAATTCAGCAGCCAGTAGCCGGAATGCGCGCCGGCGCTGCGTAGCGCCTGCGACAGCGTCTCGCCGGACAGGTTCTCAGCGCTGGCTACGGCGGCGGTCTGACGCTGGAGCGCCAGGGTCAGCAGCGGCACGATCATGACGCAGGCGGCCAGCATCAGGAACGCCACACTCCAGCCATACAGCCCGATGAACAACTGGCTCATCGGCACAAAGGAGAACATCCCGAACGACCCGCCCGCCGAGACAATGCCGAATGCCAGACTGCGCTTTTCCGGCGCTACCAGCCGCCCGATGGCGCTCAACACCACGGTAAACGTGGTGCCGCTCATGGCCAGCCCGACCAGCATCCCCAGGCTCAGGTGCAGGCCGGCTGCAGTTGACGTGAACGCGGTGAGAATCAGGCCGGCCATGTACACCAGGCTGGACAGGATCAGCATGCGATAGCTGCCGTACTTGTCCGTCAGCATCCCGGCAAACGGTTGTGCCAAGCCCCAGATCAGGTTCTGAATGGCAATGGTCAGCCCGAACGTGGTGCGGGTCAGTTCCAGGTCGGTCACCACCGGTTGCAGGAACACGCCGAACGACTGGCGGATACCCATGCTCACGGCAACGATGGTGCCGCCGACGAGTATCAGCAAAACGAATTGAGACTGGCGCATAGGTCTCAAACTTCGGCGCCTGTTTCTTCCAATATCATCGCCAGCAGGGCGGAGGCATCAAGCAAACAGGGGGTTGCGAGTCGCCAGCGACGGGAAGCGGCTGAAATCCCTGTCCGCCGTCAGGAGCTCCCGGACACCGTGAGCAAGGCAAATGGCTGCTATACGCGCATCATGTATTTCAGGGCCGCGCACTCTCCCGTCCGCAACCTGGGATTTTAATTGTGACCAGTGACTGGTCGATTCACCTATCAGCGCCAGCGCGGGCGATGCAAGCCAGGCATCGACCTGCTCAAGAGCCTGTTGCACGGATGAAGGCGGGTCGTAAATCCGCGGATGTGTTGTAATGGCCAGAAATTCGTGAATGCAGGGCCACGGTATTGCCCAAGTATATTGATCTTCGGCAAGTGTTGTCATTAATTCCCTGGCGCGTCGGTGCCACTCGGAATCCTGCCTGTGAGCATAAACCATTATGTTGGTATCAACGGCAATCAACTGCCGCGCCCCTCATAGGCGCTATGCCGGATAGCTGCCCACGGCCTGTCTCTGAATTCAGCCTGTAACCCGTGACCCGTTACGCTCTTATCAACCAGTTGGAATGTCTGAACCTGTTGCGCTTCTTGCAGAGTGTGACGGATGCCCCGTTCAACAATCTCGCGAAAAGTAGTGTCGCGCCTTGCAGCGAGGGCCTTGGCCTCCAGCGCCAGGGCATCTGATATATCGATAGTTGTTTTCATACGGCGAACCCATATTATGAAATATGGGTAACCATATCCACTGAAAACTGCTTTGTCAAGGCCCAAATCCCGCGTTAGAGATTTGAAACAGGCACTTGGGGGGCGTTTTGCCGGTTGGTAATACGCACGATAGACAGGCGAGTTAACGGCAACAGTATGCAGTCTATCTACCCGCTCATCTCCGGTGGTACTCAGTGCCGGGAGCACACCGGCGGCGCTTGTTCGTCCAGGTTCAGCAGCCTGAAATAGTTCTCTCCCAACGCGATGTTGCGGAAGGCGGCGTCATCAAGGTAGCCGATGATGCGACTGGTGGCCTCAAGTTCCTCTTTGTACACATCGAAACTCTTGTTGCCGGAGGCAACGAAATCAGTGCCGGGCAGCACCCGGTCGGAGTAGGCATTCAGGAACGGCACGTAGCGCGCCCGTTTGTCTGCATCGGAAAAAATATTGTCTTCGAGCACGCGCCAGGAAATATCGACCATGAGTTTCGGATACCGGTCCAACAGCGACGTCAGAATGTTAATGTGCGCGTCCGCAGAAATATCGACAAGCTCCTTGGACAGGCCAAGGTGCATCCAGACGACCCGGTTGTCGGGATAGCTTTTTAACAGTTCCTCAATCCAGGCCAGGTAACGAGTCGGCTCCTCATCGTTGCCCAGATCCGAGTGGATGGCGATGGGCATATCACGGGCACGCAATTCTGCCATAAACGGTTCCCATTCCCTGATTTTCTCCAGGGGCACAGGTTCATGTCCATTGCCGTACAGCGCCTGCTTGACCAGATTGACTTCCCCCATCCAGTTGAACAGTCCCGGAAACTCCCGGTCCAGCAAGCGCATGCCGGCCAGCACGGTTGCGGGGCTGGCAAGGTCGGGAAAAGTCATGGACAGAGTGGCGTGTACAGAACTTGTGCCCTCGGCCAGATAACTCAGCGCGTTGGCAAAATCATTCTTCAGGGTCGGCGTCACCGGCGTGCCGGGGCAATCGAGATAATAGGTGCAACTCGAGGTAATCGGCAGCATTTGTCCGATCCCGTAAATGTTCACAAAACGCACCCCGGTTTGTTCTAGGTACCCGATTACCTCTGCAAACGGCAGCGACGGCCCGCCGAAAGGACGAAAGTGCAAATGGGTATCCACCACGGTCGTAACCGGCTGCGCGCCGCGCGCAAAGCACGCACGCGCCTCTGCGTCAATATCTAAGGCCCGCACATCCGCAAGGCCATACCCGAAAATAGCCAGTGTAACGACGCCAGCCAGCGCCAGCTTG
>JAPORZ010000127.1:7172-13659 GCA_026709915.1 Gammaproteobacteria bacterium
GCTGATGATGGTATCTGGTTGGCGGGAAGGAATGCCCCTACGCTGGGGGAAGATTTCAGGGTGAGAGTGAGTTTCAGCAGGTTAAAATACAAGGCGGCATGGCGAGTTCAAACTCTGATTTATGATGAGTCAGTTCAGGAGTGTACAGGGTCATGGCACTCATAGATATTTCAAAAAAACTGGAGCCTAATAATATTTATTGTGGCGACAGCAGGGTGCTGCTAAAAGGTATTGAAGCAGAATCCATCTCTTTAAGTGTTTGGTCTCCTCCGTACCATGTTGGAAAAAATTATGAGAAGGACCTGACTTTTGCTGAGTGGAAAGCATTACTGAGAGAGGTCATCCATTCCCACTTTCCTGTTATAAAATCAGGTGGATTTCTGGTAATTAACATCGCCGACATCTTATGCTTCAAAGATGATTCGATGCCCAGGATAATGGCAGAAAACATATCCCGAAGAAAAGTGGATCTTTCCAGGGAAGAAATAATCAGGATCATGAAAAAATATCCGGATTGGAACAGACATAAATTGGCCAGTCATTTTAATTGTAGTGAGCAAACGATAGACAGGCGACTTAACGGCAACAATGTAAGGGGAGGTAAATATCAGTATCAGACGCGCGTTTGTCTGGTGGGTGGTTTTATTGAAGAAGCAGCTTCGGAGGCTGGTTTTTATCTGTATGATCGTCGCATCTGGCTTAAAGATGCGGCTTGGGAAAATTCAAAGTGGCATACCATAAGCTATCGCTCAGTGGATGAATCCGAATATATTTACATATTCTGGAAACCCGGTATCACAAAGGTAGATCGGGCGAGATTGACCAAGGAGGAATGGATTAACTGGGGTTCCAGGGGAGTCTGGGAGATTTCGTCGGTTCGCAGCAACTCAGATCATGATTCAAAATTCCCGGTTGAGTTACCCAGAAGGGCAATCAGACTTTTTACTGATCCGGGCGAAATAGTGCTCGATTGTTTTGTCGGCAGCGGCACCAGCGCAGTTGCCGCCCTTAGTGAGGATAGGCAGTGCATCGGCATAGACAAGGAAAGCACATCTGTTGAAATTGCTCGGAAAGCCGTGGAATCGTTGAGTGGACGCAAAAAAGAATCAGTGCAGATGGAGTTAATGATACGAGATATCGAAGCTGTTTATAATGTAGGGTGATAACTTCAAAACAAAAAGGGGGACAGATTATGGAAATTTCCTTAAACAACTTCAGCTATTTTTTCCAACTTACCGGCGACAACGGTGGACTTTCATCAATGGAGATGGAATTCAAGCCTCATTTATACAAAGGACAGGATGTTGACGACGTAAAGGCGGCGACCCGCTGCTGTATGGACAGATATCTGGAGGTGCTTGATCCGCTCTTCCAGGAGGTCATTGATGGCAAAAAGGAACCTCAATTAACCGACAGTCCTGATCACGTCAGCACCGGTTACGTTTATAGGGGACGTTTCAAGAAGAAGTGGCTGCGCGCGCCCGAGAAAGGCCTGATGGCTATATTCGGGGAGGCAGCGCTGGAACCGCACAGTGGCATTTCTCAATACCACGAACAGCAAGTCAGTGTCCTGTATTCCTTTTACAAGGACATGAATCGCCTTAATGATGTAACCGTGAATATCAAGTTTAATGTGAGTCACATCCTGAACGTATGTTTTTTTCGGTTTACTCAAGGGCTGGAACAGATTCGCCTTGGGCAAAAAGCCAGCGCCAACATGCAGCAACTTGAAGAAACACTAAAAATCATGACCGAACGGAAAAACGTGGATTACTACGACATGATGACACGTTCACTGGGTAACGACTCCAGCTAGCCTCATACCATTTCCGCAACCGCAGGAATCCGGTAACATAGCGCTTCTGGCAGGGACACTTCATTCTCAACCCCCGGAGGTGGCTATGTTTTCACAAGAAGACAAGAAGTTTTTTTATAACTACTCGATCGTGATCGGCCTGCTGGCCGTGGCGATCATCCTGTTCCTGGTGGTGGCGCTTTACCTGGGCGTCGATGAGGATGCCGTGGCGCGCAAGCAGGCGACCAAGGTATCTGCGAATACCGTGCCGGTGGGTGTGGTAAGTCTGGTCGGCGAGGAGACCGCGGCAATAGAGGTGGCTACCGTTACTGAGGCAGCCACCCCTGAGACGCCGGCCGAGATGGGCGCGCGAGTGTACAAGGGCTTGTGTATCACCTGCCACAATGGTCTGCCCAACATTCCCAAAGTCGGAGACATAGTCGCCTGGGAAAGTCGTATTGCCCAGGGAATGGCATTGCTGTATGAGCGCGCCATCACGGGCTTTATCAGTGAAGGAGGCGTCATTGCCATGCCGCCCAAGGGTGGCAACATGAACCTGACGGATGAAGAAGTAAAGGCCGCCGTGGACTACATGGTGGCGAACAGCCAATAACCCAGGTCCGGCATCAGGCCGGTCTCCCACTATTTCCAAGCCGTCTGTCCATGCGCGCCCTGCTGGTATTTGCCACAGTCTTTTTGAGCGCCATCCTTGCCGGCGCCCTGCTGGCCTATCCCGTTTATGAATTTTTTGCCTCGTCCGGCGCATTGCCGTTCAGGAAAGTAGTTTCCCGTACCACGCAGCTGAGCGGCCTGCTGTTCAGCCTGCTTTATTTTTGCTACTACCGCGGCCTGTCATTACAGGGGCTGGGGCTGCGCTTTGAGCGTGGTCATATATGCTTGCTGCAAGGACTGGCGGCGGGGTTTGCCGTGGTCGCACTGATTGCGGCCAACCTGGTGTTGCTGGGCGTTCACGACCTCAATGAGAGCCGGTTATTCTCGTTTTCAGCCCTGTCGCAACTGCTGCTCACGGCGCTGCTGACCGGCCTGCTGGTGGGCATTGTTGAAGAACTCATGTTCCGCGGCGCCTTGCTTGGCGGGCTGTCCCGGCAGACCAACCAGGCCGTCGCCCTGGCGCTGGTCAGTCTGGTGTATGCCGCAGTGCATTACCTGAAATTTCGCGACCTGCCGGCGGATGCGGCCATTCACTGGTACACCGGCATTACCATGCTGCCCGCAGCCCTGTTCCAGTTCGCCGACCCGGCCCGGTACGATGCCATGCTCACCCTGTTTTTCCTGGGCCTGCTGCTGGGTCTGATACGCCTGTACACCGGCAACCTGTTACTGTGTATCGGTCTCCACGCCGGGGTAGTCAGCGGAGAGAAACTGGTCCAGCATGTTGCCGACTTCATGCCCTACAGCCCGCATGCCCACCTGGTCAACCGCTTCGACCCGTTCATAGGGAACCTGGCCTCGGTATGGTTGCTGGCTGTCAGCGTAGTATTTTATTTCGCCTGCCGCGCAAAAAAAGTTTGACGCAACACCCCTGTTGTTCTACAGTCTGTCTTGTCATGCGGTGAAAGGTACAGACGCTTGGGCTGAACCTTTTGCTTAACGGAAACTCAATCGTACTTCATGGAGGATATCTTTATGAATACACGTAAGTCATCAGGTTTTACCCTGGTGGAAATTGCGGTCGTCCTGGTCCTGATCGGACTCCTGCTGGGCGGCGTTCTCAAGGGGCAACAGTTGATCAGCAGCGCCCGCGTGCGCAATATGGCTGCTCAGAATTCCGGCATACAGGCGGCGTATTACGGTTTTATCGACCGTTACCGGCAGGTGCCGGGCGACATGCCGGCGGCGCTGGCGTGTGCGGCCATTACCGCCGAAGTTGATCCCAACTGCGGCGCTACGCCCACCATCGGCGGCAACCAGAACGGGCGTATTGACCAGTGGCAGGAAGCCGGCGCAGTGTGGGCGCACCTGGCCCATGCCCGGCTCCTCAACGGCAGCTACGGCGGCAGCACCGGCAGCGCGGCAGAGTATGAGTCCGGGGTTCTGACCGGTCAGGTGCCGGGTAACGCGTTGCAGCAACCGGTGCTGCTGGGGTTTACCGATGATTATGACGACGGCGGCGCCACGGCCGGGTCAACCGTGCGTCTGGCCTATGTGTTCGGCGCCGGCGTTACGCCGACCCTGCTGCGGGAACTGGACGTGAAGCTCGATGACGGCGACCCGGGCAGCGGTGTCGTGCGCGGCACGGTGAGCGCCGCAAAAAATGGCGAGAGCACGGTGGGCGGCGCGGACTTCGGCGCCGGCACCCCCGGCAGTGAGACCGTGCTGTGGTCGGCCACCACCGGCGCGCCCTGCATCAACAACGCCGATGCGACGGGGTCGTCCTGGAACGTGGACAGCGACAATACCCGCTGTAATGCAGTATTTTTATACTGACGCCATTGAGATACGGCGGTTGACGAAACGGCGCGGGTCAAGAACCGTATTGTCGGCGCTGGACCTGACGGTGGTTGAGGGTGAATTCCTGGCGTTGACCGGTGTCAACGGCGCCGGCAAGACCACCCTGATAAAGTGTCTGCTGAACCTGGATATGCCGACTTCAGGCCGGGCCAGTATCTTCGGCAGGCAGCATACCCTGCCCGCAGCCAGGGAGCATCTGGCCTATTTGCCGGAAAATTTTCGCCCACCGTATTACCTCAACGGCTGGGAATTTCTGGGCTTTATGTGTCGCCTCCATGGTCTGGCGCTCGACATGAAGCGGGCCGGGAAGATTCTCAAATCCCTGGACTTGGCGCCGGCTGAACTGCAACAGCGCGCCGAACGCTTGTCCAAGGGAACGGCGCAGAAACTTGGTTTGGCAGCCTGCCTGCTGAGTGGAAAAAAGCTGCTCATTCTGGATGAACCGCTGAGCGGCCTCGACCCCAGGGCGCGCGCCTGCCTGCATGACCATCTGTTTGAGCTGAAACGGCGAGGCGTTACCTGCTTGTTTGCCACCCACCTGCTGGAGGATGTGAAAACACTGTGCGACCGGGTGGCCGTACTGCACCAGAGCAAGCTCCGCTATCTCGGCTCACCGGCGGCGTGCCGTCACGAGTTCCAGGCAGCCACCCTGGAGCAGGCCTGGTTGCGCTGTATTGAGGACGGGAAAGGCAACAGCCTGGTAAATGGAGGTAATGGCAAGTATGTTGAAAATTAGAGGTTCCTATCCGCCCCCCGATAGTTGGGGTCATAACCCCCTTGAGATATTCGACAACAGCGCCTATTTCGATGGGTTTTATTCTGAGCCCGGCATTTGCGATTGAAAGATATTCCTATGAAGGAGCGGCGCTATCCGCCACCCGGTGTTTTGCCATAAGGTAGTCCTTGTGCGAGATGTAGAGCAAATCGGCTATCTTTCGGATGTAGTATTCTTCGTATTTATCCAGCACGGCGTCGGCAAATGCGACTTTCCAGAGCGCTTCGATGATGCGGATTTTTTCGGCAGCGCTCAGGTTGTCGTTGAGCATACGGGTAAACTCGTGCAGGGAAACCGCCAGGTCAACCTCGTGGCGCGCCATATCAATCAATTCATCCACCTGCTGGGCGGGGATAGTAAAATGGTTGCACAGAGTAGCCTTGATAACGGCCAGTTCTGCAGGGTCTATGGACGCATCGGCCAGACTGATTTCGACCATGAGCACGGCCGCGGCCAACTCGACCCGGTTGTTGGAATCGGTCCCGCTGCGGTCGGCAGTGTCCTGCATGCCGAGCTCAAAGAATTCCCTGATGGATTTAAGCATACGCCTATTTTAGACTCTCACAGCTGATGCGCAACCATCGTATATACACGGAAACCCCGCTGGCGGTTGCTACAACAGTGGTCCTGCCCGCCGCGGCGTCGCACCACCTGTTGCGGGTGCTGCGTTGCCGCGACCACGAGCCGGTTACTTTGTTTAACGGCCATGGCGGGAGTTACCGGGGCAGGCTGGTCTCGGCGTCCGCACACCCGGCCAAGGTTGAAATACTGGAGTTTGAGCCGGAACCAGCGCCACCGGCGCTGTTGATCACGCTGGGACTTGGCATCTCGCGCAGCGTACACATGGATTATGCCGTACAAAAATCCGTGGAACTGGGCGTGCACGCGCTGGCGCCCCTGCACACGCAACGCAGCAACGTCAAACTGGACCGGCAACGCCGGCAAACACGCATGGAGCATTGGCAGAAAACCATCATCCATGCCTGTGAACAGTGTGGCAGGAATACCTTGCCGGCCCTGAGTGCGCCGTCGGACTTGCAGGACTGGGTAGCCGCTGACCGGGATGCTGCGCGGTTCATTTTTGTCCCCACCGCCGGACAAGCCCTGTCGCAGATCGCCGCCATCAATGGCCGGGAAGTCCGCGTCCTGGTCGGCCCGGAAGGCGGCTTCACCGATAAGGAGCAGGAAACGGCTGTGACACACGGGTTTGTGCCAATAACACTCGGCCCGCGCACCTTGCGCACGGAAACGGCCACAGTCGCGGCCCTTGCGGCGCTACAGGTATTGTGGGGTGATTTATGTTAGTTGATGAGATGAGTGGAGAGATTTTGGCATGGCCTGTTCAGGAGCGCGGTAAATACATCCCTGTACGCTTTGCGCCAGCCGTCCTGGCTGGCGACCATCCTGAACAGGCCATGCCAAAATCTCCGGCTGAGAATTCTGAC
>JAPORZ010000213.1 GCA_026709915.1 Gammaproteobacteria bacterium
TCAGGGTTTACAAATCCCGCAACAACTCGTTCAGACTCACCTTGCCCCGGGTTTTTTCATCCACCTGTTTGACGATCACCGCGCAGTAGAGGCTGTATTTGCTGTCTTTTGCGGGCAGGTTGCCGGAGACGACGACGGAGCCGGGGGGGACTTTGCCGTAGCTGATCTCGCCGGTGGCGCGATTGTAAATGCGGGTGCTCTGGCCGATATAGACGCCCATGGAAATGACAGAGCCGGCGCCGACGATGACGCCTTCGACAATTTCCGAACGGGCGCCGATGAAGCAGTTATCCTCGATAATGGTCGGGTTGGCCTGTAACGGTTCGAGCACGCCGCCTAAGCCCACGCCGCCGGATAAGTGTACGTTTTTACCAACCTGGGCGCAGGAACCCACCGTGGCCCAGGTATCCACCATAGTGCCGGAGTCAACGTAGGCGCCGATATTGACGTAGCTGGGCATGAGCACAACATTGGGCGCCACGTAGCTACCACGGCGCGCCATGGCCGGCGGCACTACGCGCATCCCACCCGTTGCGAAGTCATCCTGGCTGTAACCGGCAAACTTGGGTTCCACCTTGTCGTAATAGCGGGTGCAGCCGTCTTCCAGCACGCGGTTATCGTTCAGGGCAAACGATAGCAGCACGGCTTTTTTCAGCCACTGGTTGACCACCCATTCGCCGTTGCGTTGCTCTGCGACCCGTAATTCACCGCGATCAAGCCCGTCGAGGGCCTCATTAACGGCATCTCTGAGTGTTTTGTCGGCGCTGCGCGCGCTGAGGTGGCTGCGTTGTGCAAATGCCTCGCTGATAATGTCTGCAATTTTATTCATCTACTGCTTACTCCTTATGGATGGGTAACCTCTGTTGGAACTCCGGGCACGTGGGTAAAAATCAATCATCCGGCATTATGATACAATTCTCCGCTACTGCAACCGTGACGGATGGAATGTAGAAATACTGAACGAAATGAGCCATAACATCCTGATACTGGCCGGTGACGGCATCGGCCCTGAAATCATGGCGCAGGCTGAAAAAGTCCTGGCTGCCTTGGCGCGCGACTACGGCCTGGATATTGCCATTGAACGCGCGCTGGTCGGCGGCGCCGCCTACGATGATTGCGGCACGCCGTTGCCGGAACCGACCCTGCGCCTGGCCAAGGCCAGTGACGCGGTGCTGTTCGGCGCCGTGGGCGGACCGCAATGGGACGGGCTGGCGCGTGATTTGCGGCCGGAGCGGGGGGCATTGTTACCCCTGCGCGCCGAGCTTGCCCTGTTTGCCAACCTGCGCCCGGCATTGGCCTACCCGCAACTGGTGGGGGCGTCGTCGTTGAAACCGGAACTGGTGAGCGGGCTGGACATCATGATCGTGCGCGAGCTCACCGGCGGCATTTATTTCGGCCAGCCCCGAGGCATCAATACCACAGCGGCGGGAGAACGCGAGGGGGTGAACACCTTGCGTTATACGGAATCGGAAATTCGTCGCATTGCCCATGCGGCCTGCAAGATCGCCCTGCAGCGCGACCGGCGGCTGTGTTCCGTGGACAAGGAAAACGTGCTGGAAGCAACGGTGTTGTGGCGCGAGGTTGTGACCGAGGTCGCGGCGCACTATCCTGAGGTTACCCTGGAGCATATATACGTGGATAACGCCGCCATGCAACTGGTGCGCCGCCCGAAACAGTTCGATGTGCTGGTCACTACCAACATGTTCGGGGATATTCTCTCCGATCTGGCCTCCATGCTCAGCGGGTCCATTGGTATGTTGCCGTCCGCGGCGCTGGATGAGAACGGCAAGGGCATGTATGAACCGGTGCACGGCTCGGCGCCCGACATCGCTGGCCAGGGGCTGGCCAATCCGTTGGCGATGATACTGTCCGCGGCAATGCTGTTGCGCTATTCTCTGGGCCTGCCGGAACAGGCGCAGCGGGTGGAAGACGCAGTTAAATCTGTCCTCGAACAGGGCCTGAGGACGGCGGATATCCACACGCCGGGGACGGAAAAGGTGTCCACGGCACAGATGGGCGACGCGGTGGTGCAAGCGTTGTAAATCGTATCAATGAAAACCCGTAACTTGAACAAACCGGTCAATATCGCCGTCGTCGGCGCTACCGGTGAGGTGGGACAGGCGTTGTTGTCGATCCTCGAGCAGCGCGATTTTCCGGCTGCCGAGGTGCGCGTCGTGGCCAGCAATCGCTCTGTGGGTAAACTGCTTGAGTTCAGGGGTGAGGAACTGGCGGTTGAAGACCTGGATACCTTCGATTTTTCCGGCATTGATATCGGGCTGTTTTCCCCCGGCGCCGCCGTGTCCAAAATCCACGCGCCCCGGGCCGCGGCCGCCGGCGCCATCGTCATTGATAATACCTCACAGTTCCGCTATGACGAGGATATCCCCCTGGTTGTGCCGGAGGTGAACCCGGAAGCTATCGCGCAGTATGCGGCACGCGGTATCATCGCCAACCCGAACTGTTCCACCATTCAGATGGTAATGGCGCTGAAACCTGTTTACGACGCCGTCGGTATCGAGCGCGTCAATGTGGCTACCTATCAGGCAGTGTCCGGCAAGGGCAAAAAGGCTATCGAGGAACTGGAGCGGCAAACCATCGACCTGCTCAACGGCAGGCCCGTCATCCCGACGGCCCACCCCCGGCAGATGGCGTTTAACGCGTTGCCTCAAATCGATGTGTTCCAGGACAATGGTTACACCCGGGAAGAGATGAAGATGGTGTGGGAGACGCAAAAGATACTGAGCGATGATACGGTCAGGGTGAACCCGACCTGTGTGCGCGTGCCGGTATTTTACGGCCACTCCGAGGCCGTGCATATTGAAACGAAGGAGAAGATCAGCGTTGCTGAGGTCAGGTCACTGTTGCACGACTTCCCCGGGGTGGTGGTGATAGATGAACAGCAGGACGGTGGCTATCCCACCGCCGTAACCGAGGCCGCCGGACACGACTCTGTGTTTGTGGGCCGCATCAGGGAAGACCTGTCCCATCCCCGGGGCATCAATTTTTGGGTGGTGGCAGACAATATCAGGAAGGGCGCTGCCCTGAACAGTGTGCAAATTGCCGAGCAGCTGTTGGGCATCTCTGATTTTTGAGGCGCCGCTAAAATCAAGGACGCCTTTGTGCATCCGAATGCGCCAGAGAGATGGAGTGAGAGAGACGCAATGAGACAGGTAAAGACAAGACTATTGAGTTGCGTGCCGTTGTTGTTCATGCCGGTCTGGGCGCTGGCCCTGAACCTGGGCAACGTCACGTTGAAGTCCGAACCGGGCGAGCCGCTGGAAGCGGAAATAGTCGTGACCGGTATCGCCGCGGAGGTGCGCAACAGCCTCAGCGTTGGTCTGGCCGATATGGAAGGCTTCCGCTGGGCCGGCATCGACTGGACCCCCGCATTAGACCGCCTGCAATTCGAGTTACAGCGCGGCGCCGGCGACGCGCTGTCCATTCGCATCCATACTGATGAGGCATTGGCAGTTGCGCGCCTGCATATTTTATTAAGGGTCGCCTGGGAACGCGGCCGTCTGTTCCGGGAATATACGCTGGAACTCGAGTCAGCGCCCCAAGCAGTCGCACAACCGGCCACACAACCGGCGACAGGCACAGACCTGCTCATCGTCACCCCTGACCCGGATGATGCTCAAGACGATACTCCCACAGCCATCCGGCCACCTGACGCTTATGACGTGACTTGGGGCGATACCCTGTGGGCAATCGCCCGCGAGCTGCGTCCCGACCGGTCCGTCACCATCAATCAGATGATGTTGGCGCTGTTGCGCGTCAACCCGCAAGCCTTCAGCGAGAATAATATCAACTGGTTGCGAGCCGGCGCTACCTTGTCGATGCCCGGCGCGTCCGAATTACGAGCGCTGAGCGCGGCACAGGCTTATGCCGAAGTGCTGGCGCAGAACAACGTGTGGCGTCTCACGCGTGGTTATCCGCCGCTGGCTGCCGAACCACAGCTGCCGTCTCAAGCGCGCGCCGGCGAGGCGGAATTACGTCTGGCGCCGCTCAGCGGCGAAAGCCCGGAGGCGGAACAGGAGGTGGTGGCGGCTGCCGCGGCCAGCGCACCAGCTCAGGCCGAGGCGCAAGCCCTGACGCTGGCAAACGAGCAGTTATCCCAGGAAAATGTTGCATTGACGGACAAGCTGGTCACGGCCGAGAGCGCCATTGACGAACTCAAGCGCCTGGTCGAAATCAAGGATGATGAACTGGCCGCCATACAGGAGCAACGCATACAGGCACAGACAGAACCAGGGCCTGGTTTGCCTGAGCGGGCGCAAGCCTTCGTTGCTGCGCTCCCGGAGCTGGCTCGGAGTTACTGGCATATCATATCCGCGTGCGCGCTTGCACTGCTGATACTGTTGGGCTGGTTCCTGTTGCGCAATAAAATGGCGCATTCCAAAGGTCTGGCGTCACCCGCCGCCTCAGTGCGCTCGGATTTCCCCGCTGCACTCAAGCGCGCCGGCAACAACGCGCACATCGCCGCCGCGCAAACCGAGACCGGGGAAGTCGAAGAACCGGAACCCTTCGCCGACAAGGATAAGGACAAGAAAGTCGAAGGACCGGAACTCCTCACAAGCAAGGACGAAGACGAGGAAGTCGAAGGACCGGAACTCCTCACGGGCAAAGACGAAGACGAGGAAGTCGAAGGACCGGAACTCTTCGTCCAGGAAGATCAAGGCAGCGCCGTCGAAGAACCGGAACTCCCTGTGCAGGAGCGCACCGGCGAGCAGGATGAAGACCCGGAGTCCGAAGGCGAGGAAGAGGAAGAGGCTGAAGACCTGGTCTGGAACAAGCTCGAACTTGCCTGCGCCTACCTTGACCTTGGCGATACCGAAAACGTCTATTCCATACTGGATGAGGTGCTGGCAGAGGGCAACGCCGCGCAACGGGAAGAGGCCCGGCAGTTACTGCAGCGCGCCGCTGCACATGGCAGTCCGGGCGCGGCATGACGCTCAGAGTAACAGGAACCGCTGAAAATGCCCTCCGTGGCACGTTTAGAGGCGCCTTGATGTCACCTGGAACAGGCGCCGGGTCAGGGCAATGAAAATTGCCGCGGGCGTCGAATATGACGGGGCTCGTTATTGCGGGTGGCAGATACAAAAACATGCAACCTCGGTGCAGGAGTGCGTAGAGTCCGCGCTGTCCGCCGTTGCCGACCACCCGCTTGCCGTAACCTGCGCCGGCAGAACAGACGCAGGGGTGCATGCGCTGCATCAGGTTATCCATTTCGAATCGGAGGCCGCGCGCCCACTCCATGCCTGGGTGCTGGGCGCCAACACCCACCTGCCGGCCGATGTCAGCCTGACCTGGGCCAAGTCCGTGCCGGCGGATTTCCATGCCCGTTACACGGCGACGAGCCGCGTTTATCAATACCTCATCCTGAATCGGCCCGCCCGCCCCGGCCTGGACCAGGCCCGCGTCACCTGGGAATGTCGCCCCCTGGATGCCGAAAAAATGGCCCGGGCCGCCCTTTCCCTGATTGGCGAGCATGATTTTACTTCCTACCGGGCAACATCCTGCCAGGCAAAATCACCTGTCAGAAACGTTATGAGCCTCAGCGTTGAACGCAGAAATGAGCAGGTCTTGATTATCATCGAGGCCAACGCCTTCCTGCACCACATGGTGCGTAACATCGCCGGCGTATTGATGGCCATCGGCATGGGCAAGCAGGCGCCGGGCTGGGAACGGGAGGTGCTTGCGGCACAGAGCAGGGAGCGCGGCGGCGTTACCGCAGCGCCGGACGGGCTGTATCTTGTCGGCGTCAATTATCCCGAAAAATACGGCATCCCGGCGCCGGACTGAAAAAAAGTACTACGCATGGTTATGGTTAGGGTAAAAGTCTGCGGTATCACCCGCGTTGAAGATGCCTTAGCTGCGGCTGCGGCCGGCGCCCAGGCCCTGGGGTTCGTGTTCTACCCGCCCAGCCCGCGTTTTGTGGCGCCGGGCGACGCCCGCGCTATCATTACCCGACTACCGCCCTTCATCACCCGGGTCGGCCTGTTTGTGGATGCCGACCCGGCCTTCATCCATTCCGTACTGGCAACTGTGCCCTTGGATGTCATCCAGTTTCATGGGGATGAAGCCCCCGATTTTTGTGCCGGTTTCGACAAGCCTTACCTCAAGGCCGTGAGGATGAAGCCGGGGGTCGATTTGCACGAGGTGTGCGCGCGTTATGCCGATGCTTCAGCGCTGTTGCTGGACGGCTATGCCGACGCTGCGCCCGGCGGCACGGGTACCCGTTTTGACTGGAACCGGGTCCCGCCGGATCTGCCCCGGCCCGTCATTCTGGCCGGCGGGCTGACGGCTGCCAATGTGCGCCAAGCCATTGCCGCGTGCCGACCGGCTGCGGTCGATGTCAGCAGCGGGGTGGAACTTGCCAAGGGCATCAAAGACAAACATGCCATGACAGAGTTTATACGTGAAGTGGCGTGTGCCGATGAAATTGCCTGACGCACACGGGCACCTCTAATTTTTAGGTGCCCTTTAGAGGTGGCCTTTACATACTGTCGGGGCGTGCAGCATACTGATCATGAGTGTTTAGAGCTGGCCTCATGGCTGCGTGTCAACGAGGAATGCCCTGAGGAATGCCTTGGGCCGGAAAAACGGTTGTTCTCTACCTTCGGAATGCTGTAACCTGTTATGCCTGAATATATTGAGTTGGCATTCAATCAACCGATGAGTCGTATTTCGTCCACATACCAGACGCTTAAGCGGCACAACAGAACAGCTCTGGTCACCTTTGTCACAGCCGGAGACCCTGACCCGGCGGCTACACCTGACATCATGCACGCGCTGGTGCGGCATGGCGCTGATTTGCTGGAACTCGGGGTGCCGTTTGCCGACCCGATGGCAGATGGGCCGACCATCCGGCGCGCCCATCAACGGGCGTTGGCACAGGGGGTTGCGCTGCCTGACGTGCTGGAGATGGTGACCCGATTTCGCCGGACCGACAGCCACACCCCGGTGCTGTTGATGGGATACCTGAACTCCATCGAAGCGTTCGGTTATGAGACATTTGCCGAACAGGCCGCGGCGGCGGGGGTTGACGGGGTCATCATCGCGGACTTGCCGCCAGAAGAGGCGCCCTTGCTCAACCGGCAGTTGCGCGCCCGGGCTATCGACCAGATTTTTCTGGTGACGCCCGTGACCAGCGCGCCGCGCATCGAGACCATCGCCGGGCTGGCGTCCGGCTTTCTGTACTATGTGTCGGTAACGGGAACCACCGGCGGGAAACGGCCCGATACGCAGGCAGTGGCGAGGAAACTGCATAGCCTCAGGGCCGTGACCGAGCTGCCTCTGGCCGTCGGTTTTGGGATAACGGACGCGGCCACGGCCGCGCAACTGGCGCCTCATGGCGATGCCGTCATCATCGGCAGTGCACTGGTCGAGCGTATCCATGACGCGGCGCAGGCAGGGGCCGACCTGCACGCCGGGATTGGCGCGTTCATGGCGCCGCTGCGCGCGGCGCTGGATGAAGCGGCATGAGCTGGCTGGACAGACTGCTGCCCTCGCGCATCAAGACCAGCGGCGCCAATCGCCGTTCGGTGCCGGAGGGGGTCTGGACCAAGTGCGACAATTGCAATGCCACGTTGTACCGGGCGGAATTGTCCCGCAATCTGGAGGTCTGCCCCAAGTGCGGCCACCACATGCGTATCGGCGCCCGGGAGCGGTTGCACAGCTTTCTGGACCCGGAGGGACGGGTTGAGATCGGCGCTGCCCTTATGCCGGTGGACAAGTTGAGATTTCGCGACAGCAGGAGATACAAGGACCGCTTGAGCGGCGCCGGCAAGGACACCGGCGAGAATGACGCGCTGGTGGCGCTGATGGGCAAACTCAAGGACCAGCCCCTGGTTGTCGCTGCCTTTGAGTTTGAATTTATGGGCGGGTCCATGGGCTCGGTGGTCGGTGAGCGCCTGGTGCGGGCGGTCGATACCTGTATTGAGCAGCGCCTGCCGCTGGTGTGCTTCTGCGCCAGCGGCGGCGCGCGTATGCAGGAGGCGCTGATAGCGCTGTTCCAGATGGCCAAAACCAGTGCCGCGCTGGGTAAATTGCGCGCCGCCGGCCTGCCGTACATCTCGGTGTTGACCAACCCGACCATGGGCGGTGTTTCGGCAAGCATTGGCACCTTAGGAGACATCAACATCGCAGAACCCGGCGCCCTGATCGGGTTCGCCGGGCCACGCGTGATCGAGCAGACCGTGCGCGAGACGTTGCCGGAAGAATTTCAGAAAAGTGAGTTTTTACTGGAACATGGCAATATCGATATGATCACCGATCGGCGCCAGTTGCGCGACCGGATAGCATCGATATTATCCATGCTGTGTCATCACCCCGGTTCCTGATGAGCGGCACTCCAAACACCCTGCTGGCGCCTCCTGTACCGGTGCTTAACCCCAGGTTCACTTGCCTGGCTGACTGGCTGGCATGGCAGGAAAGCCTGCATTTTACTGCCATTGAGTTGGGGCTGGATCGCTGCAACAAGGTCGCGCAACGGCTGGATCTGCTGCAACCGGACAGCAAGGTGATCAGCGTCTCCGGCACCAACGGCAAAGGCTCCAGCGCCGCTATGCTGGATGCGATGTTGAGAAAGGCCGGCTACCGGGTGGGCACGTATACATCCCCCCACCTGAGCCGCTACAACGAAAGGATTTGTATTGACGGCAAGCAGGTCACGGATGCACAACTGTGCGCCTCGTTTGACCGCATCGACCGGGCGCGCGGCGATATTTCCCTGACGTATTTCGAATTTGGCACGTTGGCGGCGCTGGATATATTTCAGCACGCGCAGCTTGACATTGTGATACTGGAAGTGGGACTGGGCGGGCGGCTGGATGCCGTAAATATTCTGGATGCGGATGTCGCCCTGGTCGTTACGATAGACCTGGACCACGAGAAATGGCTGGGCTACGACAGGGACAGCATCGGCCGGGAGAAGGCGGGCATTTTCCGGCCGGGACGCCCTGCTGTGTGTTCGGACCCAGCGCCGCCGCAGTCCATCGCTGCCTGTGCGCAGGAAACGGGGGCGCGCCTGTATCAGGCCGGCCGCGATTTCAGCAGCGCCCTGCAGGCCAACAGCTGGATCTGGCACTGCGCCGACAGCGTCCATGCAGGGCTGCCCAAACCGGGCGTCAATAATAACCGGCAGGTACAAAATGCCGCTGGCGTATTGATGGCGCTGGAGACGCTGGCCGCAGAATTTCCGGTCAGCCTGGAAACGATCAAGTCCTGCCTGCGGGATTTTCGACTGGCCGGCCGCTTCCAGACCATCCCCGGCAAAAATCCGTTTATCCTGGACGTTGCGCATAACCCGCAGGCGGTCTCAGCGCTGGTTGAGAATGTGAAAAAGCTCCCCGGCTTTGGTGAAACGCATGTTGTGATCGGCATGCTCAGGGACAAGAATCATGACGCCGTGTTCAGGAAATTGACGGAGGTTGCCGACCACTGGTATCTGGTTGAGTTGCCTGAGGAACGTGCTGCGGGGCTGGCGGAACTGGGGCGCGCCTTGGAAAAATATACAGATGTGACAAAGATCGGGCAATTTAACACCGTCGTTGAAGCCCTGTCTGCGGCCGAGACTTGTGCCGGCGCCGGTGACAGGATTATCGTTACCGGTTCGTTCGTCACGGTCGGCGCCGCGCTTGATTACCTGCGGAGTTGATAAGCCCCTGTGGAACAGAGACATAAAGAAAGACTGATCGGCGCCGTGGTGCTGCTGTTGCTGGCGGTGATATTGATCCCCCTGGCGCTGGATGATACCCGCGTGGAGCGCGGCATCAAAACCACCAATATCCCGCCGCCGCCGGACACAGAATTCAGCACCCGCTTAACGCCCATCCCGGCGCCGGGCGAGGTAGCGTCCGGGGCGGGACCGGCCGGCGCTACGGACGCGGCAAGTGACGGCCCGGTGGCTGCCGACCTGAGCGGATGGGTTGTGCAGGTGGGCAGTCTTTCCCGAAAAAATGCCGATGCCCTCAATGACAGGTTGCGTACGGCAGGCTACCGCTCCTACATTGTGGATGAGCCGGTGACAGCCGCGGACGGTTCCGCGTTATACCAGGTCCGAGTAGGCCCGGAGGTGCTGCGTTCGGAAGTCGAGGCGCTGCGGGACGAACTGAAAAAGAAGCTGGACCTGGACGGTTTCATTGTTGACTATCCATGAGCGCGGCCATGCTGATGGCGCAGATTGAACTCTGATCGTGCCGGGCATCGATATTGGCATTCTTGCGCTGTTGTTGCTGCCGGCAATCCTGGGGCTGCTCTACGGGTTGTTGAACGTGCTGCTGTCCATCGCCGCCTGGTTGCTGGCGGTCTTCGTTGCGACTGAATTCAGTGGTTGGGTTTCGTTGTTGCTGGCGGCTCACTTAGAACCGTTGCTGCGGGACATTGTCGCGTTTGCGGGCGTGTTCATCGCCAGCCTGATGGCGTTCACCGTGCTGGGCCATTTTGTCATAAAATTGTTTAACCGGGCCGGGTTGACCGCAGTCAACAGGGCGCTGGGTTTTTGTTTCGGGGCCGGACTGGGCGCGGCGCTGATTACCGTCATCGTGTTCCTGGCAGGCTTCACGGCAGTATCCAAAAACGCATGGTGGCATGAGGCGGTTTTGCTGGAACCGTTCCAGCGTATCGCCGTCTGGGGGCGCGATTTTCTGCCGGCAGATATTGCCGCCTCTCATCGTTACGAACCGGCCCCGGCTCCAGCACTGCCCCCGACGCCGGGCGCCGAACAGGCCTCCCTCCCCCCCGCAGGGACAGGGTAACGGACCAGGACGGGGGAATACCATGTGCGGCATTATCGGCATCGTTGCAAAGTCAAACGTCAACCAGATGTTGTTTGACGGTTTGACCATCCTGCAGCACCGGGGGCAGGATGCAGCGGGGATAGTCACCTGCGACCATGCCCGCTTGTATCTTTGCAAAAACAACGGCCTGGTCAGGGATGTGTTCAGCGCCCGGCAGATGCTGAACCTGGTGGGCGCCATGGGCATCGGGCATATCAGGTATCCCACCGCCGGCTGCTCCTCCTCGTCCGAGGCGCAGCCGTTCTATGTCAATTCCCCTTATGGCATCGCCCTGGCCCATAACGGCAATCTCACCAACAGCGAGTACCTGAAAAAAGATCTGATCGCAGATGAGTTGCGACATATCAATACAGAGTCGGACTCCGAGGTCTTGCTGAATATTCTGGCATTTGAGTTACAGCGCCTCGGCAAGTTGAAAAAAGACCTGACCCCCGAGGATATCTTTACCGCCGTGCGCCGGTTGAATCAACGTTGCCGTGGCGGCTATTCTGCCGTGGCCTTGATTTCCGGCGTGGGGGTGCTGGCTTTTCGCGATCGCTTCGGTATCCGCCCCCTGGTCTTCGGCGCGCGCGTCACCGACCGAGGTACGGAATACGTCGTCGCCTCCGAAAGTGTGGCCATGGACGCCCTGGACTTTGAGGTGACGCGTGACGTGGCGCCGGGGGAGGCAATTTTCATCAGCGCCCGGGGTGAACTGCACGCAGAACAGTGTGTGGCAGACCCGCAGCAGGCGCCCTGTATCTTTGAATACGTCTATCTGGCGCGGCCGGATTCCGTCATCGACAATATTTCCGTGTACAAGACCCGGTTGCGCATGGGGGAAAAACTGGCCGCAAAGATCCGGCGACTGCGCCCGCATCATGACATTGATGTGGTGATCCCGATCCCGGACACGGGACGCACCGCGGCCCTGCCCCTGGCCTATAAACTGGGGGTGAAATACCGGGAAGGGTTTATCAAGAACAGATACATCCCGCGCACCTTCATCATGCCCGGGCAAAGCGTCAGGGAAAAGTCGGTAAGACAGAAACTGAACGCAATCGGGCTGGAGTTCCGGGGCAAGAATGTATTGCTGGTGGATGATTCCATTGTGCGCGGCACCACCTCCGGCGAGATCATCCAGATGGCCCGCGACGCCGGCGCGGCAAAAGTGTATTTCGCCTCCGCCGCGCCGCCGGTGTTGTACCCCAATGTTTACGGCATAGACATCCCCACCCCGGATGAACTGGTTGCCCATGGCAAAAGTGAAGATGAAGTGTGCGCAGCCATCGGCGCCGACTGGTTGATCTACCAGGAGGTGGATGACCTGATCGAAGCAGCCAGGGAAGGGAACCCGCGTATCAACCGCTTTGAAATGTCGGTGTTCACCGGCGCCTACCTGACCGCTGACGTGAGTGAAGATTATCTGGCCAACCTGTCCCGACAACGCAATGACGCCGCCAAGCAATCCCGCGCCCTGGTGGACGATGTGCTGAACGACTTGTCGAATATGGTTTAGGTCACCTGCAAACCCTCATGCTCAGGGCGCTATTCACCCCGACGGATGCCTCAGTCCCGGTAGATGCTTCTACAAACGCCCTGTGCTATTTGCAGAGGCGCTTGAATTCATCAAACCCTGTGCATAAATGAATATAACAGACCTCATCAGAAACCGCCGCACCATCCACCAGTTCCAACCCGGCAACCTGCCGGATGAGGCAGTCGTGCGTACAGCCATGGCGCAGTCCGTGTGGGCGCCGAACCATCACCTGACACAACCCTGGCGCTTCTACCTGCTGGGCGCACAGAGCAAGGAGCGCATCTGCCTGCTGAATGCAAGGCTTGTCCATGAGAAGTTTGCCGATGAAAAGCAAGGCGAGCGAGCCGCGCAGATCAAGCTCAGGCGCTGGCGTGAAGTGCCCGGCTGGCTGGCGCTGACCTGTCTGAAAGCGGATGACGCACTCACCATGCAGGAAAACTACGCCGCCTGTTGCTGCGCCGCCCAGAACCTGATGCTGCTGTTATGGGACCAGGGCATCGGGGTGAAATGGACCACCGGCACGGTGACCCGAACCAGGGAGTTCCATGACATCATCAGCGCCGACCCCGACCGGGAACAGCTGGTGGGGTTATTCTGGTATGGCTTCCCGGCCACAGTGCCAGCAGCGCAACGGGCGCCCCTGGAACAGATGCTGACCTGCCGCCCGTGAAACGTCGTGTTGGGCGCGATTGGTTTAGTTCATGATATTTTTGCCCGGACAAGAAACCGGCAGATTAGTTGCCCTCCTCGCGTTTACCATCCTTGCCGGTAAATCCCGTGGCTTGAAAGAAGCTGTTTTGCAGTTGCCGCCAGGCGTCCAGGTTGCGTTCTGTCAGTTCGTTCATGGTGGTGGTGATGGGGTTGCCGGTTACCGCTTGCTCCAGGTTCTTTTGTATGTTCTGTTGTTGCGCGGTGAACATTTCCAGGCTTTGTTGCAGGTAATCGCTGAACGCGGACTGGTAGGCGTTGCCGTAGAAGCGGATGAGTTGGGTCAGCATGAGCGTGTTGAAGATAGGTTTCCCTTCGTGTTCCTGCTCTGCGATGATCTGCAGCAGTACGTTGCGGGTCAGATCTTCCTCGGTCTTGACGTCGGTGACGCGTATGTCGATGCCGCTCAGCACCAGCTTCCTGACATCATCCAAGGTGATATAGCGGCTGATCCCGGTGTCGTAGAGGCGACGGTTGGGGTATTTCTTGATGATGCGCATGAGCGTACCTCGAGTAATTTATCTTGAGGGCACCTCTAAAAATTAGAGGTGCCCGTGCAGTATAGGGATATACTGCCATTTTT
>JAPORZ010000020.1 GCA_026709915.1 Gammaproteobacteria bacterium
GATTTTGAAACACGTTTATGACGGTTGCTCAAATAAGGAAATCGCGAAATTCTGTGACTGTTCAGTCAATACGGTAAAATTTCACATGAAGAATATTTTTTCAAAATTGAACGTAAATGACAGGAAATCCCTGGCCCGGTTGACTTGGGGGTCACACCTGTAAGCATACCTTCAAGTACTGCAGCCCCACCATCAACCGCATGGACTTCCCCGGACACCCGTTGTCTGCACAGTACAACGAACCAAACGCCTCATCGAACACCGACCACTCGACCCCATCGGCTAACCGGTATAAGGCATGGCGTTCATTGAGCAGATTGTCCAGGCGTTCGCGAAATAACTCCGCATCGGTGATTGTGTTGTCATCGATCCGTCAACTGTGATATAATTTGACCCGCAGGCTTTTGAGCTGCACCGGGTAGTCCTCCTGTGTCAATTATTGAACAATTCACACACAGACTGCCCGATTTCTCCAGCTATAAGAGTCTCACTTGTTTCTGAACCTGGACAGTCATCCATGAACCTCGCCCAACAACTTCTCACAGCCCTGAAAGCCTACGGCATTAAGGAAATCTTCGGCATTCCCGGGGATTTTGCCTTGCCCTTGTTCAAGGTCATCGAAGAGACCCAAACTCTGCCGCTATATACCCTGAGCCATGAGCCCGCCGTGGGCTTTGCCGCCGATGCTGCGGCCCGTTTTCATACCAGACCCTCGGTGGCGGCGGTGACCTACGGCGCCGGCGCGCTGAACATGGTGAACCCGATCGCGGCTGCTTATGCGGAAAAGTCGCCGGTTATCGTCATCTCCGGCGGGCCGGGGCAGGCGGACAAGTCCACCGGCCTACTGGTGCACCACCAGGCCAAGCAACTGCATTCTCAGGTGCAGGTGTACAAGGAAGTGACCTGCGATCAGGTGGTCCTGGATGATACGGCACAGGCGCCGGCGCAGATCGCGCGGGCACTGAAAAACTGCATTATCGAATCTCGCCCGGTTTATATCGAAGTGCCCAGAGACCAGGTGTTCGAACCCTGTGACCCCGTGCCGGTACTGCCGTTGACCAGTGATTGTGACACCGATGCGCTGGACGCCTGCACCGATGAGATCATCGAAGCCTTGGGGCAGGCAGCTTCCCCGGTGCTCATGGTGGGGGTGGAAATCCGCCGTTACGGGCTGGAACAGGAGGTTGCCCTGCTGAGCCGCAAGCTGGGCATACCGGTGGTCACGACCTTTATGGGTAAGGGCTTGCTGGCGGGACAGCCGGTGGACCTCCGGGGCACGTACATGGGGGTGGCCGGGGAGCAGTCCTTGACGCAGTTGGTCGAGCGCTCTGATGGTCTGTTCCTGCTGGGCGTGTTGTTGTCTGATACCAACTTCGGCATTTCCGAAAAGAAGATCGATCTCAGGAAGACCGTACTGGCCTGTGACGGTTCGGTGTCCCTGGGTTTCCATGTATATCCAAGCATCCCGCTACAGGAACTGGTGCGGGCTCTGAACGACAAGTTGCCGGAGCGGCCGCAACTGGAAGCCGCCCGCTTTGAACATCCGCGTGGCCTGGCCTTGACGGACGAGCCCATCACGCCCACCGACATCGCCACCGCGGTGAACGACATGTTCCACCGCTATGGCGCCTTGCCCATCGCCTCGGACATGGGCGACTGCCTGTTTACCGCCATGGACATGGAATACACCGAACTGGTGGCGCCCGGTTACTACGCCACCATGGGCTACGGCGTACCCTCCGGCCTGGGGGTGCAGGCCGCCACTGGCCGGCGGCCGCTCATTCTGGTGGGCGACGGGGCATTCCAGATGACCGGCATGGAACTGCTCAACTGCCGGCGCTACGGCTGGAACCCCATCGTGCTGGTGTTCAACAACAGCAGTTGGGAGATGCTACGCGCGTTCCAGCCGGAATCAGAGTTCAACGACCTCGACCGACTGGACTTTGCTGCCCTGGCTGACGCCTTAGGAGGTCTCGGGCAGGCAGTCAATACAAAGCGGGAACTGCACGCCGCCCTGGACCGCGCCTGCGCGGATGAAACCTGCTTTCAGCTGATCGACATCAGTCTGGCGCGCGGTCTCATGTCCAATACCTTAAGCCGCTTCGTGGCGGGCTTCAAGCAAATGCGGGATGGGTGAAGAAACATTTCCTTACGTGGTGAGAAGCGGACCTGATCAACATGGCACTCGAGATACCCGTATGGTGGCTATGAGGTGGAATCATGCCAGAAATGTGGTAAACGACCACGTTTTACGTGGGAAAAACGTGATAGTCTGCACGTTTTATGGACGTAAAACAGTAATTGGTTAAGGCCACCTCTAAAAATTAGAGGTGGCCGTGCAGCGTAAGGATATGCTGCCATTTTTAGTCACGTAAGTGACTGAAAATGAAGGAAATGAAAAATCACATTTTTTCATTTCCGTCTCTAAAAATGCCACGGAGGGCATTTTTAGAGGTTCCCTTAAGACTAACAGCCATGACAATGATTAAAGATTGCGCTACTTGATATAGCCAGCAGCAGAGATTCTACCCCGTATTTTTGATATACTTCCCCTGCTGGAGCAAGACTGTTTGAAGGTGAATCATGCCCCGTAATGATCGACATGTTGTGCCCCGAAAATGACCCATTCCCTCCGCCAGGATAGGCATAAAATTGTTCAGTTCTGATTTTGATCGCAATGTTGGAACTGGGGATGTGGCCGATAGGTCAGGGACAACGCCGCCGTACAAAATCACCTCGACTATTCTCGATTTGGTGGAGCGGGTTGGCGAGGCGATTGGCAGGACAGAGGAAGCGCCCGGCCAAGCAGACCTGCGTTTGCGTAGAGCCAATCGTATTCGCTCGATTCAGGGGTCGCTGGCAATAGAAGGCAACACGCTTAGCGCGGAACAGATCTCCACAATTCTCGATGGCAAACCGGTGATTGCCTCCTTGCGAGAAATTCAGGAAGTTCGTAACGCCATCAAGGTCTATGAAAAATTTACGCAGTGGCATCCTGAGAGCCAGTCTGATTTACTCAAAGCTCACGAGATGCTTATGGTTGGCCTGCTGGACACGCCCGGCCGCTACCGGCGCGGTGGCATCGCCGTGGCAGGAGCGGGGGAAGTACACCACATCGGCCCGCCTGCCGACCGCGTGCCTCACCTTATGTCGGACCTGTTATCCCGGCTGGGGAGCACAAAAGAACATCCGCTAGTCGCCAGCTCAGTCTTCCACTACGAGTTCGAGTTTATTCATCCGTTTGAAGACGGCAATGGCCGGATGGGACGTCTTTGGCAGAGCTTGATATTGACACGCTGGAAGCCGCAGTTTGCTTATGTGCCGGTGGAGAGTCTGGTTTATGCGCGGCAGAGTGAATACTACGGAGCTATTCGAGAGAGTCCTTCGGTGGGGGAAAGTACGCCGTTTGTTGTCTTTATGCTGGAGGCTATACTGAAAGCTGTTTTAGATGTTCGCGCAACCGACCAAGAAAGCGACTATGTAACCGACCAAGTAGCAAGGTTGCTTCCTGAATTACGGAATGGTCCCAAGACAGCGCTTGAGCTGATGGCAGCCCTGGGGCTGTCTCACCGTCCAACTTTTCGTAATAACTACATCAGACCAGCGATTGATGCTGAGTTGATTGAAATGACTCAGCCGGGGTCCCCCACTGCACGAAATCAGAGGTATCAACTCACGGCGCGTGGGCAGCTGGCGGTAAAGTCCGGGACATGAGTTGGCATGATGGTTGTCGAACCATAAAGCGTACTCGGTATCGGCAATCGTCTCAGCTTTTCGATGACAGCGTGAAAACGGTACTCAAGGTTAAGGATAAGTGGTATCATGCCGGTATCGTGAGTACCTGCAGGCCACGCAGGCTTGTCCCCTACAAGAGCCGGACAAACGGTAACTGACCAGCAGCTACATCGAACGTGTAAAACGCCTGCAGATGGGTATTTAGCGCGGTAGCTGTCTTGTATGCCTTATTTACGATCAAGGCGTCAGCGAAGTCAGTTTCCTTCATGCGCTGACCCGCTCTTACCGGTTCTGCAGTTCGGTAGGCGTGGAGTGCTTGCCATACGACGTGATCATCTTCAAATCGAAGGTTGGGTTCTTTGAACAGCGCTTCGACTGTGTTGACAATCTCTTCTCTACCCAGTCGATACTTGCGCCCCGCCAGTGTCCAGATCACTTCCGCAAGCACAACATCGGTGATTAAAACTTTTTCACCGCCGTTGATAATAATATCTGCTTTTTCGGTCTGTTGTTTGTGGTCTCCCAGTAAATACCTGAGTAAAATATTGCTATCAATGGCAATCACGTGTTAGAACTCAGTTCAGGGCGCTCTGACGAGACTCTTCGTCGCTAATCGTTGGATCGCCTGTTACATGGTGAAGGCAACCTTTCGCTGTTCCGGGAATCTTTTTGACAATCGTAATGTGACCGTTAGCGACAAAACTCCGGTACTCATCGCCTGGTTGAATACCCACTTCCCGGCACTGCTCAACAGGCAGTATGACCTGTCTTTTTGCGCTGACTTTGGGCATTAAATTAAATCCTCATGATTGATGCATACTATCCATACTATCTCATGTCCGTACAGTTTTGACCTCGGTGGCTTACTGTTTTACATTCCAACTTCTTGCACGGACTTATTCCAACAAATCCAACTTGTTCTGGATTGCCTCAGGTAGTAACCCCTTATTGCTTTCCATAAAATCCAGTATTTCTTTCTTGGAAATCCATGTTACGTTTTCAAAATCATCTTCTGTGTGGTCCTTCGATTGAAACAGGAAAACTTTGTCTTTGTAATTGCTATATTTACTTGTATTTAGGGTGGCACCCTGGGTTTTCACCTGTACATAAGCCCTTTCGTGGCTTGTCCGGTGGATCAAATAATACTCAAAACTCATCGTGTCTGCTTTGCGTGAGTTTGGCACCACGTACCAGTCTTTTGTTTGCAGGTACATGAAAACAACATCTTCTGTTTCCTCATCATCAAGCAGCATGAAGATATCGGAATACTCGTCTTTTGAGACCTCGTAGATTTGTTTGCCCGATAATTCGTTCCATAAATATTTTGAGTACGCTACCGCCGCCGGGTCGTAGGTTGCTTGAATAGCTCTGGGTGCACGGAAGCAGGCAATTATCTTGCCAGGAACAGCATCCAGTGCCTCAACTTTTCGAATATCGCAACGAAAGACATTGGCAATGTCTATGTCTTGATCGACGCTTTCCTGAGATGTCCAATACTCCCAGCCGGAGGTCACGTAAGCAAGATAATATTGCCCTGCAGGATCACGAGTCCAGACCAAGTCACCGTCTGCAACCCATTTTTGTATGTATTGACAGGTATTAAGCTTGTCGTAGATTTTCGACGCCTTTCTGTAGTATTCGTTCCAATCCTTGGTTCTGATTACACTCTTGCCGGGTATCCTCCAACCCAAACCAAGCACGTTATTTTTCAAACAATACTGAAAGGTAGCCTGGTGACCAGCTGTCCCACCAGGTCTTATGTGAATCCTATAGACGTTCATTTTTCCTCTGCGGCTCAATAATCTCTCTGATCAATGATTTTCCAAATCTTTCAGTATCGTATCTCTGCCCTGTTTCCAGGATACAGCCTGATTTTTGTCATCCCTATATGCAGTCAGGCGGTTATCCAGAATCCGCTTGTGAGACTCAGGAACGGATATTTCCTCGGAGTATTCAACAATAAAATCCCACAGGTTTTGAACATACTTTATCTGTGCCTCTGAAGACAGCTTCCTGAACCCCATGGGAACGTTTTGTGTTATTCCCTTATCCAAGCGGCCTCATCCTCCCACCCCTTGAAATCATCACCGAGGCACGCATCTTTACCATACCCCTGTTGGTATTGGCGGGTAATCTCAGCCTGTCTCTGGTGAGACAGATATTCGGATGTAGCTCGGCGAAGCACGGCTGAGCGTCCGTGCCGCTTCACTTCCTGAGTTTGATCAAGACTTGCCAGCAAGTCATCATCCATCATTATCTGTATGGTTTTCATAGCTGTATTCTATGTGGAAATGACTCATACATCAAACACAAAGCACGCTACAGCGGTACTGTGATACTTCCAATCAATACACTCAATAATTTCCGCTGTCTGACGCCTGACAGCATGCCAACTCAAAACCCCATCTCCTCCACCACCTCCGGCACCACCATCTCCCCGGCGGTCTTACTTGCGATCTCATCCACACTCACCCCCGGTGCGCGTTCTTTCAACCAGAACTTGCCCTCACTGATCTCCATGTAGGCCAGGTCGGTTACGACTTTGTGGATGCAGCCGGCGCCGGTGAGGGGGAGGGTGCATTTTGGCAGCAGCTTGGAGGCGCCGTTTTTGCTGGCGTGGGTCATGGTGACGATGATGTTGTCGGCGCCGGCTACCAGGTCCATGGCGCCGCCCATGCCTTTTACCAGCTTGCCCGGGATCATCCAGGAGGCGATGTTGCCTTGCACATCGACTTCAAACGCGCCCAGCACCGTGAGGTCCACATGACCGCCGCGGATCATGGCGAAGGACTCTGCGGAACTGAAGATGGAGGCGCCGGCGATGGCCGTCACGGTCTGTTTGCCGGCGTTGATCAGGTCTGCGTCCAGTTGCTCTGCGGTGGGGAACGGGCCCATGCCGAGCAGGCCGTTTTCCGATTGCAGCATCACTTCCATGCCTGCCGGGATGTAGTTGGCGACTAAGGTGGGGATGCCGATGCCGAGGTTGACATAGTAGCCGTCGCGCAGCTCGCGGGCTACGCGCATTGCCATTTGTTGACGTGAGAGCGCCATAGTGTTGTGTCTCAATCCTGGGTGATAGTGCGCTGTTCGATGCGTTTCTCGAACTTGCCCTGTATGAGTCGGTTGACGTAGATACCGGGGGTATGGATGGTACTTGGGTCCAGTGTGCCGGGCGCCACGATCTCTTCCACTTCCACCACCGTGATACGACCCGCGGTGGCGGCCATGGGGTTGAAATTCTGCGCAGTGTGGCGGTAGATGACGTTGCCGTAGCGGTCCGCCTTCCAGCCCTTGACGATGGCGAAATCGCCGGTGATGGCTTCTTCCAGGATATACTTGCGGCCGTTGAACTCGCGCATTTCCTTGCCTTCACCGACGGGCGTGCCGTAGCCGGTGGCGGTATAGAACGCGGGGATGCCGGCGCCGCCGGCGCGCAGCTTCTCCGCCAAGGTGCCCTGGGGGGTGAGTTCCACTTCCAGTTCGCCACTGAGAAACTGTTGCTCGAAGAGGGCATTCTCGCCCACGTAGGATGAGACCATTTTTTTGATCTGCCGGCCCTCCAGCAACAGGCCCAGGCCGAAATCGTCCACGCCGCAGTTGTTGGAAACGACGGTCAGGTCGCGCACCCCCATTTCCCTGATGCGGGCGATACAGCCTTCGGGAATGCCGCACAAGCCAAAGCCGCCGGCGATGAGGGTCATGCCGTCGTGCAGACCGGCCAGCGCCTCGGCGTAGGTGGTTACAACCTTATTAAATCCCGCCATGGCTCACCTCTGTTAACTGTCGGCATCGATCTGGTTTTCCGGCGTCGCCTGCCGGAACGCCTCGAGCTCCATGCATGCCTGTTCGATTTTGACCAGGGATGGAAAATCATCCAGAGGCATTTTGAAGCGGTGGGCGTTGTAGAGTTGCGGAATCAGGCAGACATCGGCGATGGTGAGCTGCTCATCAAGACAATAAGGGCCTTGCCAGTCTCTGTCGTCGAGCAACAGTTGTAGCGCGTTGAAACCGGACCTTATCCAGTAGTGGTACCAGGCATCTCTGGCCTCATCGTCCTGCTGCAACCCGTGCTTTAAGTATTTCAGCACGCGCAGATTATTCATCGGGTGAATATCGCAGGTGATGGCCAGGGCAAACTGCATGACAAAGGCCCGCTCGGTCAGGGCTTGCGGATACAGGGACGGTTCCGGGTGGCGGGCTTCCAGGTAATCCATGATAGCCAGGGATTGGCCCAAGCGTAAATCATCGTCCACCAGGGTCGGTATCAGGTCCTGCGGATTGATCGACTGGTAATACGGCTGGTGCTGCTCGCCACCATGCTTTAGCAGGTGCACGGGAACCACCTCGTACTCCAGCCCTTTCAGGTTGAGCGCAATGCGTACCCGGTATGCCGCCGATGAGCGCCAGTAGCTATACAGTTTCATGGTTGCCTGTGGTTATGAATATCAAGGTGCGGGACGAGCAGGGCGCCTGTGGAGGTTACTATAAATCATTTTGGTGGGTGATACCGGACGATGATTTGATCGATCTTGCCGAAGATGGAGGCGCCGTTGGCATCGAACATCTCGATCTCGATGCGATCGCCAAATTTCATAAACCCGGTTGTGGGCTTGCCATCGGCGATGGTTTCCAGGCAACGTATCTCGGCGATGCAGGACGAGCCATCCTTGCTGCCGACGTTGGAGACGGTGCCGGAACCGATCACGGCGCCTGCCATCAGTGGGCGCGACTTGGCCGCATGGGAAATCAGGCGCGGCAGGTCAAATGTATTATCCACACCGGCGTTCGGAGACCCCAGTTTTACCCCGTTCATGGTGGAGTGCAGGGGCAAGTGGATCCTGCCGCCGTCCCAGGCCGCGCCCAGTTCGTCCGGCGTGACTGCCACCGGCGCAAACGAGGTATGGGGCTTGGACTGATAAAATCCGAACTGTTTGGCCAGTTCCGCCGGGATCAGGTTCCTGAGCGATACGTCGTTGATGATGGTGATCAGCTTGATATGCGCTTGCGCCTGTTCCGGGGTGATGCCGGCGGGCACATCGTCGGTAAACACTGCGATCTCGGACTCGAAGTCTATACCCCAATCCTCGTTTTCCACCGGCACGTCATCGCAGGGACCGAGGAATACATCGGAGGCGCCCATATACATCAGCGGGTCGGTCCAGAAGGAGGCTGGCAACTCCGCCCCACGCGCCTTGCGCACCAGTTCCACATGGGTAACATAGGCGCTGCCGTCCGCCCAGTGGTAGCAACGGGGCAGGGGCGCGGCCACCTGTTTCGGGTCGAAATCAAAAGCGCCGTCAACATCTCCTTCCTGCAGCTGGTTGAAGACTTTAACCAAGGCCGGTTCCGTAGCTGCCCAGTTGTCTAGCGCCGCCTGCATGGTCGGCGCAATGCCGGGCACCTTAACCGCTTTGGTCAGGCCACGGTTCACCACAATCAGGGCGCCGTCGCGGCCTCCTTCTTTAAGACTGGCGAGTTTCACAGCTTTCTCCTCTTGCAATTAGTTACATTTGAAACTATACAGATTTTCAACAACCTCGGTCAAGCAGACAATGCTGGTAAATTACGCTGCAAGTGGCGCGACAAGGCCACCTCCGGCTTATTCCGTGAGCCGGTTGACGATGATGCCGTTGATTTTCAGCCGCCGGTGGCGGATGTCATTCAATGCGGCTCCGGCGCCTGGCGACCCGCATGAGTTTTTCGATGACGTCATCCATCTGTTCAATACTCAGGGGGATACCATGCTTGTGTTTGATCTCATCGTGGAGATAGTCATCGATGGCATTCTTAACACTGTTCCTGGCGTCCAGGTCATTCCAGAAATCAACTTTGCGGCAATTCGCCAGGATAATTTGGGCGGCGAGGGCGGTGTCTGCCGCCATGTCATCAAGTTGTTGCTCAGAAAAAGTGTTGTGTGCCAGATAGACGGGTTTCACCACGCCGTAATAGGCACAGGCCTCGTCGTTGTTGCGCAATTTCGCCGGAGCTTCATCGTGTCTCGCGGATACAACCTGCTCGCGTAGCCGGATCACCTGATTGAGGTATTCCAGATCACTGATGCGCTTTGACCTGGAAGCGTCAATCACTTCCTGGATCAATTCTGAGAATCTGCGGAAAAACGCCGGGTCTTCATCCATCTTTTCGGTAATGGTGCGTTTGACGGCGTGGGCGATGGTGTCTGCCCTGGCCGCCGTTGTCTGTCCACCATAAACGCCTTGCTCCTCCTTGACTTGATTGAATGACGAGTTGTCAAAGATGTTGACCGGCTCATGCAGTCGGGTCACTGTATCTGCTTGAATATGAGTATCAAGCAGTTTTCTGAGGCGCGGTTCAATGCTGCTGAAATCCACACTCTCAGCATAGCGTAGGCGGACCGCACCGCTGAGTCTCTGGAAGCGTTTCAGGTCATTCTTGTAGCGCTTTATCTCGCTTTCATCGGTTGTGGTGACGAACCGTTCCGATGATAACGCGACAGCAAGTGTTTTCGCGTATTCCGACAGGCGGGCATGGAACTCCTCGCGTAGTTCCATGTCGGCCAGTAGCTGTTCGTATTCCTCTTCATCGTTCCGATTTTTAACCTGCTTGAAGATATCCCATAAATCCGAGTGACGTTGCGGCAGGCGGTCTGTTTCCTCACTGATAGAGGTGAGCGATTCGGCAAGGTCATCCTCGTCGAAGTCCTCCAGCGCATCGTACATCGTCAGCGCCATATCCAGTTCTTCCAGCACATTGTTGTAATCGATGATATAGCCGAATTTCTTGTTCTGGCACACCCGGTTGACCCGTGCAATGGCCTGTAACAATGTGTGTTCCCGCAGGGTGCAGCACAGATACAGCACCGTGTTGCGCGGGGCATCAAATCCAGTGAGCAACTTATTTACGACGATCAGAAGCTCCGGTTCATCACCGTCCTTGAAGCGCTCGATAATATACTCATCCCGCTTTTCCTCCGAACCATATTTCCCCATCTCGGTACGCCAGAATTTATTTACTGCGTCAGTTGATCCTTTGTCTGTTTGTTCGTGCCCTTCCCGCGTGTCTGGCGCCGAAATGATCACTTCTGAAGACACCGAACCGAGTTCATTCAGGAATTGGTGATACCTGATTGCAACTGACTTGAGCGGCGCTACCAGTTGGGCTTTGAAACCGGTATTCTGCCAATGGGCGCGGAAATGCTCGCTGATGTCGAAGGCGCGCATATAGACGACCTGATCAACCGTGCTTAGCAATTCGGCGCGCGCGTACTTTTTCTTCAGGTCTGCCTTCTGGTTTGCATTCAGTCCGGCAGTGTGCCGCTCAAACCACAGATCCACGGCTGTTTTATCCTGTTTCATCTCGACGTGACGACCTTCATACAGCAGTGGCACTACCGCCTTGTCGCTGACTGCCTGGCGGATGGTGTAGGAGGGCTGGATAAGTTCGCCGAATTTGGCGAAGTTATTCTTCTGCGCTTTTGTGAGCGGAGTTCCGGTGAATCCCAGGTAGCAGGCGTTGGGTAACATCTTGCGCATCAGCGCGGCGAGTTCGCCAAAATTGGTGCGGTGGCTTTCATCTACCAGCACGAGGACATCAGCCGACGTGTCGGTGTACTTTTCCGCTGCCAGGGCTGTCTTGAACTTATGGACCAGGCCGGTGATGATATTCACCCTGTCCCTGAGATGTTTTATCAGGTTGCGTCCGGATGTTGCCCGTTCCCGGCTGAGGCCGCAGGCGGCAAAGGTGTTACCCAACTGCTTATCCAGGTCCTTGCGGTCAGTGACCAGCACGATACGCAGGGAATCCGCGCCCGTATCCAACGCCAGAGTGCGCACCAGCATCACCATGGTCAAGGATTTCCCCGACCCCTGGGTGTGCCAGATCATCCCACCCCTGCGCCGGCCCTGATTGTCGCGTTGTTTGAGCCGACGGATGGTAGAGTGCACGACAAAATATTGTTGATAGCGCGCGATTTTTTTGATGCCGTTATCGAAAACGACAAAGCGATAGGTCAAGTCCAATAATCGCTGTGGACGGCACAGACTGTAAATTGATTTATCCTGCTCGGTTAGCAGGCGGCCTTTCTCCTTCTCAAGCGAATCGAAATGTCCGCGTGCACGAGCGAATTCCCCGGAAAACAGCCGGTCTTTCTGCCTATCGGTCAGTAGTGCGTTGATGCTGGTATTAACAGCATCTTCCGGGTCCTCGCGTTCTTGCCAAGCGCTCCAATACTCCTTGTCCGAACCGGTGGTGGCATACAAGGCCGCAGTCTTGTTAACTCCCATCAGCAGTTGCGCGTAGATGAACAGTTGGGGAATATAGTCAGCGCCCTGATTACGTATGTTCTGGGAGACTGCCTGCTCAACTTCCTCGTCCGGCGCCTTGCATTCGATTACAGCCAACGGGATTCCATTTACAAACAAAACGATGTCCGGTCGTGCGGTTTCCACACTGTGTCGGCGCAGTACCGGAAACTCGGCCGTCACCTGAAACAGGTTATTGTCCGGTTGCTTCCAGTCGATGTAGTTCATGGAGAAACTCTTGGAATCACCCTCAATGGTTTGTTCCAGAGCAATGCCCAATGTCAGCAGGTCATACACTGCCTCGTTGGTTTTTTGCAGGCCCTGGTAGGGGATATTCCTGATTTTCCGCACAGCGGACCGGATGTTCTCTTCACTGAACTTATATTCACACCCCTTGTAACGGATGCGGTTGATGCACCCTAACTGCTTCCGCAAGGTATCCTCAAGGAGGACATGGACCAGCTGACCGCCACGCTGTGCCGCCGCCTGCTCCGGCGTGATGTATTCAAAACCCAGGTTGATCAGCTGTTGCAGGGCCGGGAGCTGGGACAGGTATTTTTCATTGAACTTAAAGCCGTTCATCAGTTCGCTCTATTTCATGTTCAAAGCATGCCAATAGGGTTGAAAACTCAGCTCGACAATTTCAATTATCAAAGACAGGAACGGCTGATAGTCGTCTTGGGTATGCGCTGCATCCAATGTTTCGTAATACTCCAAGCGCTTCTCTACGGGTAGAACAGCAGCAGGAAAGCCTGCTTTCATCAATTCAAGATTCATTAGCAGCCGGGAAGTTCTGCCATTGCCATCGACAAAAGGATGAATTTTGACAAAATCAGCATGCACCCGCGCCGCCCGCTCCACCGGGTGAAGCTCTTGCGCCTCGTTTTGATACCAACGTATCAGAACTTCCATGTCCCCCAGGACATGAATAAAATCAGGTGGTGTGTGTTCGGCCCCTGCGATAATGACATTGGTGTTTCGATAGATACCGGCATTCTCGTCATCAATTCCTTTCAGGATCAACTGGTGAATGTCTTTTACATGCCGTTGTGAGAGCGGTTCTTTTTGGTTGACTAACGCCTCGACAAACAAAATCGCTTCCCTGTGGTTGATCGCTTCCAGATGCTCGCGCATGGTTTTACCACCAACCGTGATACCTTCCAATGCCACTTTGGTTTCCTTGAGGGTAAGCGTATTGCCTTCGATGGCATTGGAGTGGTAGGTCCAACGCAACACCAGGTCCTCGCGCAGGTTGTTGATTACCGCGGGTGGCAGGGGGCGATGGGCATCGAGTTTCTGTTTGAGTTGGTTGAGGGGGTGGTA
>JAPORZ010000095.1 GCA_026709915.1 Gammaproteobacteria bacterium
GCCAGACCCTTGCGTTCTTCCTCATTGAGGAAGCGGCCAATCTCAATCTCGCGACCATGGGAGCACAGTAACAACTTGCTCGGATACCAGGCCACCCAAGGACGGCGCAGCACCACCTTGGTCCAGTATCTTTGAAAGTCGTAGCGCTGCTCTGGCGCACTGCGTCCTGTTTCCACAGACACGGCAGCATCGGTAATGGTGATAACCTCCTGCGTGCCTCCACGCCAAGCGGTTATGTAGAGCGCCGCGCCCAATGCCAGCAGTTCCAGCCCCGAAAACGGCAACACCAACGTGAAACCCCGTACCCAGAAGTAGCCGCCAACTATCAGGGTCACGCCGGCGATAACGGCAAATGCCAGCGACAACTGCTTCCAGGACATAGACCGGTTGGGCGCAACCACAAAGGTGCGCCCCCCCTGATCATAGGCATCATGATCATGGGCATCATGCGCGGCTTTCAGTTCCCGAATCATGCACTGAAATTTGTTAATGTCAACCTGAAGGGCGCCTCTAAAAATACCGCGGAGGGCATTTTCAGAGGTTGCCTGAAATCAGGTTTTGACGCAAGGATATACAGCGCGCCGGAATTATTCAAGCGCGATCAGCGCGCCGGCCTGTTGCGCGTCAAAATGTGCCAGCCACGGTATGACCCCCAGGCAAGGCGCCGACAGCTGGTCGCGCAGGTAGTCCAGGGTGGCCTGCTGCTCTGCATAGTCACGGCAGATACCGTTGCCCAGCCAACCGGCGCAAGGCACACCCGCGGCGCTTATGGCCTCCATGGTAAGCAAAGCATGGTTGATGCAGCCCAGGCGCAGCCCCACCACCAGTACCACAGTCAGGTCCAAACGCCGCACCAGGGCTTCGGTCTGTAGCCCCTCTGCCAGTGGCACCCGCCAGCCGCCGACCCCTTCCACCACGACCCGGTCGGCCCCGGCCGTCAGGCCCCGGTAGGCCGCGACCAAGGTGTCCAACTCAACCTTGATGCCGGTCTTGGCTGCGGCAATGTGCGGGGCGATTGGCTCGGCCAACGCGTACGGGTTCACCTGCTCGTAGCCAACCGGCAGGCTGCACTGCGCGTGAATCAGGCGCGCGTCCTCGTTTTCCAGCCGCCCGCTGTGCCACTCGCTGCCGCTGGCAACCGGCTTCATGCCGTTCACCACCAACCCGCGCGCCTGCCAGGCTGCCATCAGCGCCAACGTGCCCCAGGTCTTGCCGACACCGGTATCGGTGCCGGTGATGAATATATTAGTCATGACGAGCGCGTGGCGGTCGAGAAAGCAATCGGAAAAACCCCGGGCTCCAGCCCTTCCTGCCGTTGCTGTTTGACCCCCGGCACCCAGGCATGGCCGTAGATGGCCTCGAAGGTAGCCGGCACGCCGTCTGCGCGCGCGTAGCGGCGCCGGTACTCGGCCTGCATGGCGCGGAACGCGCGGGTGCCGGTCAGGGTCTTGCGCCGGCCGGCGTTTACGTTGCCGGCGCCCAGGTGCTTGAGTTCCTTGCACAGCGCCGCCACGTCATCATAAACCAGGGTAAAGGGCTCCGTTTCCATCACCGGGTCAACAAAACCGGCCCGTACCAGGGCGTCACCCACGTCGTGCATGTCAGTGAAGGCGTTGACGTGTATATAGTCATCCACGCTGGCCCAGCTTTCCCGCAACTCTACCAGGGAATCCGGCCCGAACGTGGCAAATAGCAGCAGGCCGCCGGGTCGTAACACCCGGTGTGCCTCGACCAGTGTCCGGTCTAGTTGCGCAACCCACTGCAACATCAGGTTGGAGAACACGAACTCCATACACTCCCCGGTGACCGGCAAATCCTCTGCGTCGGCGCACAGCAGCGACTGCCGACCGGAAAAACCCCGGTTCTGTGCGGCCTGTTGCAACATGCCCAGAGCCAGGTCCAGTTGTACCAGCTGAGCGCGGCCATAGCGTTGCGCCAGTTGCGCGGACAGGCGCCCGGCGCCGGCCCCCAGGTCCAGGATGCGTTGCGGCGTCAGCCGGATTACTTCCAACCGCTCCAGCAGGCGCTGCCCGATGGTCTGTTGCAATACGGCCACCTGCTCGTAACCGGCCGCGGCGCGGCTGAAGTTGCGCTGCACGCCGGTTTTGTCACGCTGATAGGCAGGGTCGTTCATCGTGTCAAGCGCCGCGCCAGTTGCGCCAGGTGTTCCAGTAGCCGGTCCACCTGCTCTTCGCTATGCCCGGCGCTTAACGCGATCCTGAGGCGTTCGGTATGTTGCGCAACCGTTGGCGCGCGGATCGCGGTGACCCATAAGCCGGCGGCGCGCAGGTACTCGCTGCCGCTGAGCGCCGCCGCGGCGCTGCCCACCATGAAGCCCTGAATCGGCGTGGTGGAGGGCAACACCGGCAAGTCCAGTTGCTGAGCCCCTTGTGCAAAGCGTTGCACCAGCGCCTGCAACTTGTCCCGGCGCCAGTTTTCCCGGGCGCTGAGATCCAGCGCCGTTGTCGCCGCCGCGGCCAGGGCCGGTGGCATGGCGGTGCTGTAAATACAGGTGCGGCCGGTCTGAATCAGGGTTTCTATTACGTCTTCCGGTCCGGCCACGAACGCGCCCATGGCGCCACAGGCCTTGCCGAAGGTGGCCATGAGGATGGGAACCTGATTCTGGTCCAGAGAAAAATGCTCCGGTGAGCCGGCGCCGCTCGCGCCTAACACACCGAAACCGTGGGCGTCGTCCACGGCCAGCAGGGCGCCGTGGCGGGCGCACAAGGCGGCCAGGTCTGGTAATGCGGCGATGCTGCCGTCCATACTGAACACCCCGTCCGTGGCTACCAGGGTGCGCCCCTTGCCAAGCAGGTTTTCCAGCCCGGCCAGATCATGGTGCGCATAACGGCGCAGCCCGGCGCGCGTCAGCAAGGCGCCGTCTATGAGCGAGGCGTGATTGTCCCGGTCCATCACCACCTGGTCCTCCCGGCGTTTGGCGAAGCTGGTGACCACGGCCAGGTTGGCCAGATAACCGCTGGAAAAGAGCAGGGCGCGGGTGCGCCCTAGGCGCGCGGCAAGCGTCTCCTCCAGTTGCGCGTGCACGCGGCTGTAGCCGGATATCAGTTGCGATGCGCCGCTGCCTACCCCGTAAGTGGCGGCGGCGGCTTGAAACGCCTGCACCAGGCGCGCGTCGTTGGCAAGGCCGAGGTAATCGTTGCTGGAAAAGTTGACATAGCTGCGCCCTTCGATCTGTATAGCGGCGCCCTGTGCAGAGGCCAGTACCTGCCGGCGGCGGAATTGCCCCGCAGCCCTGATCCGGTCCAGCCCGGTTGCCAGTGAAAAAGGATCCGGCGCCGGCGCGTGGGTCATTAACCGCTCTGCGCGGCCGCGGTATCCCCGGAGGTATTGTCCGTATCGGGGGTCAACCCCAGGCGCTCAAACAGGGACTGATCCTTGTTGAATTGCGGGTTATCCGTGGTCAGCAGCTTCTCACCGTAGAAGATGGAGTTGGCGCCGGCAAAAAAGCACAGGGCCTGAGTCGAATCGCTCATGTCGGTGCGCCCGGCGGACAGGCGTACGTAGGCTTTTGGCATCAGGATGCGGGCGCAGGCGACAGTGCGCACCAGCTCCAGCGGGTCGGTATCGTCCTGTGCGTCCAGCGGGGTGCCGGACACCTTGACCAGGGTATTGATAGGCACGCTCTCCGGCTGTTGCGGCAGGTTGGCCAGGGTCTGCAACAGCGCGGCCCGATCGGTCGCCGACTCGCCCATGCCGATAATGCCGCCGCAGCAGACATTGATACCGGCGGCGCGCACCTGTTGCAGGGTATCAAGGCGGTCCTGGTAGCTGCGGGTGGTGATGACCTGGCTGTAAAATTCTTCGGAGGTATCGAGATTATGATTATAGTAATCCAAGCCAGCCTGTTGCAGGCGCTCGGCCTGCCCGGCCTTCAGCATTCCCAGCGTTACACAGGTTTCAAGGCCCAGTTGTTTGACCCCGGCGACCATGGCCACAACCTGATCGAGGTCCCGGTCTTTCGGGCCGCGCCAGGCCGCGCCCATGCAGAACCGGCTGGCGCCCGAGTCCCGAGCGCGCCGCGCCGCCTCCAGCACTTGCTCACAAGACATCAAGGACTCGTTTTCCAGTCCGGTGTTGTAGCGCACGCTCTGCGGGCAATAGGCACAGTCTTCCGGGCAACCGCCGCTCTTGATGTTGAGCAAGGTGCTTAACTGGATGCGATTCGGGTCAAAATTGCGGCGGTGGACGGCATGTGCTTGCTGCAATAAATCGTTCAGGGGCTGCCGGTAAAGTGTTATGATCTCGTCCAGACTCCAGTCATGTCCGGGCTTTGGCCCGGGGGCTGTTCCGGTCGTTGTTTCGGCTGCCGCAGTTTCCCCGGCTACTGTCTGCGCGGCTACTGTCTCTGCGGGCACTGTTGCTTTGGACGCTGTTTGTTCGTTCAACATGGATGAATATGTTAACCTCGAATCGAATCCTGTCAACACCTGTAGTCTCCAGGGGTTGACCAGCTGATGTTTGTCAACCCTGTCTGTGTCTTGTGCGGTACGCCCGTGGACGCTGGCGCGGACGGCTTTTGCCGCGCCTGCCGGGAGGATTTGCCACCGTTGCCGAGTGCAATGTGTCCCGGTTGCGGCGCGCAGTCAGAATATGCCGCAGTCTGCGTCCGCTGTCTCGCCAAGCCCCCTGCGTTCGATGTCTGCATCGCCGCGTACAGCTATCACTATCCGGTGGACCGGATGATCAGGAAACTGAAATACCAGGCCCGCCTGGACCTGGCGCGCGCCCTGTCCGGGCCGCTTATCGAACTGCTTGAGCCGGCGCGCCGGGCGCCACCGGAATGCCTGCTGCCGATCCCGTTACACCGTGCCCGGCAACGGCGGCGCGGCTTTAATCAGGCCCGGGAAATTGCACTGCTGCTGGCGCGTACGCTGGCCGTCCCCGTCGATGAGCAACTGGTGCGCCGGCACAAACCCACGGCGCAGCAATTCGATCTCCGCCCCGAACACCGGGCGCGCAACGTTAAAGATGCTTTCTCTCTCGTGAAGACAATGAGTTATAAACATATCGCCATCATCGACGATGTCCTGACCACCGGCGCCACCGCCAATGAACTGGCGCGTTTGCTGAAAGCCAACGGCGCCGAACAGGTACAAGTCTGGTGTCTGGCCCGGGCGATCAAGTATCCAAATTCTGCACCGTCAGGGCGTGAGCTTCGATAAATTCCCGGCGGGGTTCGACCTGGTCGCCCATCAGGGTGGTGAACATTTCGTCGGCGGCAACCGCGTCTTCGATATTCACCTGGTACAGGTAGCGCGTGGCGGCGTCCATGGTGGTTTCCCAGAGTTGCTCCGGGTTCATCTCTCCCAGCCCCTTGTAACGCTGCACATGCAGACCTTGGCTCGCTTCCGTCAACAACCAGTCCACGGCCCGGACTACTGAAGGGGAGGAATGCTGTTTGTCCTTGACCCGCACGCTCAAGCCGCCAGCGCCGAACTGTTCCTCCGGCGCCAGCAGGCGCTGGTAGGCGGCGGAGGCAAAGAAGCCCGGGTTGAAGACATTGGCGGAAATAACGCCGTGAATGTCGATGTCGATGCGCCCGCCATAGCCGTCGGCTGCGGCTGCGGTAAATACCTCTGCCCGGTAGTGGGCGCGCTCCGCGCCGTCGGCGGCAAGACTGTCGCGCAAGGCGTTGAACCAGGCCTGTACCCGCCCCCTGTCGGTACAGTCTGCGGCCAGCAGCCGGGGCCGGGCGCACATTGCGGCAACGACCTCAGGGTGGTAGTGTCTGGCCAGACGCGCCTGTTCCTGTTTCATGCTCAGGTAGCAGCTGCGCAACGCCTGTTTCTGTTCGGCATCGGCCAGGTCTCCGGCGGCGTTTTGCAGTTCCGCGTCGGCCATAGCCAGCTCCAGCAGGTAGGCTTCCTTTTCCATCTCGTCTTTTAGGTAACGTTCCTTCTTGCCTTTCTTGATCTTGAACAGGGGCGGTTGCGCGATGTAAACATGGCCGCGCTCGAGCAGTTCCCGCATCTGCCGGTAGAAGAACGTCAGCAACAGCGTCCGGATGTGCGACCCGTCCACATCGGCGTCGGTCATGATGATCACCCGGTGGTAGCGTAATTTGCTAAGGTCAAATTCATCCTTGCCGATGCCGCAACCCAGCGCCGTGATCAAGGTGCCCACCTCGGAGGAAGACAGCATCTTGTCAAAGCGCGCCTTCTCAACGTTCAGGATTTTGCCCTTCAACGGCAGAATCGCCTGATAGCGGCGGTCCCGGCCCTGTTTAGCAGAGCCACCGGCGGAATCACCCTCCACCAGGAATAACTCTGAGGCGGACGGGTCTTTTTCCTGGCAGTCGGCCAGCTTGCCCGGCAGGCCGGCAATATCCAGCGCGGTCTTGCGGCGCGTCAGCTCCCGCGCTTTGCGCGCAGCCTCTCTTGCGCGCGCCGCATCGACGATCTTCTCGCAGATGGTTTTCGCCTCGCCCGGGCGTTCCAGCAGGAATTCCCGGAGTTTCTCATGCACTGACGATTCCACCACCGGCCGCACTTCGCTGGACACCAGTTTGTCCTTGGTCTGCGAAGAAAACTTCGGATCGGGCGCTTTGATGGACAGCACCGCAGTCAGGCCCTCGCGCACATCATCACCGGCCACTGCCACTTTTGACTTGGCAGTCAGGCCGATTTGCTCCATGTGCGCGTTCAGGCTGCGCGTCAAGGCGCCGCGGAAGCCGGCCAGGTGCGTGCCGCCGTCCCGTTGCGGGATATTGTTGGTGAAACAGAAGATATTTTCCTGGTAGGAATCGTTCCACTGCATCGCCAGTTGTACGACGATGTCGTCGCGTTCCGCGTCGATGTTGATCACCGTTTCATGCAGCGGGGTCTTGTTCCGGTTCAGGTGCTGTACAAATTCCGAGATGCCGCCCTGGTACTCGAACCGGTCGTGGCGGCTGCTGCGCTCATCGTGCAGCTCGATCCCGACCCCCGAATTCAGGAATGACAACTCGCGCAGCCGTTTCGCCAGGATGTCGTAATGAAACTCGATATTGGTAAACACCTCGCCGCTGGGCAGGAAGCGGATTTCTGTACCGGTGCGGTCGGTGGGGGTGGTCTGGCGCAGGGGCGCCAGCGGCTTGCCCTCGCGGTATTCCTGCTTGAACAGGTAGCCGTCGCGGCTGATCATCAACTCCAACGTGTGCGACAACGCATTCACCACCGACACGCCCACCCCATGCAGGCCGCCGGATACCTTGTAGGAGTTATCGTCAAACTTGCCGCCGGAATGCAGCGTGGTCATGATCACTTCCGCCGCAGAAACACCCTCTTCCTCATGCTCGCCGACCGGGATGCCGCGACCGTTATCGGTCACGGTGACCGATTCATTCGCATGGATAACCACCTTTATCTCGGAACAATACCCGGCTAAGGCCTCGTCGATACTGTTGTCCACCACCTCGAACACCATGTGATGCAAACCGGTGCCGTCATCGGTGTCGCCGATGTACATGCCGGGGCGTTTCTTGACCGCTTCGAGCCCTTTTAAGACCTTGATTTTCGATGAGTCGTAATTGTTGTCGTCCACTACTTTACCCTGTCGGAAAATAGCGCATTGTAGCACTTCAGCGTTGTTCGGCGCAACGTGACGAACACTCTGCGGGCTGCGCCAGCCTTCATCTTCTCAGTTTCATATCCCGCTCGAGCTGCAGTTCCTGTTCCAGGAACGCCATGCGCGCCTTGATGCGTTCGGTCTGGTAATAATCCGGACGCGGCGCCTGTTGGCGCAGGACATGCCTGAGCTGCTCAATGGCCACCTGGGTCTCGCCGGTGAGGAAATAGTATTCAGCGTTGGCAATGCCGGATTCCACCTCATCGCCCGCCTCGGCCTCGGCCCGGGTCAGGTAATCGTAATAAGTGATGTCCGGCGGTCGGAACTTGCCGAACTCGCGCAGTTTGTTGCGGGCCAGATGCGGTTGCCCGGCTTTCAGCAAGGCATTGCTGTAGTTCAGCACCAGCGGGCGGTAGTCCGGGTACAGTTGTTCGGCATTTGAAAAAATTGCGAACGCCTCATCGTAATTGCCCTGCCGCACCGCTATGTCCGCCGCAGCCAGCAGGTAGGTGATGTTTTCCGGCTCCTTGGTCAGCAACAGCTGCACCTGCTTCTGTGCCGTGCTGTACTGACCATCCTCGGTCAAAGCGATGCTATAACCGTAGCGGTCGGCATCAAGGTCGGCGCCGGGTTCTGCCGCGGCCAGCCGACGCGCAAACAGTTCGACTGCGTCCTGCGCGCTTTTCTGCGACCTGGCAATCAGTTTTGCCCGCACCAGCGGAAAAGTCACGCTTTCCTGATACCCGCCTTCATTGGCATAGTAGGCCGCCCGCGCCGCGGCGTCGGCGATGCGGCGGGTGGTGAGCGGATGGGTGCGCAGAAATTCCGGCGCCTGTGCGGCAAAACGCGAGTTCTGCTGCAAGCGTCGGAAAAACCCTGCCATGCCGTGCGGGTCGAAGCCGGCGCGCACCAGCAATTGTATGCCGATGCGGTCCGCCTCCTGTTCGTTGGCGCGGGTGAAATTGATGCGCGCCTGCGCCGAGGCGCCCTGCACCGCCATCAGCGCGGCCTGACCGGCCTCCGGGTTCTGGGTGGCGACCAGGATGGCGCCCAGCATGGCCGCCAGAGTCGGTATGCTCATCTGCTTGGACATCTCCACGGAGCGGGCCATGTGTTTCTGGGTCACGTGGGCGATTTCATGGGCCACCACGCCGGCCAGCTCACTCTCGCTGCGGGCGTTCATGATCACGCCGCTGTTAATGCCGACAATGCCCCCGGGCGCCGCAAACGCATTGATCAAAGGGTCGTTGATGACGAAGAACGTGAACTGCTGCTCGTTGTTGTCGCTCTGCGAGACCAGCCGGTAGCCGATCGACTCGATGTAGTTGTTGACCTCCGGATCGGAGACAATGTCCGCTTGTTTGCGGACCTGACTGAGAAACGCCTGCCCCAGCCGTCGCTCAAACTCCGGGCTCAGGATGCCACCGGTGGAATCGCCGATATCCGGCAAATCCAGGGTGGTGACCTCGGGCCAGGCCGGGACGCACAGGAATAGGCACAGGCACAAGAACGGGAGGCAGAGACCAGTCTGTTTCGTTCGGGTGAGAAATGTGATGCAAGCGTGTAACATATAGGAACCTAAAAATGCCCTCCGTGGCATTTTTAGGGACGGAAACGAAAAAGTATGATTTTTCGTTTCCTCCATTTTCAAGCACTGACGTGCTTAAAAATGGCAGCATATCCTTATGCTGCATGGTTACCTCTAAAAATTAGAGGTAACCATATCCCATTTTCAAGCTCATTTCATGACATGGGGAAATTTTTTTAATGACCGAAACAAAAAATGCGTTCTACGCGCAATCTGGCGGGGTGACCGCCGTTATCAATGCCAGCGCTTGTGCGGTGATTGAAACCGCGCGCCGGCATCCCGACCGCATCGCTAACGTTTATGCCGGGCGCGACGGTATCATCGGCGCCCTCACCGAAGACCTGATCGATACCGGCAGGGAGCCGGCGGCAGCCATCGCTGCGTTACGACACACGCCCTCCGGCGCGTTCGGCTCGTGCCGCTACAAACTCAAGGGGCTGGAACAGAACCGAGCCGAATACGAGCGTCTGGTCGAGGTCTTTAAGGCCCACGACATCGGCTATTTTTTCTACAATGGCGGCGGTGATTCGGCTGATACCTGCCACAAGGTAGCGCAACTGTCGCAGCAATGGGGGTTCCCGATCCAGGCCATACATATTCCCAAGACGGTGGATAACGACCTGCCTGTCACCGACAACTGTCCCGGTTTCGGCTCGGTGGCGAAATACATTGCGGTCTCGGTGCGTGAAGCCTCTTATGATGTGCTCGCCATGGCCAGGACCTCCACCAAGGTATTTGTCATTGAGGTTATGGGGCGGCACGCCGGCTGGATTGCCGCGGCCGGCGGCTTGGCTGCCGACGAGGACAACGACATCCCGGTGGTGATCCTGTTCCCGGAAATCCCGTTTGAGCAGGACCGCTTTATCGCCCGCGTGCAGGATTGCGTTGCGCGCTACGGTTATTGTTGCGTAGTGGTATCGGAGGGCGCGCGCACGGCCGACGGCCGGTTTCTGGCGGAACAGGGCACCCGCGACGCCTTCGGTCACGCCCAGCTGGGTGGCGTGGCGCCAGTAGTGGCCAACCTGCTCAAGCAGGGATTGGGATACAAGTACCACTGGGCCGTGGCCGATTACTTGCAGCGCGCGGCGCGCCACCTTGCCTCACAGACGGATGTTGAGCAGGCTTATGCCCTGGGTCAGGCTGCGGTGGAACTGGCCCTGGCCGGACACAGCGCCATCATGCCCACCATCGTGCGCACTTCGGACAGCCCGTACCGTTGGGAAATTGGCCGGGCCGATCTGGCGCAGGTGGCCAACACGGAAAAATTCATGCCCCGGGACTACATCAGCGCCGATGGCTTCGGCATCACGCCGGCCTGTCGTAACTACCTGCAACCCCTGATCCGGGGCGAGGATTACCCCCCCTACCGCGACGGCCTGCCCGACTATGTGCGCTTGCAGAATGTGCCTGTGACAAAAAAACTGGCGAACGGGTTTGAACTTCCATGAGGGCGAGTAGTTACCTTAAAGTTTATGAATCAGCGGCGGCGTTCCTGCTGAATGAGTTCGTCCATGGTCTTTATTATCCCTTCATGGGAGCCGGCTGAGGAGGCTGAGATCAGGTATTTGCCGTTGACAATGACTGCGGGGACGCCAGTGATTTTGGCGTCGCGGGCCATGAGGAAGGCCTGTTTCATTTTTACTTCGGTTTCGTTGGAGTCGTAGTGCCTGACAAACTCTTTCTTGTCTAACCCTACCTCCGCGGCAAAGTCTATCAGGGCAGCGCGGGTAAAAATATTGCGCCGTTTTACGTGCAGAGCGTTAAACAACGGGGTATGGAACTGCTCCAGCGCGCCCATTTTATCCGCCGCAAAGTAGCCGCGCGCATGGATCGCCCAGCGATTGTTCAACACGCCCGGCACCAGGCGGAACTCCACATCCTCCGGCTTGGTCTCAAGCCAGGACTTGACGTGTGGCTCAAACGAGAAGCAGTGCGAGCAGCCGTACCAGAAAATCTCCGCGACCTCGATTTTATCGCCGGACGAGGTGGGCAACGCGGGTTTGATCGGGGTGTAGGCAGGGCCGTGGTGATCGTGGGAGTGGTCTTGCGCCAAAGCCGGGAAGACCGCGGCCCAGAGCAGGAATGGGATCAGTAATCGTACTACGCGCATCAGAGTTCACCATAGGAATGTAAGCCGGAAAGAAACATATTAACGCCCAGGAACGCAAACAGGGTCACGAACAGGCCGACGATGGCCCAGGCCGCCATGGCCGAACCATGCCAGTTTTTGCTGATACGCACATGCAGCCAGGCGGCATAGTTCAGCCACACGATCAGCGCCCAGGTTTCCTTGGGGTCCCAGGACCAGTAGCCGCCCCAGGCTTCGGCCGCCCACAACGAACCTAAGATGGTGGCGATGGTAAAAAAGGCAAAGCCCAAGGCAATGGCCTTGTACATCATGTCGTCTATCGCCGCCCGCGCCGGCAGGCGCGCCAGCAACGGGCGCGGGCTGGCATCATCGCCCTTGGCCAGGTAAGCCAGACCCAGCATGGCGGCGATGCTGAAACAGCCGTAGCCGATGAAATTGGCCGGCACGTGGACCTTCATCCAGTAACTCTGCAAGGCCGGCACCAGCGGTTGTATTTCGTGCGCCCCCCGGTCGAAGGTGTACCACAGCAGAAAACCGATGGCGGCGCCGATCACCAGCAACACAAAGCCGCCCAGAGCGCGGGTGCGGTAGCGTTTTTCATAGTGCAGGTAGATGATGGCGGTGGTGACGCAGAACAGGATGAACACTTCATACAGGTTGCTGACCGGGATATGACCCACATCCGGGCTGATCAGGTAAGATTCATGCCAGCGCACCAGCATCCCGACCAGGCCCATGCCGGCGCCGCACCAGGTCAGGCCGGTTGCGACCGCGCCGGGAAATTCCGAACCGCCAAACAGGGCCAGGAAATAACTCAAAGTTGCCAGCACGAACAGCGCGCTCATCCACATGATGGCGGACTGACTGGCGAGAAAATACTGCAACAGGAACTGCTCTTCACCCCGGCCCAGGTCGGCGCCGTACAAGTAGATAGAGAGCAGCGCCAGTGTGACCACCACCAGCAACAGGCGCCGGAGCTCCGGCCAGACGCCACCGGCGTAACCCAGCGCCAGCGTGGTCCCCGCGAATATGACCCACTCATAGCCGTTCATGGCATGCCGGTAACTGGCATAGACAAAAACCACCCCGACCAGCAACAGCGCGCCCCACAGGTAATCGACTGTTTGCAATGCACGCCGTCCGGCTAGCGCCGGGGCAGCATGGTCAGTGATGGCGTGGGTACTCATGGTTTCTGTGGCGGGATTTGGGCATCGTACATAATATTTACATCGGTGACGGCAATGGTTTCAATTCCTGAAGTTATTCAGATCGCTCTAAATGGCCTATGCACTGATACGATACTTCAACATACCCCGTATATTCGTCCGTTTGCGTCCTCTTAAGTCCTCCAAATGGTTCTGCTCCTGAATAACCCCAATTCCGACACGCCTCTATAGCCGGCATTTGCAGGGCTTGAAGGTCAGGTTCATTGCATGCGGCAAACAAATCATAATTGCAAGTCATAGTGACAGAACCAGCGGCTCGATCGCCACCAGATAAAAAGTAACTTTGGCTGGCGCATGCGGCAATAATGAGTAGAATTGGTACAATTAGGTATCTCATGTTAGTTTCTCCAATAATTGGCACCTTGATTATCTGTCAAATGCAGGGATACTGCAACTCTCTCAGTAAAACAGTCTATTTACTGCCGTTAATAAATGATGATCGGGAGAGAAATGATGTTTAATCGTATCAAATTCAATGAGTTAAACCGACGACAGAAGAAGAATTGGAAGCTTCATAAACTCGCGTCCCGACTGGCCGATTATGGATACAACTGCATACGGCTCGGCGATGGCTGGCAGGGAGCCGACTTCATTGCCTGCCATACAGATGGCAGCTTTATCAAAGTCAGGCTGGAAACACGGCTA
>JAPORZ010000123.1 GCA_026709915.1 Gammaproteobacteria bacterium
TTTGATCAAATTTAGGAAGTTTATGAAAATTTTATAAACTTCCTAAATTTGCTATAATTTTGATATGGACCCTGTCAGGAATCCTTATACGCCGGGCGCCGGCGCGCCTCCTCCGCAACTCGCCGGGCGAGATGAATTATTGGAGCGTATGCGTATCGTTCTGGAACGCACGCGTCTTGGGCGACCGGTGAGGAGTCTGTTGCTGGTGGGTTTACGTGGTGTTGGAAAAACCGTGTTGCTGGACAAAATGTGTGATGACGCGGAGGCATCTGCCCTGCACACCTTGCGTCTTGAGGCTCCTGAAGGTCGCTCCCTGCCTGCTATTCTTGCTCCGCAGCTGCGCCGGGCACTGCTGCGCCTGTCGCTTACTGAACAGGCGAAGGAACTGGCGCAAAGGGCGCTGCGCGGATTGGCCGGTTTCGCCACTGCGTTAAAGTTGAAATACAACGATATTGAGGTGGGGCTGGACTTCGACCCGGAACCGGGGCTGGCAGATAACGGTGACCTGGAGCTTGATTTGCAGGCTTTGTTTGAAATATCCGGTCAGGCAGCCGCTGGCGCCGGGACCGGTCTGGCGCTTTTCATTGATGAGTTGCAATATGTCGATGAAGACCAGTTGGCAGCCCTGATTATGGCGCTGCATCGCACTGCTCAACGGCGTTTGCCGCTGGTTCTTGTGGGCGCGGGATTACCGCAGTTGCGCGGTCGTTTGGGAAAAGCAAAATCCTATGCCGAACGCCTGTTCGATTTTTCTGAAGTAGGCCCATTGCCTGCGGACGCGGCACGTATCGCTATCAGCAACCCCGCTGAGAGTGAAGGTGAGAGCATAAGCGCTAAGGCACTGGATCACATCGTTTCGGAAACGCAGGGCTATCCTTATTTTTTACAGGAATGGGGCAAACAGGCATGGGATATTGCTGCATCATCCCCAATCACTATAAAAGACGTGCAAACAGCTTCTCGCAGCGCCATTGCTGCATTGGACGAAGGCTTCTTCCGCGTTCGCTTTGATCGATTAACCCTGTCTGAAAAACGTTATCTGCGCGCCATGGCGGAACTGGGGGCGGGGCCTCACCGTTCAGGTTCCATCGCCGAAGTGCTTGCGCGCGGGGTGACCTCGCTTGCTCCCCTACGCAGCCAACTGATTGCGAAAGGAATGGTCTGGAGTCCAAGTCATGGCGATACTGCGTTCACGGTGCCGCTGTTTGCCGGTTTCATGCAACGTGTCATGCCGGGTGACCACTGGAAAACCGAATGACCTCGCACTCCCTGGCGAAGTCGGATACGGGTTCCTGCGGAGGGTAGTCTGTGGGTTTGATTTCATATTGACTCTGAAATTATCATGTTTATTACAGAACACACTCTAAAATTTACATGCTTGGCATACAGTTTGAGGTCACTTCCGGGGCTCTTGCTTTGCTGGCATATATTCCGGGTCGTGGGCGCGTTTGATGACGTAGGCGTGGATGGCGTCGGTGTCGGTTTGCTCCAGATGTGCGGCGAAGCCGGGCATGCCTTGGTCGAAACGTGCGCCGCCGCGCACGATGGCGTCCCAGAGTGCGTGGGTGTCTGCGTCCAGGTGGCGTAAATCCGGGAGGACGCCAGCGCTGATGCTGGCGTCGCCGTGGCAGCGCGAACAATACTGGTGATACCGCAGTTTGCCCAGCGCTACGGTCTGGGCATCGGCGCGGTGGGCAGGGGGCAGCGGCGGCTCGGGCAGCGGCGCCAGCGGCGGTAACTCAGCCGTTCCGTCCAGGGTGTAGGCCACGATGCGGTTCAGCGCGCGCACGCCGGCCCACTTGGCGACGATGCCGGATTCAATGCCGAAGGCCGTGCCGTAGCCGGCCATGACGGCCACGTACTGTTTGCCGTCCACTTGATAAGTGACCGGCCCGGCCAGCACTGCGGTTTGGGCATCGTGCGCCCACAGGCGCGCGCCGGTGTCAGCAGTGTATGCAATAAACTCACCGTGAGAGGTACCCTGGAACACCAGGTTGCCGGCTGTTGCCAGGGCGCCGCCATTCCAGGCAATGGGGAGTTCCACAGTCCAGCGCGCCTTTTGCTCGCGCGGGTCCCAGGCCAGCAGGTAGCCCTTGAGCAGTTTTGAAATTTCCTCCTGGATGGCCGGGTCTTCCGGCATGGAGGCGATGATGGGGTCCAGGCCGGTGTTGGTCGTAACCTTGCTGAACTCGAACTGCTCCACTTCCTTGTACACCCAGGGCAGGTCCTGGGCCGGGATATAAACCAGCCCGGCGCCCGGATGGTAGGCCATGGGGTGCCAGTTATGGCCACCCGGCGCGGCTGGGGAACTGGCAAACTCGCCGTCCTGGTAACGGGCATTGGGCGTTTCCACGGGACGGCCGGTGCGCATATCGATATGCGTGGCCCAGTTCACCTCGACAAAAGGCTCGGCTGACAGCAATTCGCCGTCGGTACGGTCGATAACGTAGAAAAAACCGTTTTTCGGGGCCTGCATCAGCACCTTACGGGCCTCACCGTTAAGCTCCAGGTCTGCCAGCATGATGTGCTGGGTGGCGGTGAAGTCCCAGGTATCGCCGGGCGCGGTCTGGTAATGCCAGACGTAGGCGCCGGTGTCGGCATTGACGGCCACGATGGAAGCCAGGAACAGGTTGTCGCCGCCGCCGGGGCTGCGCACGCGCCGGTTCCAGGGGGTGCCGTTGCCTACGCCCAGGTACACCAGATTCAATTCCGGGTCGTAAGTAATGGCGTCCCAAACGGTGCCGCCACCGCCGTATTGCCACCACTCGCCGGTCCAGGTTGTTGCGGCCTGTTCGAGGATGGGGTTTTCAAACGGCAGGGACGGGTCACCCGGCACGGTGTAGAAGCGCCATAGCTGTTCCCCCGTTGCCGCATCGTAGGCCGTGACGTAGCCCCGGGCGTCAAACTCGGCGCCGCCGTTGCCAATGAGCACCTTGCCGTTGACCACCCGCGGCGCGCCGGTGATAGTGTAGCGGCGCGCGCTCGGGGTGGTCTGCACCGACCAGACTTCCGTGCCGCTCATGGCGTTGAGCGCTATCAACCTGCCGTCCAGGGTGCCTACGTAAACCCTGTCGCGCCACAGCGCAACACCGCGGTTCACCACATCGCAACACGCATCGATACCCTTCTGCGGCGGCACTTGCGGGTCGTATTCCCACAGCATCTCACCGCTGGCGGCATCCACTGCGTAAACCCGGCTCCAGGTGCCGGTGGTGTACATACGCCCGTCCGCCATCAGGGGCGTGGCCTCCAGCCCGCGCTTGGTCGGCAAGTCCAGGTGCCAGGCCAGCTTCAGCTGCGCCACGTTGCCGTCATTGATCTGCGTTAACGGGCTGAACCGTTGCTCGTTGTAAGTGCGGCCGTGGTTCAACCAGTTATGGGGCTCTGCGTCGGCGTTCACCAGCCGCGCGTCGGTAACAATAGCGGCGCTGCCGGGCTGCGGCTCATTACGCTCACAGGCGCTGAGCAACAGGCACAGCGTGAAAAAACCGGATAAGAAGATACAAGTGCGCATGGTAACCACCTATGTTACAGGAGCGGTGCTGTTGATGGTATGACGCTCAATCCGCAGGTATGGAAAAAACGATGATATATGCCAGTATTACGGCAAGGGCCACGAACAGCGCCTGGTTGGCGAGGGTGGCTCTTGCCAGGGGTGGGGAATCCTTGTAGTTGTAGAAGATGGCTAACAGGGTTTGCAGGAAGTAATAGGCGGCAAAGGCGCGGGAGGCCAGTGTGATGATCTCCAGGATGTCGGCTTCCCAAACCAGCAGAATTGCAAGGGCTGCCACTGCCAGGTACCCGTTCCTGGTTGACAGGTGTTGCCGGCTGTTTTCCCGCAACAGGCCGCCGCCACCGCCCAGGTCCGCCACTGCCGCGCTGAACTGGCTCATGAGCGCCGCCACTATCAGCATCACCGGCAGCACCACCGCCACCGGCGCCATGGCGCCGATGATATCCGACAGGTTGATATGGACCAGGTTGATATGCTGCACCACCGGCAGTAACAGGATGACCGAGACCACATATAAAATGCCGGAAATGATCTGGGCATTGCGCATGCTTGACACTCGGATTTCCGGGCTGTACTTGTCTCCCAGAAAGCGCGACGTCTCGAACCCCTGGACTACCAGCAGTACGCCGGCAAGCATTCGAAACTGCGTGGACAGGTCCCGTTGCGGATACTCGAAGTGCAACTCATGGCCGTTCAGGAAGGTCATGCCAAAGGCGAACAGCCCCAGTACCAGAGACAGAATCACGGCCAGCTGAATGGTGACGGAGTAAGCCTCCAAGCGTTCCAGCCCGGCCAGCCCTTTGACGTAACCGACCGCAGTAATGAACAGGATGATGGCCGTTGTGAGCGACCGTTCCAATACCTGACTGTCAATGCCCAGGTAGCTCAGCAGAAAATTTGACAGCAGGGACAGGTAGAAGGCGACGGCCACCACATAGGCCAGGACCAGCACAACATTGGCCATGTATTCGATTTCCCGACAAGGCCTGGATAGCTCTCCGCTTGCTATGCGCGGTTCGACATGCAGGATGTTGAAGCGGATGACATGCCCAATCGAATAGGCGAGAACCACTATGACCAGTATCGCCAGCGGTGAATAGACCCCCACGATGCTGGCAAGCAGCGGCGCCATGATCAGAAACCCGCTGCCGATAATGGAAGAGAACGGCGTCAGGGTCGCAGTCCAAAGCCCTTTCTTCAGCAACCCCGACCGCACCAGCGCCAAGCCGGTGATCAGGCCGGCGATGACCAGGATGGAATTGAATGCAGCGCTCGAAGCCAGCACGCTCAGGTCACTCCCGTCGTTAAGGTTGTGGTAGCTGCGTTAATCAGAGGTCTCTTACGTTGTCACAGCATTATACCAGCCATAGCAAAGCCAGCCGTACGGTTTGGCGATATAGACGCTCAGCCAGCTCTTGACGTTATACGGTGCGCGAGCTGCAACTTACCGTCAACATAATCAAGGTTGGACACAGGAACGGCATCTACCGGCATCGATAATGGTTTGGAGATGGCGCGCCCGGAGAGATTCGAACTCCCGACCGCCTGGTTCGTAGCCAGGTACTCTATCCAGCTGAGCTACGGGCGCACAGCATCCATTATCACCTATACCCCGGGAAAAATAAAGCGTACTGGCTTGTTACGCCATTCCCTCTAACTACCGAGCCTGCTTAGAATAAGCCGGTAATATTGCCGTCGGCGTCCACGTCGATCTTCTCGGCAGCCGGGACTTTCGGTAATCCCGGCATGGTCATCATGTTGCCGGCGATGGCTACGATGAACCCGGCGCCGTTTGAGAGCCGCACTTCGCGGACTTCCACGTTGTGCCCTGCCGGCGCGCCCCGCACCGTAGGATCGGTGGTAAAGGACATCTGCGTCTTGGCCATACATACCGGGAAACGGCCGTAATCCCGGTTCAGCTTATCGATCTCCGCCCGCACCTTGCTGTTGGCGGTGACGCTGCCGGCGCCGTAGATTTTGCTGGCGACGGCCTCTATCTTGTCCCACAGGTGAGCATCGTCCGCGTACAGGTAACTGTGGCTGCCGGGGTTGTCGTCCACCACGTCCGTAACGGTGCGGGCCAGTTCTTCGGCGCCGGCGCCGCCCTCGGCCCAGTGGCGCGCCACTACCGCCTTGCCGCCCTGCGCCTCGACCCGATTTTGCAGCATCTCGACCTCTGCGTCGGTATCGTGGGTGAAGTGATTGATGGACACGATACAGGGCAAGCCGTAGTGTTGCTGTATGTTGTTCAGGTGCCGTTCCAGGTTGACCAGACCTTTATCCAGCGCGGTCAGGTTTTCCACGTTCAGGTCTTCCTTGTTGACGCCGCCATGATATTTCATGGCGCGGATGGTGGCGACCAGCACCACCGCCGCCGGGTTCAGTCCGGCCATACGGCACTTGATATCGATGAACTTCTCCGCGCCCAGGTCAGCGCCGAAACCAGCCTCGGTGATCACGTAATCCGCCAGTTTCAACGCAGTTTTGGTGGCAGTCACGCTGTTGCAACCGTGCGCAATGTTGGCGAATGGGCCGCCGTGCACCAGCGCCAGATTGTTCTCCAAAGTCTGCACCAGGTTGGGCTTGATGGCATCTTTGAGCAAGGCCGCCATGGCGCCATGGGCATTCAGGTCGCGGGCATGCACCGGCGTCCGGTCGCCACGGGTGTAGCCGATGACGATGTTGCCAAGCCGTTCCTTCAAATCGGCAAGAGATGTCGCCAGACAGAAGATGGCCATCACCTCGGAGGCAACGGTAATGTCGTAACCGTCTTCCCGCGGGAACCCATTGGCCGTGCCGCCCAGGGAGATAACGATCTTGCGCAAGGCGCGGTCGTTCATGTCCACAACCCGTTTCCAGGCAATCAGACGCGGGTCCAGGTTCAGGCGGTTGCCGTGGTTGATGTGGTTGTCCAGCATGGCCGCGAGCAGGTTGTGCGCGGCGCCGATGGCGTGAAAATCGCCGGTAAAGTGCAGGTTTATATCTTCCATGGGCACCACTTGGGCATAACCGCCGCCAGCGGCGCCGCCCTTGACGCCGAAACAAGGACCGAGTGAGGGTTCACGCAGGCAGATCAAGGTCTGTTTGCCGATCCTGTTCATGGCATCGCCCAGACCGACGGTAGTGGTGGTCTTGCCCTCGCCCGCCGGCGTGGGGCTGATGGCGGTAGTCAGGATCAGCTTGCCGTCCGCCTGGTCTTGCAGGCTGTCGATGTAATCCAGCGACAGCTTGGCCTTGTAATGACCGTAAGGCTCCAGGTGCTCACTGCCGATGCCGTACTGCTCGGCGGCGAGGTCAATAATCTGCTTTTTACCGGCCCGCTGGGCGATTTCGATGTCTGATAGCATTGGCACATTCCCCCGTCTTCAACTAAAGGAGGTCGCTGACCCCCTTCTCATAGTTGGCGGAGAGAGAGGGATTACAAACTACTTCCCTGTAGTTTGCCCCTACGGGGCCAGCTCCGCTAACGCTACGCTGTTCAAATTCGCTCCCGGCGAATTTGTCGAACCCAAGTGTTGACTATCGAGGGTTCGAATCCACACTCAACAACTATGAGAAGGAGGTCGCTGACCCCCTTCTCATAGTTGGCGGAGAGAGAGGGATTCGAACCCTCGATGGGCTATTAACCCATACTCCCTTAGCAGGGGAGCGCCTTCAGCCACTCGGCCACCTCTCCGGCGGTGGGCCGGCATAGCCGGCCCGCTCCGTTGTCAAGGGGCTACGCCCCGTCTTGAGGACTGGCTACGCGTTTCCCTGGTTCTCTTCTTCTTCGGGGTCCGATCCGGGTTCGTCCCCATCCCCGTCCCCGTCCTCGTCGAGATACTCCTGGGCCAGCTGGGCTTTTGCCTTCTTCACCTTTTCCAGTTGTATCCGCTCGTAGATTTCCTCCCGGTGCACTGCGATTTCCTTGGGGGCATTAACCCCGATACGAACCTGATTACCGCGTATTCCAAGAATGGTTACATTGACGTCATCCCCGATCATCAGAGACTCGCCAATTCTGCGTGTTAATATCAACATCTCATCTTCTCCTGTTTAAATCCCTAGGTAGTAACTGACTATTGTAGCCTTTTTCGGCAACAACTCTTCGATGATAACACTTTATTCAGCCGACGGCATCATTCATTATAGCGCTACCATTTTCAAGACCGAATGCAGAGTGTAACGTTCTTACACCCAATTCCAAGTATTTTTCGTCAACAACGACCGATATTTTTATTTCAGACGTGGATATCATCTGAATGTTAATGCCCTCAGCGGCCAGCGCCGAGAACATTTTGCTGGCGATGCCGGCATGGGAGCGCATGCCCACTCCGACCACGGAAATCTTGACAATGCGGTCGTCACTGAGGACTTCTGCGGCGCCTAGTTCCTGTGCGGTTTTTCCCAGCAGGACGGTGGCCTTGGCGAAATCGTTGCGATGCACGGTAAAGGTAAAATCGGTGGTATGATCCACGCCCGTATTCTGCACGATCATGTCAACTTCGATCCCGGCTTCGGCGATGGGACCGAGTATTGCACCGGCGATGCCCGGTCTGTCCGGTACCCCGCGCAAGGTCAGCTTGGCTTCGTCGCGGTTGTGGGCGATACCCGCTATCAGCGCCCGTTCCATTTCTTCATCCTCGTCTGTGATTAACGTACCCCGGCCTTCCTCGAAGGAAGACAGTACGCGCAATGGTACTTTATATTTGTTGGCAAATTCTACCGAGCGGATCTGCAACACCTTCGCCCCCAGGCTGGCCAGCTCCAGCATTTCCTCATAGGCCAGCCGGTCCATGCGTCGGGCCGCAGGGACGATGCGGGGGTCTGCGGTATAAACACCATCCACATCCGTATAGATCCGACACTCGTGCGCATTCAACGCTACGGCCATGGCAACGGCGGTGGTGTCCGTGCCGCCACGCCCCAAGGTGGTTATATTACCGCTTTCGTCGATGCCCTGAAAGCCCGCGATCACTACAATTTTGTGTTCTGTCAGCGCTTTTTTCACGCGCGCTGACTCGATATCAATGATGCGCGCCTTGTTATGGACGTTATCCGTCAGGATTTGAACCTGCCCGCCGGTGTAGGAAACGGCAGGATAGTCCCGTTCCTGCAATGCCATGCTCAACAAGGCGATAGTCACCTGCTCGCCGGTGGATAACAGCACATCCAGTTCCCGGGAATCGGGGGTTGTAGCGGCCTGCCCTGCCAGCTCGATGAGCCGGTCGGTCTCTCCGGCCATGGCCGAAAGCACCACCACTATCTGGTGCCCCCGCTTGCGCGTGGCGATGACGATGTCGGCAACTGCCTTGATGCGTTCCACGTTTGCGACCGAGGTGCCGCCGAATTTTGCTACGATTAAGGTCATGCTGTCTGTTCCCTGAGCCAGGCCGGCACGCTGGCCAGGGCGTTTTCCAGGGCGGACGGGTCATTACCGCCGGCCTGGGCCAGATCCGGGCGGCCGCCGCCCTTGCCGCCTACCTGCCGGGCAACGTAATTGACCAAATCGCCGGCCTTGACCCGGTCGGTGCTGTCTTTGGTTACGCCTGCTACCAGACTCACTTTATCACCTTGCACCGTGCCAAGCACGATCGCAGCCGTGCCCAGTTTGCTCTTCAGCCGATCCACCGTGTCGCGCAAGGTTTTCGGATCGGCGCCGGCCAGATTACGGGCCAGGACGGCAATCCCGTTCACCAGCTCGGCCTGTTCGCTCAACTCGGCGCCGGCCCGGCTGGCTATTTCTCCCTTGACCTGTTCCAGTTCCTTTTCCAGGCGCCTGGCATTCTCCAACACCTGCTCCAGCCTGATCGCCAATTTGTCCCGACCGGATTTCAGCAAACGGGCCAGCTCGGCCAGTTGCGCCTCTTCGCGCGCGACCCACGCCAGCGCCCCCGTGCCGGTCACCGCCTCAACCCGGCGCACGCCAGCGGCAATGCCCGTCTCGGCCACGAGTTTGAACAAGCCAATATCACCACTGCGCTGCACATGCGTGCCGCCGCATAACTCTACGGAGAAATCGCCGCCGATGTTCAACACCCGTACTTCCTCATCGTATTTCTCGCCAAACAAGGACATGGCGCCGGACTGGAGCGCCTCGGCCAACGGCAGCAGGCGAATTTGAGTTTCCACGTTCTCCAGGATCTTGCGGTTCACAAGCTGTTCGATCTGCGCGAGTTGTGCCGTTGCAACCGGCTGCGGATGGGAAAAGTCAAAGCGCAGGCGGTCGGGCGCGACCAGAGAGCCTTGCTGGGTGACGTGTTCGCCCAACACTGTGCGTAACGCTGCGTGCAACAGGTGGGTGGCGGAGTGGTTGCGTACGGTATCGGCGCGCGCTAACTCATCCACTTGTGCAGACACCTGTTGGCCGGGTTGTAAGGCGCCGCGGGTTACTGTCCCCAGGTGCCAGTGATGGTTTCCCTGCTGTTGCGTATCCTCGACGACAAATTCACCCGTCTCCCATTCCAGTTTGCCTTTGTCCCCCACCTGACCACCGGACTCGGCATAGAATGGGGTGAGGTCAAGCAGGACCCTGCCGGACTGGCCGGCTGCAAGGCTAGCCACCGTCTGTTCATCATGCCAGAGGGCCATGATTTGGCTGGTATCCTGCAGGGTATTGTAACCGGTGAAAGTAGTGGCGTTTACTGCCGCCTCAGCAGAGCCTTGAACCTTAAGTTCCCCCATACTGATGGTGCCTGGATGCACCTCGACAGCGCGGAATTTATTCGCCCCCCGCGAGCGTTGCCGTTGCTCTTCCATACATGCCTCAAAACCGGCCTGGTCCAGATCAAGTCCCTGCTCACGGGCAATATCCGCAGTCAGGTCCACCGGGAAGCCGTAGGTATCATACAGCTTGAATATAACCTCGCCCGGGAGCATGCGTGCAGACAGGGTTTCCAGCGCGACTTCCAAGTGTTTGAGACCTTGTTGCAGGGTCTCCGTAAACCGCTCCTCCTCCTGCTTCAGGGTATTGGTCACGAACTCGCTGAGGCGACTGACAGGATCGGCGGTCGCTCCCATTACGCTGATCAGTGGCGCGACCAGCTTATGGAAGAAGGGTTCGGTCAGCCCTAGCCTGGAACCATGGCGTAGCGCGCGGCGGATGATCCGGCGCAGCACGTAGCCCCGGCCCTCATTGCCCGGCATAACACCGTCCGCCACTAAGAACGCGCTGGCGCGGATATGGTCGGCAATGACGCGGGTGGAGACGAGGTTGTCCCCGTCGTTGCCGGCAAGAGACTGCACTGCTTCGATTAGGGGACGGAACAGGTCGGTGTCATAGTTGTTGCGCACACCTTGCAGCAGCGCCGCAACCCGCTCTAAGCCCATGCCGGTATCCACCGACGGTTGCGGCAAGGGGTGCAGGTTGCCTTGCTGGTCGCGGTTAAATTCCATGAACACCAGGTTCCAGATTTCCACATAGCGGTCGCCGTCCTGGTCGGCGCTGCCGGGCGGGCCGCCCGGCACCTCGGCGCCGTAATCATAAAATATCTCACTGCACGGTCCGCACGGGCCGGTGTCGCCCATGGACCAGAAATTGTCCCGCTCGCCACAACGGCTGAAGCGGGTCCGGTCTATCCCGACCTGTCGCAACCAGATGTCCTCGGCCTCGTTATCATCCTTATACACCGTCACCCATAACTTCTCCTTGGGGATGGCAAGTTCACCGGTGAGAAACTCCCAGGCGTAACGGATAGCCTGCTCCTTGAAGTAATCACCGAAGCTGAAATTGCCCAGCATCTCGAAAAAAGTGTGGTGGCGGGCGGTATAGCCTACGTTTTCCAGGTCGTTGTGCTTGCCGCCGGCGCGCACGCAACGCTGGGCGGTTACCGCGCGCGGGCAGGCGCGCGGCTCGCTGCCGAGAAACACATCCTTGAACTGCACCATGCCGGCATTAGTGAACAACAGGGTCGGATCAGCGGCCGGCACCAGCGGGGAACTGGCCACCACTTCATGCCCGCACTGGCTGAAATAATCCAGAAACCGCCGCCGAATGTCATTTGCTTCGATGTACTTCATGCCGTCTGTTATTCACTGTTGCTGAATGCCATGCGGATCTGCTCGGAGGTAAAACCGCGGTACTGCAGAAAACGTGACTGTTGTGCCTGTTCCCTGAAACTCGCGGGCGCCTGCAAGCCGTATTTCTTACGGCGCACGGCCCGGATATGTTCCTCCCAATCTATATCCATTGTGACCAATACCTGTTCTGCCAGTGCCCCGGCTACTCCCCGTTCACACAGTTCCCGGGTAATGCGTAACGACCCGTAACCTTTTGCCACGCGGTTGCGACTGTAGGCCTCGGCGTAGCGTGCATCGTTCTGCAATCCTGCCGCGTTCAGTTCTGCCAGGACTGCTTCGACTGTTGCCGCAGCGTATCCGCGAGCCAGCAGCTTTCCCTGTAGTTCCTGTGCAGAATGCTCGCGCCGGGCCAGCAGGTCCAGCGCCCGTTGCCTGACTGCGGCTGACTGCGGCTGACCGCTCAGACCTGCGCAGCCTCCCCCGATGCCGCAGCATCCACTGCCGCCGTCTCAGCCTGCGGCAGCACTTTACGTTTTACCGCTTGCTCAATTTCCAGGGCCAGTTCGGGATGCTCCTGGAGATACACGCGTACGTTATCCTTGCCCTGGCCGATGCGCTCACCGTTATAACCATACCAGGCGCCGGTCTTCTCGATAATGTCGTGTTGCACGCCCAGGTTGATGATTTCACCTTCCCGGGAGACGCCGCGACCGTACAGGATATCGAAAAAAGCCTCCTTGAACGGTGGGGCCACCTTGTTTTTGACCACCTTCACCCGGGTTTCGTTGCCTATCACCTCATCCGCTTTCTTAATGGCGCCGATGCGGCGGATTTCCATGCGCACGGACGCATAAAACTTCAGTGCGTTGCCGCCGGTAGTGGTTTCCGGGTTGCCGAACATGACACCGATCTTCATGCGTATCTGGTTGATGAATATCACCAGCGTATTCGAGCGTTTGATATTGGCGGTGAGTTTCCTCAAGGCCTGGGACATCAAGCGCGCCTGCAACCCCATGTGGCTGTCGCCCATCTCCCCTTCTATTTCCGCCTTGGGGGTTAATGCCGCCACGGAGTCGATGATGATCAGGTCGGTGGCGCCGGAGCGCACCAGCATGTCCGTGATCTCCAGCGCCTGCTCGCCGGTATCGGGCTGGGAGACCAGCAGATCGGAAATTTCCACGCCCAGTTTTTCCGCGTAGCTGGGGTCCAGGGCATGTTCTGCATCCACAAACGCGGCCGTACCCCCGATTTTTTGTATTTCCGCAGCCGCGTGCAGGGCCAGGGTGGTCTTGCCGGAGGATTCCGGCCCGTAGATTTCCACCACCCGTCCGCGCGGCAAGCCGCCGATGCCCAGCGCCAGGTCCAGCCCCAGCGAGCCTGTGGACACGGCGCGGACTTCGCGGTCAACAGACCCATCACCCATGCGCATGATCGAGCCCTTGCCGAACTGCTTTTCAATCTGCCCCAGCGC
>JAPORZ010000155.1:0-3238 GCA_026709915.1 Gammaproteobacteria bacterium
AGCACGGATACGGCTGTACCGGCGCCAGCGCCGGTTGCACCAGCCCCGCAGCCGGCCGACCAGGAGCCGCCGGTTGCTGACTTCCCCGCCGGGCAACCGCTGGCGGATGAAGACCAGGAACAATGGGTGCAGCTACCCCCTCCTGATGGCGATGACGATGATGCTGACGCAACCCCAATGCCGGCTGCAGGGCAGCGTCCCAGCGAGAATCCGGCTGTGCTGGCGTTGCTGGATGACACCGATGTGCACATCAGCGAGGGAAACCCGGATGCCGCCGCCGACTCCATCGAACGGGCGCTGCGGCTGGAGCCGAAAAACCCCTGGCTGTGGCACCGTCTGGCAGCCCTGAAGCTGGAGCAGGGCCTGTGGCAACAGGCTGTAACCCTGGCCCAGAAGTCGAATTCGCTGGCCGCCGGATACCCGGCGTTGCACAAGGCGAATGTTGATCTGATCGCACAGGCAAAAAAACAGCAGTGAGGGCTTGAAATATAGGTTTAACATGTTTTATACTTACTAATTCGATTGCGGGGTGGAGCAGTTTGGCAGCTCGTCGGGCTCATAACCCGAAGGTCGCAGGTTCAAATCCTGCCCCCGCTACCAGACATTGAGGTAGGCCATAACGAGCCCCCCTGGCGGCTGTTGGGAACCTCTGATTTTCAGAGGCGCCTTTATCGGCAACAGCTGCGGTGGGCCTCGTGATATGGGTTTAATAAAGTGGGCTTTATGCCCACTTTTTGTTTTCAGCGCCATGGGCAACGCACACACACAGACGCTAACCCTGGATACGCTGCTGCGGCCTGTCATTACCGACCTGGGCTATGTGTGCTGGGGCGTTGAGCTTATGCCACAGGGACGGAGTTCGCTGTTGCGGGTTTACATCGACAGTGACTCAGGCATCACCTTGGAAGACTGCGAACGGGTCAGCCGGCGCCTGTCCGGTATCCTCGATGTGGAAGATCCGATCGCAGGGGAATACCTGCTGGAAGTTTCATCACCCGGTCTGGACCGGCTGTTATTCACCGGGGCACAGTATGAGCAGTTTATCGGGGAGCTGGTAAAAGTGAGATTATCCGCGGCAATCGAGCAACGCAAGCGCATTACCGGCCGGATCCGGGGGGTAACCGACCAGACCGTTATCCTGCACGAAGCCGGTCGGGAATTCCATGTGCCCCTGGCCGCCATAGAACGGGGCAGACTATGCCCGGATGATAGCAGGTAACCACTAATTTTTAGAGGCGCCCGGTAACCGGACAGACAAGCGTTAATGTTTAAGGTATTACAGTGAATAAAGAAATCCTGATGGTTGTGGATGTGGTGTCCAGCGAAAAAGGCGTTGGCAAGGGGATTATTTTCGAGGCCATTGAAGCCGCGCTGGCCAGCGCCACGAAAAAGCGCCAGCGCGAGGATATCGAGGTGCGCGTTGCCATTGACCAGGAAACGGGAGACTACGAAACCTTCCGGCAGTGGGAAGTGGTCGAAGACAGCGCCGAACCGCTGGAGTTCCCGTCGCGCCAGATTTACCTGTCCGACGCCCGCAAACAGCAACAGGAACTGGAAGTCGGGAGCTTTATCGAAGAACCGATGAAGTCAGTGGAGTTCGGGCGCATCGCCGCGCAAAGCGCCAAACAGGTCATCATGCAAAAAGTGCGCGAGGCCGAGCGCAAACAGGTGTTCGACGCCTATATTGACCGGGTGGGTGAAATGGTCATCGGTTTTGTAAAAAAAGTGGAAAGAGGTAACGTCATCATGGACTTGGGCGGCAACGCGGAAGGTATTATCCTGCGGGATGAATTGATCCCCAGAGAAGCCATCCGACCACGGGATCAGATCCGGGCCTACCTGCGCGCGATCGATCCCGAGCATAGAGGGCCACAGTTGATACTCAGCCGCACTGCGCCGGAGTTGCTGATCGAGCTGTTCAAGATCGAGGTGCCGGAGATCAACGAGGGCATGATTGAGATCATCAGCGGCGCCCGGGACCCGGGCTCCAGAGCAAAAATAGCAGTTAAAGCCAACGACAGCAGGATCGATCCGATCGGGGCCTGTGTCGGCATGAGAGGCTCGCGCGTACAGGCGGTGTCCAACGCCCTGGGGGGCGAGCGCGTCGATATTATCCCCTGGGACGAGAACCCCGCACAATTTGTCATCAACGCCATGGCGCCGGCGGAGGTGGTATCGATACTGGTCGATGAAGACAGCCACAGCATGGATGTCGCGGTGTCTGAGGAGAACCTGTCCCAGGCCATTGGCCGCGGCGGTCAGAACGTCAAACTCGCCAGCCAGCTTACCCAGTGGGAGCTGAACGTGATGTCCGTGGAACAGGCGGATCAGAAAACTGAAGCCGAGGCCCAGACGCTGCAACAGATGTTTATGGAAGAGCTGGATGTGGATGAGGAAATTGCCGTGATCCTGGTACAGGAAGGCTTTTCCAGTGTTGAGGAAATAGCCTACGTGCCAGAGAACGAAATGCAGGATATCGAAGAGTTTGACGAGGCGCTGGTCAAGGAATTGCGCGACCGCGCCCGGGATATCATGTTGACCCGCGCCATTGTCAACGAGGAAAAGCTGGTGGACGTGAAGCCGGCTGCCGACCTGCTGGCGATGGAAGGTATGGATGAAGCGCTGGCGTACGAGCTGGCCGGACGCGGCGTGGTTACCATGGAAGATCTGGCCGAAAGTTCGCTGGATGAACTGCAGGACATTGAAGGGCTGGACAAGGCCCGCGCCGGCGAACTGATCATGACCGCGCGCAGCCCCTGGTTTGCCACAGAGGAAGCCAACGCCAACGGCTAGCTGACGATGCCTGAAGTCACGGTAAAACAATATGCTGAGGTCATCCGCATACCGGTGGACCGCCTGCTGGAGCAACTCCAGGAAGCCGGCCTGCCGGCCAAGAACGCAGACGACCGCATTTCCGATGATGAAAAGACGGAATTGCTGGGTTACCTGCGGCGCAAGCATGGCAAGGAAAACCGCTCCGGCCCGGAAAAAATCACCCTGAGAAGGAAAACCATCAGCGAGATAAAACTGCCGGCAACCGGCGCCGGCAACCGCCTCAGCAAGGTACGCTCGAAAACCGTCAGCGTGGAAGTCAGGAAGCGCCGCACCTATATCAAACGCGGCGTTATTGAGGAAGAAGCTGCGCGGCGGGCACAGGAAACGGAAGAACGGTTGCAGCAGGCACGACTTGCCGAAGAGGAAGTGCAGGCCCGGGTACAGACCGAACAGGAAGCAGCGG
>JAPORZ010000155.1:3363-12972 GCA_026709915.1 Gammaproteobacteria bacterium
GCCGCCGTGCCTGAGTCCGCCGCGCCGCCAGCGCCAGCGCAACCCGCTGACGCTACCCCGGAATTACCCGATCCGGCGCCAGCCACACCGACGGCGGCACCGGCAAAAGACAAAGAAAAACCTGCCCGTATCCAGCGCGAAGAATTACACGTCGCATCCGACAAGTCGGGCCGGCGGCGCAAGAAAAAACGACCGCGGCAGGTGCTCAAGCGGCCGGTGCAACATGGGTTTGAGAAGCCCACCGCGCCGATTGTGCGGGAAGTAGAGATACCGGAAAGCATCACGGTTGCCGAACTGGCCCAGCGCATGTCGATAAAGAGCGCCGAGGTCATCAAGGCGATGATGAACCTGGGCACCATGGTGACGATCAACCAGACCATAGACCAGGAAACTGCCGCCATCGTCGCCGAGGAAATGGGCCACAGGGCCAAGATGCTCAAGGAAAACGCGCTGGAAGAAGAGATCATGCAGACCGGCCGCAGTGACGGCGAAGCCGTGGCGCGCGCGCCGGTGGTGACGATTATGGGTCATGTCGATCACGGCAAAACCTCGCTGCTGGACTACATCAGGCGCAGCAAGGTCGCGGCGGGCGAAGCGGGCGGCGTTACCCAGCACATCGGCGCCTACAGCGTGAGCACGGAAAACGGCGCCATCACGTTTCTGGACACCCCCGGCCACGAGGCGTTTACCGCCATGCGGGCGCGCGGCGCCAAGGTCACCGATATTGTTATCCTGGTTGTGGCTGCGGACGACGGCGTGATGCCACAGACCGAAGAAGCCATACAACACGCCCGGGCCGGTTCGGTGCCGTTGATCGTGGCAGTGAACAAGATCGACAAGGCCGATGCCGAGCCCGATCGGGTTAAACAGGCGCTGGGCAAGTTCTCGGTTATTCCGGAGGACTGGGGTGGCGACACTATGTTCGTCAACCTGTCTGCAAAAACCGGAGAGGGTGTGGACAGCCTGCTCGACAACATCTCCCTGCAAGCCGAAATTCTGGAACTCAAGGCGGTTGCGGAAGGGCCTGCTTCCGGCGCGGTCATCGAAGCAAGGCTGGACAAGGGCCGAGGGCCGGTCGCCACCGTCCTGGTGCAGCACGGCGAATTGCGGCGCGGCGACGTGATCCTCACCGGCCATGAGTTTGGCCGGGTGCGGGCAATGCACGACGAAAACGGCGCAGATGTACGCGCCGCCGGTCCCTCCACCCCGGTTGAGGTGCTGGGCCTGTCCGGCACACCCAACGCCGGCGACGATATGATCGTGGTACCGGATGAACGCAAGGCGCGGGAGATCGCGCTGTTTCGCCAAGGCAAATACCGGGAGGTCAAGCTCGCCAAACAACAGGCCTCGCAGGCCAGAAACGCCATCACCCGCCTCACCGACGCGGACGGCGAGTCCATCAACATCCTCATCAAGGCTGACGTTCAGGGTTCGGCGGAAGCCCTGACGGAAGCGTTGCTGAAACTGTCTGGTGATGAGGTGGCGATCAACATCATCAGCGCCGGGGTCGGCGGCATTACCGAATCCGACATCAATCTGGCGCTTGCTTCCGGTGGTCTGGTCATCGGTTTCAACGTAAGGGTGGACGGCGCGGCACGTAAACTGGTTGATGAAGAAGGCGTAGATCTGCGCTATTACAGCGTGATCTACGATGTAATTGATGACGTGAAAGCGGCGATTAACGGCCTGCTGTCACCCGAAGTGCGGGAACAGATCGTCGGCATCGCACAAGTCAAGGAAGTGTTCCGCTCCCCTGCTTTCGGCGAGATCGCCGGCTGTATCGTTGCCAGCGGCCTGGTGCGCAAGGCCAACCCGATCCGGGTGTTGCGCGACAATGTGGTCATCTACGAAGGCGAGCTGGAATCGCTGCGCCGCTTCAAGGATGACGTGAACGAAGTAAAGTCCGGTGTGGAATGCGGCATCGGCGTAAAAAACTACAACGACATCAAGTCGGGCGACCAGATTGAGGTATTTGAACGGATCGAGGTGGAGCGGAAGGTTTGACAAAATGCCTCGTGAATACGGTCGGAACCAGCGTGTTGCAGACTTGCTGCAACGTGAAATTGCGCGCTTACTGCTGAAAGAAACCTCGTTCAGGGAAGCGGGGCTGATCACGGTATCGTTCGTGGACGTCAGCCCCGACCTCAAAAATGCCAGTGTCTATTTCACCTGCCTTGAACCCACCTGCAGCGAGGAAGCCCTGACAGACCTGCTGAATGAACGGGCGCGGCACTTCCGGCGCCTGTTGGGGCAGAGTCTGGCGTTGCGCGCCGTGCCGCAACTGGTGTTCCGCTTCGACCACAACCTGCACCGCGCCAACCGCCTCACCGAACTCATCGATCGCGTCAATCAAGACAACCGCTGATTTTTTCGCGGCGCCCTCAAAACGATTGACATAATGCCCCGCAGAAACAGAACAAAAGGTCGCAACATCACCGGCGTGCTGTTGCTGGACAAGCCGTTGGGGTTGACCTCCAACGAAGCCTTGCAGCAAGTGAAGTCCCTGTACCAGGCGCGCAAGGCCGGGCATACCGGCAGCCTGGACAAGGCTGCGTCCGGCCTGTTGCCGTTGTGCTTTGGCGAGGCGACAAAATTCTCCGGTTTCCTGCTCAATGCCGACAAACATTACCATACGGTATTTCAACTCGGAGCCCAGACCAGCACCGGCGATGCCGAGGGCGAGGTGGTATTCCGGGGCGCCACCGGGAACCTGTCACAACGACGCGTAGCACAAACCCTGGCTGCTTTCCACGGCGCCATCATGCAGGTGCCGCCCATGTTTTCAGCGCTGAAACACAAGGGCGAACGCCTGTACAAACTCGCCCACCAGGGCCTGGAAGTGGAACGCGAGCCTCGTGAAATTACCATACATAACATAGACCTGCTCGATTACCGCGAGACCCGGCTGGAACTGGACATACGCTGTTCCAAGGGGACCTACATCCGCACCCTGGCCGAAGATATCGGCAAGGAACTGGGTTGCGGCGCCCATGTGCAGGCGTTGCGGCGCATCGGCGTAGGCCCCTACACGGCTGCCAACATGGTAACGCTGGCGACGCTGGAACACACGGCCGCAGCCGGCGTCCCGGGCCTGGACGAGTTGCTGCTCGACATTGATTCCGTAGTCCGGGATATGCCCGCCGTGCACCTGATCGAAGCCGTCGCCTTCTACCTGTGCCAGGGGCAACCGGTCACAGTGCCACAGGCGCCGACCCAGGGTCTGTTGCGTATCTACCGTGAAGACCAGCGCTTCCTGGGCGTCGGCGAAGTACTCCCCGACGGGCGCGTAGCCCCCAAGCGTCTGGTCAGCTGAAAGTTTTTCTTGTAACATGTCGCAAGCATGGGTAGAATACCCTCGCTTTTGTGTAAGAGGACGGGAGAAGATAGATTTATGTCGTTAAACGGGCAGCATAAAGCTGACATTTTGAAACAATATCAACGTTCATCCGCGGACACGGGTTCGCCCGAGGTGCAGGTGGCGTTGTTGACCGCGCGCATTACTGATTTGTCGCAGCACTTCAAATCTCATGCCAAGGATCATCATTCACGCCAGGGGTTGTTGCGTATGGTAAACCGGCGGCGGAAACTGCTGGATTATTTAAAGAACAAAGACATTGATCGGTATCGTGATTTGATCGGCCGGTTGTCGTTGAGAAAGTAACCGGTTTCACACACTACCGTGTATCCGGCACAGGTTGCCGACACGTCCAGTCCTTGTAGAAGCTCGTCGTTGTTATCTCCCCCTGACCTCGTCAGGGGTTCCTTCAGCCAGGGGACCTCTTAAAGGCGCCTCTAATTTTTAGAGGCGCCTTTAAGAAGTCCTCTAAACTATCATCGGGAAGAGTGTTATGAACGTAGTAAAAAAAGAATTTCAGTATGGGGATATTCCGGTCACGCTGGAAACCGGGCGCATTGCGCGGCAGGCCTCCGGCGCGGTGCTGGTGAGCATGGGCGATACGGTGGTGCTGGTGACCTGTGTAGCCAGCAAGGAAGCCCGGCCCGACCAGGACTTTTTTCCACTCACGGTGGATTATATGGAAAAGACCTATGCGGCGGGGAAAATCCCCGGTGGTTTCTTCCGGCGCGAGGGCAGGCCATCGGAAAAGGAAGTATTGACGTGCCGACTGATAGACCGGCCGATACGCCCGCTGTTTCCCAAACAATTCAGGAACGAGGTGCAGATCATCGCCACGGTGATGTCGCTGGACCCACAGATCGACCCGGATATACCGGCCCTGATCGGCGCATCGGCGGCGCTGGCCGTATCCGGGGTGCCGTTTCAAGGGCCTGTCGGCGCGGCGCGGGTGGGGTATCGCAATGGCGAGTACCTGCTTAATCCCGGTTATGCCGCACTGGTCGACTCGGAACTGGACCTGGTGGTGGCGGGCACCGACACCTCCGTGCTGATGGTTGAATCCGAAGCCGCGCTGTTGTCGGAAGAAGTCATGCTGGGCGCGGTGATGTTCGGCCACGAACAAATGCAGGTCGTCATCGAGAACATCCGGGCGCTGGCCGCAGAAGCTGACGCTCAACCCTGGGACTGGCAGCCGCCGGCAGCAGACCAGGAATTGGTGGACGAGGTCAACAACCTGTGCGCCGAACCGTTGCGTGCGGCCTACTCCATCCGGGACAAGCTCAGCCGGCGCGATCAGCTGGCGCAGGCGCGCGCCACGGCAATTGCCGACATCACTGGGAAGCACGGTGAGCGCTGGAGCGAAAAAGCTATCAGCGGCGCCTTCGAAAAACTGGAAAGCAGCATCGTCAGGGGCGCAGTCGTTGCCGGCGAGCCGCGTATCGACGGGCGCGACACCGAGACGGTGCGAGACGTCAGTGTGGAAGTCGGCCTGCTACCCCGGGCGCATGGCTCGGCCCTGTTTACCCGCGGTGAGACGCAGGCGCTGGTAGCGGCCACCCTGGGCACCGATCGGGATGCACAGATCATTGATGCCATCGAAGGCGAGCGCAAGGACCCGTTCATGCTGCACTACAATTTCCCGCCGTATTGCGTGGGTGAGACAGGCCGCGCCGGGTCGCCCAAACGGCGCGAGATTGGCCATGGCCGGCTCGCCAAGCGCGCCTTGATGGCGATCATGCCGAATCTGGAAGACTTTCCCTACGCCATTCGTATTGTCTCCGAAATCACCGAATCAAACGGTTCCAGTTCCATGGCCTCGGTGTGCGGCGCCAGTCTGGCGCTGATGGACGCGGGTATCAGCATAAAAGCGCCGGTAGCCGGTATCGCCATGGGTTTGATCAAGGAAGAAGACAAGTTCGTGGTACTGTCGGATATCATGGGCGATGAAGACCACTTAGGTGATATGGATTTCAAGGTGGCCGGCACCGAAACCGGCGTCAGCGCGTTGCAAATGGATATCAAGGTGCCGGGCATCACCCGGGAGATCATGCAGATCGCCCTGTCCCAAGCGCGCACGGGCAGATTGCATATCCTGGAGAAGATGAACGCGGTGCTGGGCGCTACCCGCGCCGAGATGTCGGAGTATGCCCCGCGCATCACCACCATCAAGATTCATCCGGACAAGATCAGGGACGTGATTGGCAAAGGTGGGTCCACCATCCGCGCCATCACCGATGAGACCGGCGCGGCCATTGATATCGACGACAATGGCAACGTCAAGATTTATTCCAGCGACAAGAACGCCAGTGACGCCGCGCGCAAACGCATTGAGGACCTGACCGAGGATGTGGAGGTAGGCAAGGTGTACCGGGGCCGGGTGGCAAAGCTCATGGACTTCGGCGCCTTCGTGAACATCCTGCCGGGCAAGGACGGGTTGGTGCATATCTCACAGATTTCCCATGAACGGGTGCAGAACGTCAGCGACAAACTGTCCGAAGGCGATTTCGTCAAGGTCAAGGTACTGGAGATAGACCGCCAGGGCCGGGTACGGTTAAGCATGAAAGCAGTAGACGAATGAGCGGGTGAATTCTCCGTTCGTCATTCCTGCGCAAGCAGGAATCCAGTGGACAAACATTCTTTATGATGGTCTCCTACTGGATTGCTGCTTGCGCAGGAATGACGAACGGAGGGCGGGGTGATGAGCAAAAAAAACTGTCCGCTTTCACCAATACAGACAGAAGACCGCGGTTATCGGTACTACCCCAACCGCTCATGGTTGCAATATCATGAAAATGACCGGTGACGAATTCAGGCGTTGGGAACACAAGTCCGTGACGCTGCTGGGCATGTCCGGGGTCGGCAAGACCACCCTGGCGCGCAAGCTGCGGCGTCACCACTGGTTTCATTATTCCGGCGATTACCGCATCGGCACCCGTTACTTGGATGAGGCCATCCTGGACAACATCAAGCAGCACGTTATGCAGATCCCGTTCACCCGCGAACTGTTGCGTTCCGATTCAATCTACATCACCAACAACCTCGACATCGACAACTTAAAACCGCTGTCGAGCTTTCTGGGCAAGCTGGGTAACCCGGAACTCGGCGGGCTGGATTTACAGGAATTCAAACGCCGTCAGGCCCTGCACCGGGTCGCCGAGATCAATGCCATGAATGATGTTCCGGAGTTCATGCACAAGGCCCGCGAGGTGTACGGTTATGCTCATTTTGTCAACGACGCCGGCGGCAGCCTGTGTGATCTGGATGATGAGGTCATGGCGATGCTGGCGCAACATACCGTGGTGTTATACATGAAAGCCACGGCCGGGGATGAGCAAGAGCTGATGGAGCGAGCCGAACGGGAACCCAAGCCCTTGTACTACCGGGACACCTTCTTAGATGAACAACTGACCGTATATATGCAGGAACGGGAACTGGAATATATTGCCCTGATCGAGCCGGACGATTTCGTCAGGTGGGTATTCCCCCGGCTGTTGCGCGCCCGGGTCCCCCGGTATGAGCTCATTGCCGACAATTACGGCTATACCGCGCCCAGCAGTGATGTGCTGGGCGTTGCCTCAGAACAGGATTTCATTGACGTCATCGCCGGCGTGCTGGACCGGGGTTGTTGACACATGCCGTTGGTAGCGCATACTGACCTGCCCAGTTTTGCGCGTTTGCAGGGTGAGGGCAGCCTGATCATTCCCCGGGACACGGCCTTGAGCCAGGAGGTGCGTGAACTGCACATCGGCCTGCTGAACATGATGCCGGACAAGGCCCTGGAGGCCACCGAACGGCAGTTCTTCCGCCTGGTGGGTGAGAGCAACCAGATCGCGCGCTTTTACCTGCACCCGTTTACCCTGGACGGATTGCAGCGCAGTCAGGAAGGGCGCGCCCATGTGGAAAAGTATTACAAGCGTTTCGCAGACATCCAGGCCGAGGGCCTGGACGCGCTGATCATTACCGGCGCCAATGTGGTCGATCCGGCGCTGGACCGGCAGGAATTCTGGGACCCGCTCATCGAGGTGGTCAACTGGGCCTGTGAGAACGTCACCTCCGTATTGTGTTCCTGCCTTGCGACCCACGCAGTATTGCAGTTCCGCTACCGGCAACGCCGGGTTGCCTTGCCCGCCAAGTGCTGGGGGGTGTATTCACACCGGGTGCGGGACCGTTCACATCCGCTGGTAGCGGGAATGAATACCCGTTTTGACGTGCCGCACTCCCGTTTTAACGCGGTAACACCGCAGCAATTCGCCGCGGCCGGCCTGAAAGTGCTGGTACAGAGCGACACCGTCGGCGTGCACCTGGCCGTGAGCGCCGACGGCCTGCGTCTGGTCTTTTTTCAGGGCCACCCTGAGTATGACGCAAACAGCCTGCTGAAAGAATACAAACGGGAGGTATTACGCTATGTTGCCGGCGAAACCACTACCTACCCGCCCTTTCCCGAACATTATTTCAGAGAGCAAACCCGGGCAATACTGATCGAATACCGCGACCGGGTGCTGGCGGCCCAAGCTACACAGCAAGACCTGCCACCCTTCCCCGAAGCGCTCATCAGCCCCACCCTGGACAACACCTGGCACGACAGCGCCGAGTCCGTCATCAACAACTGGGTCGGACAGGTGTATCGCGCAAAGCATCCCCATCGAGAGTGAGTTTTTCAGGCCCGCTGCCAATAACCGACTGCTAAAGTCGCCTGCCATACATCGTCAGGTGGCGACGGCTTTGTCCAAGTGGCGGTCATATATATCAAAAACCGGATTAGCCCAAACTGCCCGCTCCTACCTGACCACGGCCTCTCTGACCAGCGCGCCAAGTTCCTCATCAATCAGCTTGGTCGCTGCCAGCATCTGCTTGACAAATTTGTTCCCCATACGCACGGCGGCAGCGCCGGCCAGTTCAATATCTCCGGGCCTGAGATCTTTCAATACCTCCAGCACCGCTGCCGCCTGCGCCAAGTCCTTGCGGCCCTTTGCTGCGAACGCGACAGGACGCCGTTGTGAAACCACCAGTTTGTGCAAGGCAAAACGGGACGGAGACGGGATGCGAATCAGCAGACCTGTTCCCGCTGGCACGGCTGCAGGCTGGCTGTCTTCAATCAGGTAATCCAGGTAGCGCACCGGCTCAGCTGCCGCATTCAAGCCTTTCAGCAGCACCGGTTTGCTCGACGGCCTGCCGCGCAACGGGGTAAGCAGGGAGACGATCAAATCCTGGTTGCGCAGGGCGAACCGGGTTGACGGTTGCCTGGAGTCCAGCGCCGGGACCGGAAAAACACCCTTATCCGCCCGCGCCAGCGTTTCCCTGAAATCCATATTCACAGGCGGGGACGCCACGGCAATGGTCTGCTTCTGAGCGATATCAACATCCTTGGTGCGCGCGGCAAAATGCTCCCACTGAACACACAGCATATTGCCGATATGGAGAAAGGCGTGTGTCCCTGCAATCACCGCGCCCGCCTCAAACAGGCCTGATTGCGCCAACACCTCATAGACCCGCGCTTCGGCGGGGGACAAGGCCTGCAGGCCCGTTGCGATACAGGTGGCTACCATGCGCTTTCTACCACTACGCTGACGTTTGTCCTCATCCTGTTTTTGCCTGCACTTTACCACCAGCTCACGAATGGAATCGGTATCAGGGCCAAGGTAACAGGAGCGCTTGCTGGGTCCGATAGTGTATTGCAGATACCAGTAATCTCTCCCTTTCACATTTCGGGTGAAACAGGAAGTGCCCCGGCCCGGGATGGCTGAGTTGTAAAGGCTGGTGAGCAGGTCCGCATAGGCGACTTGGGCGCTTGGCGCCAATGATGTGTATCTCATTTACTGCCACCAGTAGTTATAAGCAGTTTCATAAAAACTGCTTATAACCTATCTTCGGGGTATTTGCAAATAATCCCGGGGCCACAATGTCCGCTCCGACTACCTCGCCACGGACACAAAGAACCCCACCGTCGCCTCCGCAAACAGCCATTGACCGGCTCGCCCTTGCTTTCATTCGCTTGCCAACTCCATTATCTGTCCTGCTGAACATGGCAATATCAGGTTACAAGAGTATCAAGCGCACGGCCAGCCTGAGCGCCCCCATTTGCAATCGATCCTTATCCTGCAACAGTACCTTTTCCTGTGGGAGCAGCGTATCACCATTCACCCTTGTACCGTTCAGGGTGTCGAGGTCTTCCGCATAGAGTCTGTCATGGGTATATGTCAGACGGATATGTTCACGAGAGATTTCATCGTAGTCGATGATGAATGCCGACAGAT
>JAPORZ010000188.1 GCA_026709915.1 Gammaproteobacteria bacterium
TGCGCCTTTAGCTTTGCTGACGCATGGTATTGATCGGTTTGATAGTGTGGCTTGGTTGGAAGGACTGAAAGAAGACAGTCATTATCAGGTGCAGTTGTGGTTTGAAAGTGACGGTAACGGACGTTTGGATTCAGTCGGTCGATACATTCGCGATGCAACTGTTGAACACCTGTATACTGACGACGCGGGAAATGCACATGTACGTGTTTTACCAGGTGATTACTACTACTGGCAAGAAGCCGACCTGTATTCCGGAATACACAATATTCAAACAAACCCCCAGGAATTCAACATTGACATTGATGCTGATGGTGTGATGGATTACTTTATTTCCTGAATTTCTTCTAACCCATCTGCCCTTTGGCGGTACGCCTCGCTGCCAGCCTGTCGACATTTATCCGGGGTGGCGATCGTGAGTGAGGCCGGTCCCTTGGGGCTTTTTTCTACCGTTGCAACCTGTTCAAAAATGTAAGCGCCGGCGCCACGCGAATCCCTTCCCGCGTGACGTAGTCTCTCTCTCCGAACGCGGACACCTGCCAGGCGTCTGCATCCGGGAAGCGTCGTTTCAGGTATTTCAGCGGCAGGCTGGCCTCGCGATCTGAGGATTTGCATTCGACCAGCAACACCGGGGCGCCGTCTTCCACTACCACGAAATCAACCTCGCGTCTCTCGATGTCGCGAAAGTAGCGCAGTTCAGTCAAGCAACCTTCTGTATCTGTGCGGAAATTTGTCCATTTCAGCAGATGGCTGGCAACCAGATTCTCAAATCTCGCGGCGCGGTCCGGTATCAGTGACCAGTCGTAATGATAATGTTTACGTGCCTTTTTTACCGCCTTGATCTGCGGCGCGCCGAACGGCGCTACGAAGAAGATTGCATACAGTCTTTCCAGTATGTCCAGCCATTTGCTGATGGTCTTGTGGCTGAGCTGCAGCTGTTCGGCTACTCTGTTGACTGACAGAGGGCTGCCGACAAGCTCGGGTAATCGGGTCATCAATAACTCCAGGCTGCCCAAGTCCTGTACTTGTTCCAGGTCTGCCAGGTCTTCCCGCACCAGGCGGCTGCGGTATTCGTTGGACCAACGGCGCGCTTCTTTCTTCGACCCGCCCAGGAACGGTTCCGGGAAACCGCCCAGGGTAAGCAGGGCCTTGAAATCTTCCGCTGAGGTCAGCTTCAGTTCCGCCGCGCTCAGCGGGTGTAACCGCAGGTAGTGGTAACGTCCTTGCAGCGAGTCGCCGCCAAAGCGGTAGTAATCCAGTCGGGCGCTACCGGTAACGAGTATCCGCTGTCCCGGCGCGCGCACGTCATAGATGCCTTTCAGGTAGTTGCGCCAGCGCGGATATTTGTGAATTTCATCAAACGCCCAGAGTTTGGATTTGGGGAACTCCTGTCGCAGCATAACATCCCGATGCAGGGCAACATCCCAGTTCAGGTAGCCCGCCTTCGATTTCCCCAGAATCTTGCGGGCAAGCGTCGTCTTCCCCACCTGGCGCGGACCGCCGACAAAGACCATTTTACGTTTCAGATCCTGCCGGATCTGTGATTCGAGGTAGCGTTTCATGCACCAGCATGATTCCAGATTTTTATACAGGTGTCAAAAAATATTGCAAGATTTTTTGACACCTGTATAAAAAACCTGAAAATAACCGCATCAGTTCAGTATCACCCCGTAAAAACTCGCAGCGTAGCTTCCAGGTCTGCTTCCTCAAAATCCGCGGTCACCACCGCTTTACCTATCTCCTCCAGCAGCACCAGGCGCAGTTGGCCGTGGCGGGCTTTTTTATCTACACTCATCAGTTCCCGCAGTTGTGCGCAGCTGAGGCCGTCGGGCAGGGTGGTGGGCAGTTCCGCCTGTTGCAGTAATGCGTTCACGCGCCGGGCCTCTGCTGCCGGGAAGCCGGTTGTTTGCACGGACAGATGGGCGGCCATGGCCATCCCCGCCGCCACCGCCTCACCGTGTAGCCAGATCTGGTAGTTCAAGGCGGTTTCTATGGCATGGCCGAAGGTGTGTCCCAGGTTGAGCAGGGCACGCACGCCGTCTTCGCGCTCATCGCGCGCCACAATGCTTGCCTTGTTGCGGCAGGACACGGCTATGGCATGGGTCAGGCAGGCCGGGTCGCGGCGTAGCAGGCCGTCCATGTTGTGTTCCAGCCAGCCGAAGAACTCGGCGTCGTTGATCAACCCGTACTTGATGATCTCGGCCACCCCGGCGCGCAGTTCCCGCGCTGGCAATGTGGCCAGCGTGTCAGTATCGCTGAGCACTGCCACGGGTTGGTGGAAGGCGCCGATCATGTTTTTTCCCAGCCGGTGGTTCACTGCGGTCTTGCCGCCCACTGCAGAATCAACCTGGGCCAGCAAAGTGGTGGGAACCTGCACATAGTTTACGCCGCGCTGGTAACAGGCTGCGGCAAACCCGGTGACATCGCCGATCACTCCCCCCCCGAGGGCGACCAGTGTACAGGTGCGGTTAAACCGTTGTTCCAGCAAGCGCGTGATAATACTATTCAGGGTTTCCAGGGTTTTATGCTGTTCGCCGTCTTCGATAATGAGGGTGCGCACTGGTATGTCGGACAACCCCTCAAGCAGTTGTTCCCGGTACCAGGGGGCGACCACGGTGTTGCTGACAATCAGCGTCTGCTCGCTGAGTCGGGCGCCAAGCAGGTCCCGCGCCCGTTGTAACAAGCCGGCGCCGATATAAATCGGATAGGCGCGGTCTCCCAATGCTACGTCAAGTCGTTCCATACCAGATTATTTTGCCACACTAGGTTATCTTGTTGCTGATCTCGCTGACGACCAGATAAATGCTTCTCTCGTTGGTTTCCACCACCAGATCTGCCAATGCTTCATAGACCGGTTCGCGGCGCGCCATCAGGTCGCGAATTTTTGCCAGTTTGTCACCGGATTGCAGCAACGGTCGGCGCCGGTCCAGCCGCAGCCGGTCGGCCAGATGTTCGGCGGATGACTTCAGGTAAATGATGAAGCCGTTTTCCTTGAGCAGTTGCCGGTTTTCGGGCGCCAGCACTGCGCCACCGCCGGTAGCCAACACGATGCCGTGGATTTTGGGGGTGGCGACCAGTTCCCTCAATACTTCTGTCTCGCGCCGGCGAAACCCCTGCTCTCCTTCTATGTCAAAGATCACGTCTATGCCCACGCCTGTGCGCTGTTCAACTTCACTGTCTGAATCCTTGAACTCCTTGCCCAGGCGGCGCGCAAGCTGCCTGCCGATGGTAGTCTTGCCGGCGCCCATCAGGCCGATAAGGAAAATATTATCAATGTTGGTTTCGTTGTCCACGGCGCAGGCATAAATTGATACGATTTTTATCGCTACCAGTTGCACAGATTAGCACAGATATTTTGGGCAGATGATTTAAGGGAGCCTCTAAAAATGCCCTCCGTGGCATTTTTGAGATGAAAAATACGATATTATAAAAACATGCGCCTGTTCCGGATTTTATTCATTACGCTGGCCGTGGTTTTCGTTACCAGCGCCGGCGCCGCGGTTTACTTGATTGTGTCCAACCTGCCGGATATTGAAGTGCTGCGGGATGTGCGTATGCAGGTGCCGTTACGGGTTTACACCCGCGACGGTTCACTGATTGGAGAGTTCGGTGAGAAACGGCGCGTGCCTGTAACTATCGAGGAAGTTCCCGAACAATTGCTGCAAGCATTTATCGCCGCGGAAGACGACCGTTTCTTCGACCACCCGGGTGTGGACTGGCAAGGTCTGGCGCGTGCCTCGGTCTCGCTGCTGTTGACCGGTCAAAAAAAACAGGGCGGCAGCACCATCACCATGCAGGTGGCGCGCAATTTTTTCCTGTCCCGGGAAAAAACCTATATGCGCAAACTCAATGAAATTTTCCTTGCCATTAAAATAGAACGGGAGCTGAGCAAGAGCGAAATACTGGAACTGTACCTGAATAAAATCTACCTGGGACAGCGCGCCTACGGCGTCGGCGCCGCGGCCCAGGTCTATTACGGCGTCGGTATCGCAAAGCTGGACCTGGCGCAACACGCCATGTTGGCCGGGCTACCCAAAGCGCCGTCCAGAACCAACCCCGTCACCAGTCCCGAGCAGGCAGTGGCACGCAGGTCTTATGTGCTGCGCCGCATGCTGGAACTTGACTATATCGACCGCAGTCATTTCCTGGTCGCAAACAGCGCCCCTGTCAGCGCCTCGCTGCACAGTCCCATCATCGATCTGGAAGCCCCCTATGTTGCCGAGATGGTGCGCAAGGATATAGTTGAAAACTACGGCGAGGAGGCCTACAGCGCCGGTTACGTGGTGACTACGACCTTGCGCGCCGAACTTCAGGCCGCGGCCAACCGCGGTCTGAATCTGGCCTTGACGCAGTACGATGAAAGGCACGGTTATCGCGGCCCCGAACATCACTATGAGCTCAGCGCCAACCGGAACGCTAGGGCCGAGTGGGAGCAACTGCTGGCCGCACATGACGCGGTCGGGGACCTGCTCCCCGCATTGATCACCGAGGTGCAGAGTAAGAGCGCGTCGGCCTGGTTGGCCGGGCGCGGCTGGATAGACCTGGACTGGGACAGCTTGCGCTGGGCGCATCGATATATCAATGAAAATATCCGGGGCGCGGCGCCGCAAGCAGCCGGAGATGTGGTTGCGGTCGGGGACCTGGTCCGGGTAACCCGCGATGCCAAGGGGAAATGGCGCCTGGTACAGATACCCGTCATCGAAGGCGGCCTGGTGTCACTGGACCCGCATAACGGCGCGTTGCTGGCCCTGGTCGGCGGCTTCGATTTTTACCGCAGCAAGTTCAACCGTATTACCCAGGCGCGGCGCCAGCCGGGGTCCAGTTTCAAACCATTTATCTACTCGGCGGCGCTGGAACATGGCTTTACTGCAGCAAGTGTTATCAACGATGCCCCCGTCGTGTTTGACGACCCCGGGCTTGAGGACCAGTGGCGCCCGGAAAATTACAGTGGCCGGTCTTATGGCCCGACCCGGCTCAGGGAGGCCTTGCGCCGTTCGAGAAACCTCGTGTCCATTCGCCTGTTGCACGCGGTGGGTGTCCGCAACACTCTTGAGCATATCGCCAGGTTCGGTTTTGATACCGACAGCCTGCCGCACAACTTGTCTCTGGCGCTGGGGACCGGCGCGCTGAGCCCCTGGCAACTGGCCAGCGCCTACGCGGTGTTTGCCAATGGGGGATATCGGGTAGAGCCCTATTTCATCGACCGCATTGAGACCTACACGGGCGAGCTGTTATTCCAGGCTGAGCCCATAGTCGTATGTGCGCAGTGCGCGGATAACGACACCGGCGCGCCGCCACTGACAGGCGTCGTTGAGGAAGGGGACCCGGAGGCGCCCGCAGCGCCCCTCAAGCCTGCGTCGGCTGTTGCCCGGCGCGTGGTAAACCCACAAAACATCTGGATCATGAATGACCTGACCCGGGATGTGATCCGGCGCGGCACCGGCGTCAGGGCCTATCGGGAATTAAAACGAGACGATATCTCTGGCAAGACCGGCACCACCAATGAGCAACGTGACGGCTGGTTTGCTGGATTCAACTCTGCCGTGGTGGCGGTTGCCTGGACCGGTTTCGATGACTTCAGTCCCATGGGGCGCGGCGAAGTGGGGGGCAGAACCGCGTTGCCGATGTGGATCGAGTATATGCGCGCGGCCTTGCAGGATGTACCGGTTACCACACCGGTGCGGCCGGCGAACCTTGTTACCCTCAGGACCAACCTGGACACCGGCTGCCCGGCCGGCGCCAATGACGACAACGCGGAGTTTGAAGTCTTTATGGCTGAGCAACTGCCCGATACCGACGCCTGTAAACAGCTTCAAGGCTCATATAACAGCGCTGCGGAAGCCGTCGTGGCGCCGGGCCGCCTGTTCTAGCGCGCGTTCCTGTCGGTGCAGAAACGATATTTACAAGTGGCGCTGCCGGTGCCGCTATGCCAGCATTACGATTATGCCATCGGTGAGCAATTTAACCAGGTCGAGTTTCTGCCGGGGATGCGGGTAAGCGTTCCGTTCGGGCGACGCCAGGAGCAGGTCGGGATCGCGCTGGGCATCTCTGACCAATGCGGCGTGCCGCCGCACCGGCTGAAAACTATCAGCGCTGTCATCGACGACCAGCCGTTATTTTCCCCACCTCATTTCAAGTTACTGTGCTGGGCCGCCGACTACTATCATTATCCCTTGGGTGAGACGCTGTTCAGCACGTTGCCGAAGCTGCTGCGTCAGGGTAAGGGCGCGCCGGCGCCGGCGCCGGCGCAGCAGGCTCGGGTTGCAAGCGCCACTGCCGCGCAGGACGGGATGGCAAGCCGGGGTTTTGACCTGAACCCGCAACAAACCCAGGCGATTGCAGCTATTACTGCACACACGGACGCACACAGCACCCACGTATTGCAAGGGATTACCGGCAGCGGCAAGACCGAAGTTTACATCGAAGCGGTGCGGCGCGTGACAGAACAGGGTCGGCAAGCCTTGATCCTGGTGCCGGAAATCGGTCTGACCACGCAATTCATCGAGCGGCTCAAACAACGCTTGCCGGTTGCCATCCTGGTTCAGCACTCGGCGTTAAGCGACACGGAACGCTTGCGTAACTGGCTGGCCGCGCGCGACGGCGAGGCGGCGGTGCTCATCGGCACTCGCTCTGCGGTCTGGATGCCGCTCAAAGCGCCGGGGCTGTATGTGGTGGATGAGGAACATGACCCATCCTATAAACAGGACAGCGGCTTTCGCTATTCCGCCAGGGACATCGCCGTGGTACGCGGCAAGTTTGACGAGGTGCCGGTGACGCTAGGTTCCGCCACGCCTTCCCTGGAAACCATCAACAACGTCAAGGGCAGAAAATACCTGCCGCAAACCTTGCCGGCGCGGGCTGCGGGCGCCAAGCCGCCGGAAGTCCGTGTTATTAACCTGCGCAAACAACCCGTGTCGGGCGCGCTATCAAAAACCCTGCTGAATGAAATTACCCGCACCCTCGAAAGTAACAATCAGGCTCTGTTGTTTCTGAACCGCAGAGGTTACGCGCCGGTCATTCTCTGCCATGATTGTGGCTGGTATGCCGAATGCACGCGCTGCAGCGCCAAGATGACGTTTCACAAGGATAAAAACTGCCTGATTTGCCATCATTGCGATGCCCGCAAGGCCTTGCCGGCCCTGTGTCCTGACTGTGAGCGGCCGCAACTCGTTGAGGTAGGCCACGGCACCCAGCGTCTGGACCAGACCTTGGCCGGACACTTCCCTGGTGCAAAAATATTGCGCATAGACCGCGACAGCACGCGCCGCAAGGGCTCCATGGAGAAAATGCTGCGGGCGATCACCGCCGGGGATGCCGATATACTTATCGGCACCCAGATGCTGGCCAAGGGACACCATTTTCCGCGCCTCACCCTGGTGGGAATCGTCGATGCGGACGCAGGTCTGCTGAGCGCAGATTTTCGCGCCAGCGAACGCATGGCCCAGCTTATTGTCCAGGTCAGCGGCAGGGCCGGGCGCGAGCAACAGCCTGGCGTCGTCTATATTCAGACCCATTTCCCTGAACACCCGCTGTTGCAAACCCTGGTGAACAGGAATTACCGGGAGTTTGCCGACCTGCTGCTCAGGGAAAGAAGGCAGGCGCAACTGCCTCCCTACACGCACCTGGCGTTACTGGGCGCCGAAGCCACCAAACAGGAAGTTGCTGAAAAATTCTTGCGTCTGGCTCGCAACAGCCTGAAACAGCGCGACAATCTGGCCGTTTTCGGGCCGCTTGCAGCGCCCATTGAAAAGAGGAGAGGCCGCTACCGCTGCCAGCTGCTGGTCCAGTCCGGCAACAGGAACACCTTGCACCAGGCCCTGACCCCCTGGCGCCAGACATTGGAATCCATGCAAGAAGCAAAACGGGTAAGGTGGCACCTGGATATCGACCCGCAGGATTTGCTGTAGGGGTGGCCTTAATTTGCGGATAAACCCTGCCCTGCGCGTAGTTCCAGCACCAGGAAGTCCATGTTGTTATCCTTGAGTGTGCGGCTGATTGCGCGCATTTCCCGGGCGCTGTTGAACGGGCCCAGGCGTACCCGGTGGCGGATGTCCTTTTCGTTGAGCATGACCCGTTGAATATCGGCAAAGAGCCCCAGCAAGGCCAGTTGCGCCTTGACCTCGTCGGCCGAGTTGAAATCTTTGAATGAACCCGCTTGCAGTACGTAAACAGTGTCCGGTTGTGTCACGCTCCGGTCCGGGGTTGCCGGTTGTTGTTGTGCTTCGACGCGTCCACGGTCTGGCTCGACCCCGGGAACGGTCAACGCGTCTACGCCGGTTGCAGCGGTCCCGCTGTCCTTATCCCCAGCCATCCATTCGGAAATATTGACTTTCTTGTTCCGCAACGTGTCGTAGAAGGTGAAGGTAACGTCCGGTTGTTCCTGTTCGGCCCGTGCCTGCTGGCCTGTGTCCGGCTCGGGGTCAACCACCTGGTAGCGCAGAAAGACGATGAATGCCACCAGCAGGCCCAGGGACAATCCTGACAGAAAGGATAAAAAGCGCATACTATGCAGATTAAGGTCTGCCGGCCTCTATCAATGCCTCTGCCAGCAGTTTCGGGTTGGTGTAACAGACCTCGTGGCTGCCCGGCTTCTGCACCACCCGGCACAGACCCAGACGCGCCGCCATCCGCGGATACCAGGCATACTCGCCGTGGGGTAAGACCACGTCATCAGTGAAGTTGATGTAACTCCTGGGCACATTCAGGCGCTGAAACCCCTGCATGTTGATCTTCTCGTTCTGTGAATAAACGCAGACCGGCTTGAGCCTGGCATACACCTCCTGGGCCGTTTTCAGGTCGGCATCGTTGATGAACGCTTCCCGAAACACCTCAAACGGCAACATCCAGTTGGCCCGGTCACCCTCTTTCTTGAGCATCGCGTCAAACATCTGCCGATGTGCCGGCGTTATCACGTCATAGATGCACTGCCCGTCTTCCAGCACCATGGCGTTCTGAAAAACCACCCGGTTGACGCGTGCGGCTACCCGCTCAGCCACGTTTGGTATAACGATACCGGCAAAGCTGTGCCCCGCCAGCACAAAGTCGTTAAGGTCCCGCGCCAGGATGTAATCCACCACCGAATCCACACAGTCCGCCTGGGTAAAAAAGTTGCCGGCATCCTCACCATGCCCGGCCATGGTCGGCGCGTAGGCGCTGTGGCCCAGACGCTTAAGTTCCGCAATCACACCGTCCCAGCAGGAACCGTCGTGCATGGAACCATGCACCAGCACAAATGTCAGTTTCAAGGTAGTGTCCTCAGTTATCGTCCATTTTACACCCGCGTTTCGACACGCGCCGAATCCCAGGCGATCATGGCTTGTTTGCGCTCAACGCCCCAATGGTAGCCGCCCAGTTCACCGGAGGCGCGCAGGACGCGGTGGCAGGGAATCAGGTAGGAGACCGGGTTGGCGCCCACGGCGGAGGCAGTGGCTCTTACCGCCTCAGGGTTGCCGGTCAGATGCGCCAGTTGTTTGTAGGAGATGAGGCTCCCCGCCGATATCCTGAGCAACGCGCGCCAGATGTTGAGCTGGAAGTCGGTGCCTTTTACAAACAGGCGGTATCCTGTTTCGTCGTTATCCTGTGCGTGCCGGTCGGGGTGGAACAGCCGGTCGGCGATCGGCTCGGTGCGTTCCGGTTCCTCAAAAATCTGCGCGCCCGGCCAGCGTCTGTCCATATCCTCCACCTCTGCTTCCAGCATATAGTCACCGAACGCCAGTTCACAGATGCCGTTATCCGTCAACGCCAGCAACATCGGCCCGAACGGACTGGAATGGAACCCGTAATCAATACGCAAACCACTGCCAAGGCCCCTGTATTGGTCGGGGGTAACCGCCTGCATGGTCACAAACCGATCATGTCGGCGGCCCGACCCGGCCCGGCCCAGGTCCGGCGCGGACTCCGACGCGTCAGCCGCTTGATCCAGCAACGCCTTGTTGTGCTGCACCGTGAGAAGCTCCAGAAACCGTTCGGGCCCGACCCCTACCCAAGCTGTGAACTTGCGCTGCAACTCCCCGGGGTTCAGGTCCACCCGGGCCGCCACCTCATCAAGCGTAGGCTCCCACACGGCGTTATCCCGGATAAACGCGATAACCGTGGCAATAAGCTCGCAATCGTTACTGAATTCTGGCTCAAAATCGGTTTCCATGCGGGGAGTATAAGTGATTCATCCTCTGTATTCACCTGCATTTTTGCTATAGCGAAAGGAAAGCTATTAAGGGGATGTTCCTGAGTTATAATCGGGTGCGGAGTATGAAGTTGCATTTCACTGTCTGGAAACTGCGCTGAACGTCAGAATAGTAATATGTCCGAATTGAAAAAAGTCACAATTAAGGGCTTTCGTTCCATCAAGGAGGTAACACTGGAGCTTGGTCCTCTCAATATTTTGATCGGCGCCAATGGCGCCGGCAAAAGCAACCTTATCGCCTTCTTCAAGTTGATGAATGAATTGATGGCGGAAAGGTTACAGCAACATATCGGGGCTACGGGTCGGGCTACGGCTAATTTGTATTTCGGACCCAAGGTTACCCCGCAAATGGAAGCTGAATTACTGTTTGAAGTTGACAACGGAACGGATTCCTACCGGATGAGGCTGTTCCACGGAGCGAGTGATTCATTGATTTTCGCTGAAGAGACATTGACGTTCCTTCAGACAGGTTTCAGAAAACCCAAAACCATCTCTCTTGGCGCCGGTCACCAGGAGACACGGATACGGGAGGAAGCGGAGCAACAGGAACCTGTTGCGCTGGTTCTCAGACGGCTGTTGAATCGTTGCCGTGTTTATCATTTCCACGATACCTCACCCACTTCAAGGGTCCGGCAATATTGTTATGGTAACCTCTAAAAATGCCATCCGTGGCATTTTCAGAGGTTACCATTATAGTCACGCCCTGTTTTATGCTTGACTTGTACTATCAGCAAAGGGGTACGGTCTAATACATCCAGTTCATCAATTCCAAACACCGGTAAGCCAAACACATGATCGGCGTCCCCACCGTCATTTCGTGGGTTGCTCCCCCAGAGGCGCTCATATCCTTTGCGCTCAAAGGCTTTGCCCACGGCCGCCTCGAATTGATCGTGGCTCCAGTTGGGGGTGTTAACGGAATCTATAAAACATTTGGCGGCTTTTTTCTGGCTTTCGGAGACACGTTCCATTATTAGTTGTCTGCTGCCACCTCAAAACGGTAGGTATCACACACCCTCGCAATCGTAAAATGCCCATCGTCTGGCGCTTTGGGGCAAATTACCAGATCATCCTGCTTCATATCCAGCATACGCCTAAGTATCGAATACCGCCTGGGACTGGGTTCTTCTCCCCAAGCATCCCTGTAGGCTTTGCTCCAATCTTCTGATCCTCGTTCATCACCATTAGCATCCAGGAGTGAAGTGCCGGCAGGTGACCAGCCCTGCCGGAGGCGCCCTTCCTTCAGCTCAGATTGAACGAATCTGCTACCAGATGTGCGAAATACAAAGCAGTTTTTCAACTTTTGGGAACCTCCGTTAATAGGGGAAGACAAACCTTTCTTTGCATCTTAACTCCTCCTCTTGAGGAATTACTCATATTAGTTTCGTGTCACTTGATCCTGTTGTTGGTGTCGCCAAGTATTTCCAACTTTGCAAAATCCTGATCCGCGGTTTCCAGCTCCACCTGGTGATAGCGCGCGCAAGCTGCAATGATCAAATCGCTGGCCGGAATTGTGACCCCATGCTTCCGGGCTCGGCGCGCGAGATCATAGGCTGCTTCCCAGACACCACCAGTAATGGGTAGCTCGGGGAGAACCTCCGCAAATTCCCGCAAAACTTTTTTCTCCTGCCTGCCGCCAGCGCCATTCCACAGTTCCAGTTGAATCAGTGGACACCAACAAGCCTAGCCTGAGCGCAATGCCTGCTCAACCCCGGACCTGACTATAGGGTCGCCGTTGGGACGAAGCAGATAAATCCAAGAGGAACTATCAACGAGGATCAACGACATCAACCCTGTCGGCGTTCCGCTTGCAACGCGCCCGCGCTGACCAGCGCCTCACAAGTGCCGGCATATTTCATAAGTTGCACCATGCGCTTGCGCTGATTGAAATCAATGATAGCCGTCACTACAGCCTCACGCTTGGTCTTGGCGTTGGCAAACTGAATGGCATCCGCTAACTCTCTTTCAGGAATATCAATAGTAGTTTTCATTGTGCAATTGTAGCATAAACAGGGCGGTACATTGGCTGATTATACAGGGAACCTCTGATTTCCAAGGGTGCCCTTGTCAGGCCAGAGGCACGAGTTTTGAACTCCGAATGCGCCTATCTCGCGTAAGTAACGGTACACGGTAGACAATGCTGGTCGCGGCTATCAATTCATCCGCCGGGTCAGCCCGGAAATCAAGTTGGGTTGACGCGCGAGCTATGTCCAGATCAAGGGGCCATACGTGTATACTTGATAACACAGTCTCCACCGCGGGTTCCGAGAGATCAAGCGATATCCTGCCCAGTTGAATAAGCTTGGCTAATTCCCATAGTACGATAGCGGAAATGCTCCATGGATTATCCCTGAGCAAAGTCTTTTCGCGAGGTCGGATTTCATCGCGCAATGCGTGTACCAGAACATGTGTGTCAAGGTTGAGCATCGGCGTCCCATGCCAGTCCGGTCGAGAGAATATCGCCGCGCACGGCAATTTTGTCGCGCAGCGAACCGATCAGTGCCCCGGGTTCTTTCGGATAAGGGGTGAGCAGGGCGACGGGCCGGCCGTGTTTGGTAATCACAAGCCCCTGTTTATCAAGATTGTCAAGCAATGCCAGACATTGTTCCTTGAACTTTGCCGCGCCGATGGTGTTTATGGATTTCATAAAATATAACTGGTCATAAGGTAACCTCTAAAAATGCCCTCCGTGGCA
>JAPORZ010000007.1 GCA_026709915.1 Gammaproteobacteria bacterium
GCACGCCGAAAGCCCAAGGTTTCCTGCGCAACGCTAATCGGCGCAGGGTGAGTCGGCTCCTAAGGCGAGGCCGAAAGGCGTAGTCGATGGACAACAGGTTAATATTCCTGTACCTGTTTTAATTGCGATGGGGTGACGAAGAAGGCTAGGTCAGCCGGGTGTTGGACGTCCCGGTTTAAGCGTGTAGGGAGTGTGCTTTGGCAAATCCGGGCACACAATCCTGAGGCGTGATGACGATTTTACCACTTCGGTGGTGAGAGAAGTGATTGATGCCATGCTTCCTGGAAAAACCTCTAAGCTTCAGATTATGACAGACCGTACCCCAAACCGACACAGGTGGGCGAGGAGAGAATCCTAAGGCGCTTGAGAGAACTCGGGTGAAGGAACTCGGCAAAATAGCACCGTAACTTCGGGAGAAGGTGTGCCCCCGGTATGTGAAGGCCTTGCGGCCGGAGCAGAAAGGGGTTGCAGTGACCAGGTGGCTGCGACTGTTTACTAAAAACACAGCACTCTGCAAACTCGTAAGAGGACGTATAGGGTGTGACGCCTGCCCGGTGCCGGAAGGTTAATTGATGGGGTTAGCTTCGGCGAAGCTCTTGATCGAAGCCCCGGTAAACGGCGGCCGTAACTATAACGGTCCTAAGGTAGCGAAATTCCTTGTCGGGTAAGTTCCGACCTGCACGAATGGCGTAACGATGGCCACACTGTCTCCACCCGAGACTCAGCGAAATTGAACTCGCTGTTAAGATGCAGTGTACCCGCGGCTAGACGGAAAGACCCCGTGAACCTTTACTACAGCTTTGCACTGGACTCTGAACATACTTGTGTAGGATAGCTGGGAGGCTTTGAAGCGGCGACGCCAGTTGCCGTGGAGCCAACCTTGAAATACCAGCCTGGTGTGTTTGGGGTTCTAACCCAGGTCCGTTATCCGGATCGGGGACAGTGTATGGTGGGTAGTTTGACTGGGGCGGTCTCCTCCCAAAGAGTAACGGAGGAGCACGAAGGTACCCTCAGCACGGTCGGAAATCGTGCTACGAGCGCAAAGGTAAAAGGGTGCTTGACTGCGAGACAGACACGTCGAGCAGGTGCGAAAGCAGGTCTTAGTGATCCGGTGGTTCTGTATGGAAGGGCCATCGCTCAACGGATAAAAGGTACTCCGGGGATAACAGGCTGATACCGCCCAAGAGTTCACATCGACGGCGGTGTTTGGCACCTCGATGTCGGCTCATCTCATCCTGGGGCTGAAGCAGGTCCCAAGGGTATGGCTGTTCGCCATTTAAAGAGGTACGCGAGCTGGGTTTAGAACGTCGTGAGACAGTTCGGTCCCTATCTGCCGTGGGCGTTGGAGAATTGAGAGGAGCTGCTCCTAGTACGAGAGGACCGGAGTGGACGTACCTCTGGTGTTCCGGTTGTCACGCCAGTGGCATTGCCGGGTAGCTATGTACGGACGGGATAACCGCTGAAAGCATCTAAGCGGGAAGCCCCCCTCAAGATGAGTTCTCCCCTGAGCTTTATGCTCACTGAAGGGCCCTCGTAGACTACGAGGTTGATAGGCTGGGTGTGGAAGTGCAGTAATGTATGAAGCTAACCAGTACTAATTGCCCGTGCGGCTTGACCATATAACACTCAAACGTTCTGTTATGTACTGATAACAGTGCGATAACCTTGGCTTTTCGGTTTCCTGAATTGATGATTGCCGCAACTGATGTCAGCTGCGTCAATCTATAAGGAGTGGGTCCCGGATTAAACTCGGGCGGGCGCAGTTCGCTCCACTCCTTACGCCGATTTCCTGGCGGCCATAGCGCGTTGGAACCACCCGATCCCATGCCGAACTCGGAAGTGAAACGACGTAGCGCCGATAGTAGTGCGGGGTTTCCCGTGCGAGAGTAGGTCACCGCCAGGGCTTAATGAAACAATCCCCCGGTCCGAATGGGCCGGGGGATTTTTTTTGTTCAAGCTGATAGAATACCCCGCTTTATATACACCGGTGAGCCGGAGGCAGCATTCCATGAATAACAATTATATCTGTGGTTTCCTATCATTATCCACCGTGCTTGTGGCGGTTGCCCTGCCCGGCGTGGCGTTGGCGCAGTCGCAGGGGTATGAAATTGAAGAAATTGTCGTGACCGCCCGACAACGTGAAGAAGCGCTGACGGATGTTCCGGCATCGATCACTGCGTTCACGACAAGCGTGATCGAGCGAGCTGCCATTGAACGGGCCGAAGACTTTATTGCGCTGACGCCTGGCGTTTCCTTAACCGATACCGCCGAGGTTGGCGATAGTCAGGTCAGCATTCGCGGCATCAACGGCACCCGCGATGCTGAGGCAAACTTCGCCTTCATCGTCGATGGCATCCTGCACACCAACCCCAGCGCGTTTAATCGGGAATTTGCCGATTTACAGCAAATTGAGGTGCTGAAAGGGCCCCAGGGCGCGATCTATGGTCGTAGCGCCTCCGCCGGCGCCATCCTGGTTACCACAAAAAGACCCACACAGGAATTTGAAGCAGGAATAAAAGCCTCAGCCGGCAACCGGGAAAGCTACTATGTGTCGGCCCATGCCGGCGGCGGCCTGAGTGAGAATCTGGCCGGCAGGCTGCATGTCAACTACCGCGACACCCAGGGTTTTTACGAAAACACCAACGTCAGCGCCGACCCCGGCACGCATATTGTCGATGATTTTGAAAACTACAATGTCAATGGCCGCCTGCTCTGGGAGCCGCATGAAGACCTGAGCGTGGATGTGCGCGCACACTATGGCGAGGCCGACGCCGCAGCCATTACCTACAATGCCGCCTTTGCACTGGATATTTTCGGCGTTATTCCCCCCGGCACGCCATTATTTGAAGATGTGAACGACCATCCCTTTGTGTTCCAGGGCAATATCGACCCTGAGAACGACCAGCAGTCCATGGATTTTTCCATTAAGGCAGACTATGACATGGGGTGGGGCGCCTTGACCGGCTGGTTCTTATACAGTGATATTGAACAGTCCTTCCTGGCCGACGGCACCAATGCCTCTTTTGGCGTATTTTCGGCAGACCCGATATGTCAGCAGACAGCCGCCTCCACAGCCATGTCTGATCCCTTGCCGGCGCCGCAGTCCAATCCCGGCAACCCGCTGGATCCGGCCGCATTCTTCGGCCCGTTTGGCCCCACTACTTGCGACGGCGCCCAATACCAGGAGCGCAACCAGGAAGATTACAGTTTTGAAATCCGTCTCACCTCGCCGGGCGATCAGCGCTTGCGCTGGCAGGGTGGGCTGTATTACCTGAACTTAGAGCGCGAGGTCGGCGTGGCCAACGTCACTGACCCCGGCGAGAATCTGATTGCCGGCGCCCGGGCGCAACGCGCGCTGGTCGGCCCGACCACAGAAGCGCTGGTTTATGACGGTTTTGACACCGAGGTGTTCGCCGTTTTTGGACAGTTGGCTTATGACGTCATGCCAGAACTGGAAGTCTCTGCGGCACTGAGATATGACAACGAGAAACGTAAGGTACGCTCACTGGTGCCGTCCCCGGCGCAACAGACGTCCCGGTATATTGACTATACCGATACCTTTTTAGTGTTTCCACTAGGCTTGTTCCCTTGCCCCGGCCTGGGCGATGGCCCCGGTTCGCCCTTGAACCCTGCCTTTATTGACTTTGACAGCTGCACCATCAATCAGGCCATTCCAGACCGGAAGAAAACGTTCGAAGAGTTACAGCCAAAGCTCAGCATTCGCTGGAATGCCACTGATAACCTCACGTTTTTCGGCAGCTGGGGTGTCGGCTTCAAGAGTGGTGGCTTCAATAACCTGGGGAGTCAGGCCATTGTCGATTTGTTTTTCAACAATGCTTTGCTCGATCCGGTGAGCGCAGGCGGGGCCGGCCTGGGCGCGCAACTATCCATCCGCGACCAGTTCAACAAGGAAACCTCGAATGCCTTTGAGGTGGGCTTCAAGTCACAGTGGGCGGACGGACGCGTCAACCTGGAGGGCGCCGCCTACCATACACTGGTGGATGACATGCAGATATTCAATTTTCTGGTGGGGCCTTTTGGCCTGCTGCGCGTGGTATCCAATATTGATGAGGTCTCCATCACCGGGCTTGAAGCAACGCTGAGCGTGCAGTTTACCGATGCCTTGAAATTGTACGGTGGGGGCGCCGTGACCAATGCCAAGATAGACAAAAGCAGCAACCGCCCGCAAACCGCCGGCAACCGGGTGCCTTATGCGCCGGAATACACCTTCAACTTCGGCGCGGAATTCATCAAGCCCACAGGGATACTGGACGGTGTGGATTTTACCTCGCGCGTCGATTACACGGCTGTAGGACCCACCTGGTTTGCAACGACGCAGGCCGGTGACAGCACCCCGACCCTGTTTACCGCGCTGAACTTTGGGCTTATGAACCACCGGCTGTCACAACGCGAGAGTTATGGCCTGATCAACCTCAGGGCCGGGTTACAGTCCGACACCTGGGGGCTGCACGGCGTTGTGAAGAACCTTATGGATGAAAATTATCTGGCCGAGGTGATTCCGGCGCCTGAATTCGGTGGTTCGTTCATCCACCCCGGTAACGGGCGCGCCTGGGCTGTGGAAGTCAGCTACCAGTTTTAAGGAGCCTCTAAACCCTCATGATCAGGGCGCTGCATAATGGCAGGTAATTTGTTTTTTGTCCCCTACTGACGACCGCAGACCTGCCGACCAGGGATTGGCCGGACATAAGTGCGGAGAGGCCAACTTCACAAACAAAAATCAGAGGTTCCCGCTAAGGCGCCCGGTAATAATGCCCGCTCAAGAAGACCTGAAGCACGCGCTGGAGACCATGACCCATTATCCGGGCGTGTACCGGATGCTCGATGCCGCGGGGACATTGCTTTATGTGGGTAAGGCCAAGGACCTGAAAAAACGAGTCGCCAGTTATTTCGGCAAGCGCTCGGATTCGCCCAAGACCCGGGCTATGGTCAAGCAGGTTTGTGCAGTTGAGGTAACGGTTACGCGTACCGAAGCTGAAGCCTTGCTGCTGGAAAGCAATCTTATCAAACAGCACAAGCCGCGCTATAACGTGGTGTTACGGGATGACAAGAGTTACCCGTATCTGTATCTGTCCGGTGACCGGGAATTTCCTCGCTTGAGCTTCTACCGCGGCGCTAAGTCGGGCGCCGGCCAGTATTTCGGGCCGTATCCCAGCGCTAAATCGGCCCGCTGTACCCTGAACCTGACGCAGAAGTTGTTCAAAATCCGCCAGTGCGACGATAATTTCTTCAAGCATCGTTCCCGGCCTTGCCTGCAATACCAGATCAAGCGCTGTACTGCGCCCTGTGTGGGGTTAGTTGACGCCGCGGTGTACCAGCAGGACGTAAAACACTCCGTCATGTTCCTGGAAGGCCGTAATGAGGATGTTATCGAAGAACTGACCGTGCCCATGCAACAGGCCGCAGATCGGTTGGACTATGAACGTGCGGCACAGTATCGCGACCAGATCAGCAGCCTGAGGAAAATTCAGGAAAGCCAGTATGTCAGCGCGCCAAAAGGGGAGCTGGACCTCGTTGCCTGCGCCATGGCAGGGGGGCAAGCCTGTGTGCAGGTGTTTTTCATTCGCGGCGGTTTGAACCTGGGCAACAAGGTATTTTTCCCCAGCCACACTGGCGAGTTGACGCAAGCACAAGTGCTCAACGCATTCCTGCCTCAGTATTACCTTACCGGTTCCCGTAACCGGCAGACGCCGGCGGAAGTCCTGCTCAGTCACAACGTTGCGGATGCACAAACCTTAACGGCGCTGCTTAGCGAGCGCAAGGGAAAAGCGGTCAGGCTTAAACACAAGCACCGTAGTGAACGCAAGCAGTGGATGGCAATGGCTTTGAACAACGCCGCCATAGCCTTGCAGTCCCGCCTCTCTGCCAAGGACAAATATCTGACTCGGTTCGAGAACCTGCAGGACGCGCTGCGCCTGAACGAACCGGTCATGCGCGTTGAATGTTTTGACGTCAGTCATACCGGCGGTGAGGCTACGGTGGCCTCATGCGTCGTCTTCAATGAGGAAGGCGCGGTGAAGGCCGATTATCGCAAGTTCAATATCAAGGATGTGCCGGCGGGTGATGACTACGCCGCCATCGCCCAAGCATTCAGCCGGCGCTATTCCCGCGTCAGGAAAACAGAGGGGAAGTTGCCCGACCTTATTTTGATCGATGGCGGCAAGGGCCAGGTGGGCGCCGTCAGGTCCGTGGCAGAAGAGCTGCAAATCGATGAAGTGGCCTTGTTCGGCGTGGCCAAAGGGCGCTCAAGAAAGCCCGGCCTGGAGCGGCTGGTTTTTTCTGATGGCAAAAATGAAATGAGTTTGCCGGCTGATTCATCAGCCCTGCACCTGATTCAGGAGATACGCGACGAAGCGCATCGCTTTGCCATAACCGGCCATCGACAACAACGCAGTCGCAAGCGCACCCAATCGGCGCTGGAGGATATAGCGGGGGTTGGCGCCAAGCGTCGGCGAGAACTTATTCGCTACTTCGGTGGCCTGCAAGCGGTGTCCCGCGCCGGTGTCGAAGAACTTGCCAGGACGCCCGGAATCAGCAACAATCTTGCAGAGAAAATCTACGCTTCATTGCACGGAGACGAGTAGTTCTGATGAACGTGCCCAACATTCTCACACTGTTCCGGATCGGCTTGATTCCTGTTTTCACGGTGGTTTTTTATTTGCCGTTCAACTGGAGCAACCAGGTGGCCTGCATGATCTTCATCATCGCAGCCATTACCGACCTGCTGGACGGTTTTCTGGCGCGTAAATTACAGCAGACCTCGAAACTGGGCGCGTTTTTAGACCCGGTTGCCGACAAGCTGATGGTGGCAGTGGCCCTGGTGCTGCTGGTCGAACGCAACCCCGGCATCCTGCTGACGTTGCCGGCTGCGGTGATTATAGGTCGGGAGATTGCCGTCTCGGCGCTACGCGAATGGATGGCAGAACTAGGCGCGCGCAGCAAGGTGGCCGTATCCGTCTATGGCAAGATCAAGACCATCGCCCAGATGACGGCCCTGCCCATGCTGATCTACGCCATGCCGCTGTACGGTTTCCCGGTATATGGCGCCGGGCTGGCGCTGTTGTATGTCGCCGCAGGGTTGACCCTGGTGTCCATGTGCCAATACCTGGCCAGCGCCTGGCCGAAACTGAAAGAGGGCGCTTGATGACCTCGCTCAAGGAAGTCATGCGGGGAAATCATGCGGGGAAATCGCGCCTTGACAGACCGCGCAAACGGGTTACAATGCCCCGATGCAAACATTGCGGGAATAGCTCAGTTGGTAGAGCATCACGTTGCCAACGTGAATGTCGCGAGTTCGAGTCTCGTTTCCCGCTCCAGACAGAAACCCACCCCGACGCCAGTAGCGGGGTTTTTTTACCTTGCAGCAGAAACCAAACCCAGGCTGGGTGGCAGAGTGGTTATGCAGCGGCCTGCAAAGCCGTCGACGCCGGTTCGATTCCGACTCCAGCCTCCAAACTTCAGTGTGCCTCTGACAGCCAGAGGCTCCTTGCATATCCACGCTCAGGCCCGGGTGGTGAAATTGGTAGACACAAGGGACTTAAAATCCCTCGGGGGAAACCCCGTGCCGGTTCGAGTCCGGCCCTGGGCACCATAAAATCAAAAGGGCTTCGGTCCACCCGTCGCCCAGTCTAACAGCTCTGCCGTATGCACGATGGGAATACCGGTAAACTGGCGCAGATGGGTCATACAGCCTAGGTTGCCGCTGGCGACTACGTCAGCGCTGGTCGCGTTGATGTATGCGGCCTTGCCCTTTCCCAGTTCGGTTGCCAGGTGCGGTTGCAGCAGGTTATAAGCGCCGGCAGAGCCGCAGCACAGGTGTTTTTCGGGAAGTTCCTGCACGGTAAAGCCGGCTTGTTCCAGTAAGGCTACGGGTTGCCGATCTATGCGCTGACCATGCTGCATGGAGCAGGGGCTCTGGTAGGCGACGCGGACGTCTTGCATCTCGTCGTTCCGGTCCAGGGTATGCCGGTCAAACAGGAACTCGACAATATCCAGGGTCGCGGCGCTGATTTTCCCGGCCTCCGGCGCTAGGACAGAGTCATTACGGAACAGGTGCCCGTAGTCTTTCAGCATGGTGCCACAGCCGGAGGCATTGACCAGCAAGGCTGTCAGTCCCTGTTCATCAATATGCCTGGTACAGGCGGCAATATTCTGCCGGAAACGCTTGTCTGCCAGGTCTGTCCGGCCCAGATGATGCTCAATGGCGCCACAACAGGCGGGTTCGGCAAGCAGCTGTACGCGGTAGCCCAACCGCGCCAGCAGGCGCGCACTGGCGTCATTAATCTCGACCCCCATGACCTGTTGCACACAACCGGCAAGCAGTCCCACAGTCTGGCCGGTGTCGTGCCGGGCTGTGGGGGGTGATGGCATTGCACGCGGCTTTGACGAGGAACCAAGCCCGACGGCGTGCCCGATCCGCCCGGGCAACAGCCTGCGGCAAGGCGCGAGCAAGCGCGCCAGCCTGAATAACAGGCGAAACCGCCGGGGATGAGGCAGAAAGGCTATCAGCAGCCTCCGAAACAGGCGCTCTGGCAGCGGGCGCCTGAATTTTTTCTCGATATAGCTACGCCCCGTATCCACCAGGTGCATGTAATTAACGCCGGAAGGGCAGGTGCTCATGCAGGACAGGCAGGACAGGCACCGGTCTATATGCGTCACCACTTTTTTCGATGGCGTTGCCTCGTTTTCAAGCAGGTCTTTTAACAGGTAGATACGCCCACGCGGCCCGTCCAGTTCATCGCCGAGCAGTTTGAAGGTGGGGCAGGTGGCGTTACAAAAACCGCAATGCACGCACTTGCGCAGGATGTCATTGGCTTCTTCCAAGGCCGGATTGGCCAGTTGTGCCGCGCTAAAGTCAGTGCGCATGGTTAATTAAGGCCCAGCCTGCCAGGATTGAACAGGTTGCTCGGATCGAAGCTGTGTTTAATCTTTTCATTCAAGCGTTTAACTGACTCGTCCGCAAAACAATAAATGCCGGCGCTCTGTTTGACAGGAAGCGGCGCCCGATACAGGGTGGCGCTGCCGGCGGCGGCGCGCACTTCCCGTATCAGGGCATGAAGTTTATCTGCTCCCGATACCTGACAGATACCCACCCAGAGCCAGCCACCGGCTGCATCCAGATACCAGAGACAACCGCGCAGCTCGTCGATAAACCGGATCAGGTTCCAGGCGTCGGCGGGGGGCATTGAGATTTTCAGGATGATGGGGGTGCGCTGCTCATCAAATAACGGCGCCGCGTCGCACACCCATGACCAGGCTAACGCCGACTCAGCCTGTTCGAGCAGGTTGTGTTGACAAGCCGGTGGTAGCCATTGGTGGATGGCTTGCACACGCTCTGCGACGGATACTTCAGTGCCTTCCATGCGTATCAGGGTCAGGGCTTCATCTTTAAGCGACATATCATTTTGCGCGATTGCCGCCAGCGCCGCAGCAGGCAGGTAGGCAAGACCGGAGGCTTCACAAGGCGTGGAGGCGACCTGCGCCAGCAAGGCCAGTCCCAGCCGGGGCGACAAGCCCCATACGGCCAGGCTGCGAGATACCGGCGGCGCCGGCAGGACCTTGAAGCTCAGTTCCGTGACCACGGACAAGGTGCCCCAGGAACCGGTCAGTAACTTGCTCATATCGTAACCGCTGACGTTCTTGATCACCTTGCCGCCGGATTTCCAGAGCTCGCCGCGTCCATTGATAGCCCGCACGCCGAGGATGTGGTCGCGCGCGCTGCCGGCCTTGAAGCGGCGCGGACCGGCCAGATTGCCCATGAACACGCCGCCCAGGGTGCCTTCCTCATCGCTCCGGTAGAGCCGGTTCAAGGACGGTGGTTCAAAGGCCAGGTGCTGGTTATGCCGGGTCAGTTCCTGCCTGATCTCTGCCAGCGGGGTGCCGGGCAGGGCGACCATCACCAGTTCCTCCGGGTGGTATTCACAAATACCGGCCAGTCGCCACATGGTCAGGACACAATCCGCCTTGATCGGCAAGCCAAAGCCTTGCTTGGTATTGGTCCCCCGTATGGCAAGGGTCTTGCCTTCAGCCACAGACCACTGTACCAGTTCGAGGGCTTGCTGTTCCAACTCCGGGGAAAAATGTTCGTTATTCATATTTATCCGCGGGTGACGCAGATTAACGCAGATGATTTTAGGGTGATCAGGAAATAAATAGAGGTAACAACCACGGTGGTTATCTGCAGACGCATCATCAGAACCTGGGTATCTCGGGAAACGGAATATTCCCCTTGTGTACATGCAGCTTGCCCAGTTCCGCACAGCGGTGCAGGACCGGGAATACCTTGCCGGGGTTCAGCAGGCCGGCCGGGTCGAATACGCATTTTATGCGTTGTTGCTGTTGCAGGTCAGCCTCGTTGAACATCACTGGCATTAAGTCTTTCTTTTCTATGCCGATGCCGTGCTCACCCGACAAAACACCGCCGACAGCCACGCACAAGCGCAGGATGTCCGCGCCAAATTCTTCTGCTTTTTCAAGCTGTTCTTTATCATTTGCATCAAACAGGATGAGCGGATGCAGGTTGCCGTCACCGGCATGGAACACGTTGGCCACGCGCAGGCCGTAGTGGTTCGACAGCTCCCGGATGCGGGTCAAAACATGTGCCAGTTCCCGCCTGGGGATGGTGCCGTCCATACAATAATAATCCGGTGAAATGTCGCCCAGCGCCGGGAACGCCGCCTTCCTGCCGGCCCAGATACGTTCACGTTCCTGCTCCGATGCGCTGACCTTGATGAAGCTTGCCTGGCATCCTGCGGCGATTGTGCGCACCTGCTCGATTAACTCGCTAACTTCACCCTCAGGCCCGTCCAGCTCGGTGAGCACCAGCGCCGGGCAGTCGGTCGGGTAACCGGCATGGGCAAAGTCCTCCGCGGCCTTGATGGCGAACTCATCCATCATCTCGATGCCGGCCGGGATGATGCCGGCGCTGATGATGTTAGCCACGCATTGTCCTGCGCGTTCATTATCGGGAAAGCCCAGCAACATGGCCTTTGCGGTCTGCGGCGCCCGTATGATCCGCACGGTCACTTCGGTAATCACGCCCAATAGACCTTCCGAGCCGGTGACGATGCCGAGCAAGTCATAACCGGCCGGGTCCAGGTACTTGCCGCCTAAGCGCAGGATCTCACCGTCCATGGTGACCATTTCCAGCCCCAACAGGTTATTGGTGGTCAGGCCGTACTTAAGACAATGCACGCCGCCGGAGTTTTCACTGACGTTACCGCCGATGGTGCACACAATCTGGCTGGACGGGTCCGGAGCATAATAGTAGCCGCGCGGCTGCACGGCCTCGGTCAGCGCCAGATTGGTGACGCCGGACTGGGCGACGACGCAACGGTTATCAAAATCCACCTCAAGAATCTTGTTGAACTTGCCCAGCCCGAGCACGATGCCGTCCGCCAGGGGCAAAGCGCCGCCGGACAGGGATGTGCCGGCGCCCCGCGGCACCACCTTAACATCCAACTCGCGGCATAGCTTCAACACCGCCGCCACCTGTGCCGTCGTCTCCGGCAGCACCGCGAGCATAGGCGGCTGGCGGTATGCGGTCAGCGCATCAGTCTCATAAGCGCGCAGCGCCGCCTCATCAGCAATGACGCATTCATCAGGGAGCATCTCCCGCAGTTGCCGGAGCAGCGCCGGGCGGCAGGCCGGTCCCATCTCTTTCAGGCCGAACAAGGTTTTGTCATTCATCCATGTTGCCTGATAATAAATAACGAGCCTTATTTGAGATAAATTTCCACATTTGCTTTTCTGGCGGCTTTGATCAGGTGTTTATCCAGGGAGGCAAGTGGCAGGTTCTCCCTGACAGCCAACTCCAGGTAAGCCGCGTCATAACTGCTGATATTGTAGGCATTAGCAAGCACCAGCGTCTTGCTGAAAGCCTGATCATTCGTCAACGGGTCAACCTGTATCAGCAGATTTTCCAGTTGCGCAATAAACTTCTCAACGTTGGAGATGGAAATATCCTTACGCCGTTCAGCGTTCAGCAACACGTTCACGACTTCCAGACGCCACAGGTTCGGCACCATGGCTTTGTTATCAGCAAGAGTGTTCAGAACTGTTTCAGCATAATTCTGGTCGGTTGGTTCCTCACTCTCCAATAACCAGCGCATGGTTACTGAATTATCCAGTACAAAACTCTTCATTTTCGACCAATCTCCCTGAGGTCAGACAAGGTTTTGTCATCCATGGGATATTTTTTTGATTGTAGGATATTGGCAATCGCTGTTTGTGCTTTAAGCAGCGCAGAAGCGCGGCTCGGCACCAAGTCTGCGATGGGCTTACCCCGGTTCGTTATCGTAAACTCCTCGCCAGACTCAACTCGACGCAATAGCTCAGGGAGATTGGTTTTGGCATCGTAAGAGCCAATTTCTTTCATTGTAGAATATCTCTTTTATAGACTTATAGACCAGTCTATAAGTCTATAGTGAGGATGTCAAGAGTGTCATGTCAGCTATGTCGATAGAGCAGGTTGCGCTGCTGGTCGGCTATTCCGAAGCCTCAAATTTTCATCGTGCATTCAAAAAGCACGTTGGACTGACACCAAAAAACTTTCGCCAATCTTCCTGAAGATAACCCTGGCGAATGATGTAAACCGTTGGCATCAGGAAATCTGTTATTGACAAGCCCGGAGCTCCGTCCGTCGGTCCGATTCCCCAAATTCCGCGTTAGAGATTTGAAACAGACCTGTGTGTGCCGTTTTGCGGGTTGGTAGTGCCTGTTTACCGGTAACCGGCCATAGGCTGCCCGGATACAGGGGG
>JAPORZ010000198.1 GCA_026709915.1 Gammaproteobacteria bacterium
GGTTTCCGGGTCCCGGCGCAACAAATTGTTCAGCAGGCGTTCGAGGGCTTTCATTTGAAATTCAGCTGCGGATTGTTCATCACAGCTTGTATCCCCGGTGCAGGGCGACGATGCCACCGGACAGGTTCAGGTAGTCCACGCGGGCGAAACCAGCTTGCTCCAGCATGGTTTTCAGGCTGTCCTGGTCCGGGTGCATCCTGATTGACTCGACCAGGTAGCGATAGCTGTCCGGGTCTTGCAACACCAGTTTCCCCAGGGCAGGGATGGCATGGAACGAGTAGGCGTCATACGCCTTCCTGAGTAATGCGGCGCTGACTCGGGAAAATTCCAGAATCAGGACCTGACCGCCGTATTTCAACCCGGCGTGAATAGCGCGCAGCGCCGCCGGCTTGTCGGTCATGTTGCGCAGGCCGAAGGCGAGTGTGGCGCAGTCGAAGCTATGTTCGGCAAACGGCAGCCGCTCTGCATCTGCCCGCACGTAGTGGATGTCTCTGACCAGCCCCCGATCGGCCAGCTTGTCCCGGCCGGCGCTGAGCATGGCCTCGTTGATATCGCAGGCAACGACCTCGTAACCCGACTGCTGCAGCCGCGCAGCCAAATCGCCGGTGCCGGCAGCGAGGTCCAGCACCCGGCTGCCGGACGGCACGCGCGCTAAGTGCACACACAGCCGTTTCCACAGCCGGTGGACGCCGAAGGACATAAGGTCGTTCATCAGATCATAACGGGCGGCAACTGAGCTGAACACCTCTCCCACGCGCCGGGTTTTCTCTGCCGGCGCGACCTTGTGGAAACCGAAATCGACCGGGGCGTTCATGGGACAGCGGGGGTCAGAGTAAAAATTCTGACGAATTTCTTACTCTGACCGCTGAGATTGAGAGATCTGACGCATTCCTTGCCCTGACCCCAGGCATTATGGAGGTCGAAATTGGCGGTCTGGTTCATGGCGCCTGACGGGTGTAGCCGGCCTTTTCCAGCGCCGCCAGATAGGATTGCCAGAGGCGTGCCTGGTCCCGGCCCAGTTGATACAGGTAATCCCAGGTATAAATGCCGGAATTGTGGCCGTCGTCGAAGCACAGCTTCAGCGCGTAGCTGCCCATGGGCTCGATCGTGTCGATGTTGACGTTTTCCTTGCCGGTCTGCAGGATTTCCTGGCCGGGACCATGCCCGCGCACTTCCGCCGAGGGTGAATATACCCGCAACAACTCGCAACCTAAGCTGAAGCGGTTGCCGTCCTCGTATTCCAGCACCAGGCAGCGTGACTTCTGCTTCAGATTGACGGCCACGGGCCTCATAATATGTACCGGGTCAAATCCTCATCCTTGATCAGTTCATTCAGGTGTTCGTCCACATAGCCGGCATCGACGGTAAAGGATTTGTCGTGCTGCTCCGGGGCTTCAAAGGATAACGACTCCAGCAGCCGTTCCATCACCGTATGCAGGCGTCGGGCGCCGATATTTTCGGTGGACTCATTCACCTGCCAGGCAATTTCGGCGATACGGGCGATACCGTCCTGGGAAAACGACAGGTTCACCTGCTCGGTGTGCATCAGCGCCTGATATTGCTGAGTCAGCGAGGCGTCCGGTTCCACCAGGATGCGGCTGAACTCCTCCACGCCTAAGGCGTCGAGTTCCACTCGTATCGGCAAGCGGCCTTGTAATTCCGGGATCAGGTCAGACGGCTTGGAATAATGGAAAGCGCCGGAGGCGATGAACAGGATGTGGTCGGTTTTTACCATGCCGTAGCGGGTCGTTACCGTGGAACCTTCCACCAACGGCAGCAGATCGCGCTGTACGCCTTCTCTGGAGACATCGGCGCCGCTCACCTCGGCGCGGCGCGTGACCTTGTCTATCTCATCAAGGAACACCAGGCCATTTTGTTCCACGTTCTCCAGGGCGCGCAGCTTGATCTCGTCCTCGTTGACCATTTTTGCGGCTTCCTCTTCTGCCAGGATCTTGCGCGCCTCTTTGATACGCACTTTTCTGGTGCGCTTTTTTTCACTGCCCATACTCTGGAACAAGCCCTGCAACTGGCTGGTCATCTCTTCCATACCCGGCGGCGCCATGATTTCCACGCCTATCGCCGGCATATTCACCTCTATTTCTATCTCCTTGTCATCCAGCTCGCCGTTGTTGAGCAAGACCAGAAATTTTTCTCTGGTGGCATTGGGCTGTTCCTCTTCCTCGGGGCCTGTGCGGGGCGGCGGCAACAGGATGTCCAGCACCCGGTTCTGCGCGGCCTGTTCGGCCCGGTCGCGCACCTTTTCCAGCTCTTCCTCGCGGGTCATTTTTACCGCTACATCGGCCAGGTCGCGCACAATGGATTCGACGTCCCTGCCGACATAGCCCACTTCGGTAAACTTGGTCGCCTCGACCTTGATGAAGGGCGCGTTGGCGAGTTTAGCCAGGCGACGCGCGATCTCCGTCTTGCCCACCCCGGTGGGGCCTATCATCAGGATATTCTTGGGCGTGATCTCGTTTCTCAATGCATCATCGACCTGGGAACGGCGCCAGCGGTTGCGCAGCGCAATTGCCACGGCCCGCTTCGCCGCATCCTGGCCGATAATATGCTTGTCCAGTTCGGCCACGATCTGTTTGGGTGTGAGCGCTTCCATCCTTTCCTGGGCTTCCATTTTTTTTGGGGCTGGCACTATTTTTTGCGCTTCCATTATTTTTTTGCTCCTGCACAAGGCAATTCTTCTATGGTGAGGCTGCGGTTCGAGTAAATGCAGATGTCGGCGGCAATGTGTAACCCTTTTTCGACAATGGCACGCGCATCCAGTTCCGTATTTTCCAGCAATGCCTGCGCTGCGGCCTTGGCGAACGCGCCGCCGGAACCGATGGCCATGATGCCGCTCTCCGGTTCTATCACGTCGCCATTGCCGGAAATAAGCAGCGAAACGGATTTGTCGGCGACGCACAGCATGGCTTCCAGGCGCCGCAGCATGCGGTCGGTGCGCCAATCCTTGGCCAGTTCCACTGCGGCACGCACCAGCTGACCCTGGTAGGATTCCAGCTTGGCCTCGAAGCGTTCAAACAGGGTGAAGGCATCCGCAGTACCACCGGCAAAGCCGGCCAGGACCTGCTCCCGGTACAGCTTTCTGATCTTGCTGGCATTGCCTTTCATCACGGTATCGCCCAAGGAGACCTGGCCGTCTCCGCCTACCACCACTTTATCGCCGCGTCGCACCGACAGGATCGTTGTTCCTCTGAATTGTTCCAATGTCTCTCTCCACGTTACAAACAGGGTATTTTATCCATATATGGGGTCAGAGTAAAAAATTCCGGGATAGTTGGACTATTGTATCCCCTGCATAATATACCCTGCCGCTTGCTTCAACTTCTGATTTATCGCGTCAAGCGCGGTTCCACTCACTATGATGGTGAGTACCGGGTGACCCTGCTTGATGTGGGCGCCCTGGGGGGGGATGTCGGCGCTGGAGAAACCGCGCGGTGGGACTGCCTTGAAAACCAGGTCAGCCGGCGCATACAGGATGGCTTTGCCGATGAGGCGGCGGGGTCGCTGGCCTGTTGCTTCGAGTGGCTGCCCGGCGCAGGCCTGACGGTGGAGTTGCAGCGCTCGCACCTCCAGGGCCAGTTCCAGTGCTTCCACCGAGGCGGTGTACCGGGGGTTGACTTCGACCGGATGCACCCTGCCATCGTGCCGGATCGCATCAACGCCGAACAGTCCGCGCAGCTGAAATTCCGCGACCAGTACTGCGCCGATCCGTTCCCATTGCTGTCTTTCTGCTGTGGTTAGCTCAACCGGGCCGATACTGCCGCAATAGCCGAACTGCGGGGCATGAAATTCCGGCACACCAACCAGTTGGCGCGTGACGCCGAGTAACCGGCTGCCGTCTCGTGTGCCAACAAATACCGCCGAGTAGCTGTCCCCGGGCAGGTACTGTTGCAGGTAGCAGTCGCGGCCGGGTTTGGAGCCCATGCCGGAACCCATGTCAGAGTCAGGGCCAATGCCAGAGCCAATGTCGGCCTCCTGGCAGAACCTGATGCCGGCGCCGCCGGCGCTACGCAGGGGCTTCACCAGCCAGGTGTGCGGGTCTATGCCGGCACGGGTGTCGGCCCGTACTTCAGGACCGGGAATCCGGCTTTGCTCGAACAAGTCGTGCAAGCGAAACGGGTCCCTGGCGTTGAGGCAGATCTGCGCAGGATTGCCCAGCAAGCGTCGGCGCCGGCACAGCGCGGCCAGTACCTCCGGGTAGTTTTCCATGGCGCCGGTGTAGATGAAGGGCGCAGCCGGCGCCTGCTCAATCAGTGCGGTCGCCTGCTGCGGATAATCAGTGATATTCTGGCCCGGAAAACGCCGACGCAGGTCTTCATCACCGAACTGGTCGAGCCAGTACGGGCTGTAGCCGGCGCGCCAGGCGGAACCCGCCGCGGCCCTGGCGCTGGCGCCGATGATAATCAGTGATTTATCGTCCATGGGTTGGCATTATAATGCCCGACTTATGAAACAAATCGTCATATTTTCCGAAAACGACGGCTGGCATGAGCAGCAACTGGCAGCTGCCTTTGCCGCCGGTGGCGCACGCGCGCGCATCCTGTCCCTGGCAGAGTGTTGTTTTGACAGCGAACAGTCTCCCGCCGGGCTGTGCATTCCGGGCTGTGCCGAGACCCTGCCGGATGCGGCCTTTGTACGCGCCATTGCCGCAGGCACATTTGAGGAAGTGACGTTTCGGCTGGACCTCCTGCACGCGCTGCACGCGTCGGGGGTGGTGGTGTATAACGACGCGCGCAGCATTGAGCGCACCGTGGACAAAGCCATGACCAGCTTCCTGCTGGGGCAGCGCCGGGTGCCCACGCCGCCGGTGTGGGTGTATGCCAGCGCGGCAACGGCCCATGCAGTGATCCGCACGCAACTGGATAACGGTCATGCCGTTGTCCAGAAGCCCTTGTTCGGCAACTGCGGGCGCGGGCTGCAACTGATCGATTGCCGCGATTACCAACTGGACGCAGAACTCATTAACGGCGTGTATTACCTGCAACGTTTCATCGATCAGGCCGACCGCAATGGCCGGGACTGGCGGGTTTTTGTCATTAACCAGCGGGCGGTCGCGGCCATGGAACGCGTCTCGGAACACTGGATCACCAACCGCGCCCGCGGCGGGGAATGCCGCCCTGCCCAACTCACCCCCGAACTACGCAACCTGGCTGAAAGCGCGGCGCAGGCGACGGGCATCCGCTACGGCGGCGTGGACATGATACGCGATCGACAGGGCAAGTTACTGGTGCTGGAGGTCAACAGCGTCCCGGCCTGGCGCGGGTTGCAGTCGGTATGTGCCGCCCATATCGCGGAGCTGTTGGCCCGGGATGTGTTGGGAAAAATCAGCCCCGCAACTTCCTCAAATCCAACACCAGGCTCAGCATGGCCGGGACGATGAACAGGGTAAACAGGGTGGACAGCAGCAGGCCGCCGATGACCACGCCGCCGATGCCGCGATACAGTTCCGAACCGGCGCCGGGCGCCAGGATCAGCGGCAGCATGGCGAAGGTGGAGGTGCCGGCGCTCATGAAGATGGGGCGGATGCGGCTGTGCACCGCGGCACGGATGGCGGCGTGGGCTTCCAGGCCTTGTTTCCTGATGTAATTCAAGGACTGGTGCACGATCAGGATGGGGTTGTTGACCACCGTGCCGAGCAGGATGATGAAACCGAGCATGGTCAACACATCCAAGGGTTGGTAGGCAATGGCCGCATTCACTACGGCCAGGCCGAGAAAGCCGCCCAGCGCGGCCAGCGGCAGGCTGAACAGGATAACGAGGGGGTAGAGAAAACTCTCGAACAGCGCTGACATCAGCAGGAAAGTGATGATGAGCGCCAGTATCAGGTTCCACTTCAGCGCGGCGCCGGCGCTTGCCAGCTTGTCGGCGCTGCCGGTCAATTCTATCCGGTACAGCCCGTCGAGTTCTTCCCGCTGTTGCATGGGCTCGACTATCTGCGACCGGATAATCTCCATGGCTGCTTCGGTCGGCATCTGCGTTGCCGGCGCGATGCGGATGGTAATAGTGCGCTCGCGTTCACGGTGGTTGATTTGCACCGGCCCGGACGTCAAGGTCACAGCCGCAATGGAGCCGAGCGTCACCAGACGACCGTCCGGCGTGGCCACCGGCAGTTGTTCCAGGGTGTGCGTGTTATAAACGACGCCCTCCTCCGCTTTCAGTCTTATGTCAATTTCCTTCCCGTCATGCTGATAGTCACTGACCTTGACACCATCCACCAGCGCATTTACCGCAAAGCCCAGCTCGCGGTTGCTGATGCCGAGTTCCGCGGCGCGACGCCGGTCCGGCGCCACCTGCACCTCCGGGTTGCCCAAATCCAGCCCCGGAATGGGAAACGCCTGGGCGCCCGGCAACACCTGGGATACCTGCGCAAAGACCTCCCCACCCAGGGCAATCAGCCGTTCCAGGTCGGGTCCCTTGATCTCCACATCGATGGAACGGCCCTCGCCCCCCTCATCTTCAAAGATACTCCATTGTTGCAATATCGGTATGGCGCCCGGCACCCCGGCCATAGCGCCGTGAAAGATGGGGAGCAGTTCACTGGTACGCAACGGATCATTGGGGGTCACGCCCATGAACACTATTTCACCCATAAACCCGAAAAAAAACGTATCCAGTCCGGTGCCGGGCAGTTGCTCCGCGGCAGGAGTGTCGGGCGGATGGGATTTGAGAAATTCCATGGCGCCGGCGAACTGGTCGTGAATCGAAGCCCGCTCGGTGACGGTGTATCCCGGCGGCGGCAGCAGCAGGCCGAACAGGAAGTCCGTGTTGCCGGTGGGCAGATATTCTGTTTTCGGTATTATCATGATGCTGATGCCCAGCGCCAGCGCCACCACCAGGCTGACACTAACCAGACGGCGCAGCACCGACTCATTGATCCAGTATGACAGGGACGCAATCCCGTCTCGTAACCTTGCCGCGAAGGACACCCCGCCCCACAGGTTGCGCAAACCGCCGGCGCGGTCATTGTCGGCCACGCGCAGGATACGCGCGGATACGGTCGGTATCACCGTGATGGCAACGATCAGACTCAGGCCCACGGCGCAACTGATAGCCACCGCGATATCGGCAAATAACTGGCCGATTTCCTCCTCAATCAACATGACCGGCGCAAACACGGCGATGGTGGTCAGGGTGCTGGCCAGCACTGCGCCCCACACTTCGCCGGCGCCGTCATACGCGGCGTTAAATAACGACTTGCCCGCCTGCCGGTGGCGGTAGATGTTCTCTAACACCACGATGGAATTATCCACCACCATACCGGTTGCAAACGCCAGCCCGGCCAGGCTGATAACGTTCAGCGACCGGTCGAAAATACCCATCATCAAAAATGTGCCGATGATGCTGATGGGAATGGTCAGCGCGGCGACTAAGGTGCTGGCGCCGTTGCGCAGGAACACCAGTAACACCAGAATGGCCAAGGAACCGCCGATAAACAGGTTATTGCGCACCAGGTCGATGGCGCTGTTGATGTAACTGGTCTGGTCCCAAGCATGTTGCAGGTGCAACCCCATGGGTTCCAGCAGCTCCTTGTTCATGGTATCGACCCGGCGCCTGACCTCGGCCATGATGTCCAGCTCATTGGCGCCGACCTGACGCTGGATATTCATGGCAATCGTCTCGTTATTCAGACTGAAGATCATACCTACGGGTTTTTCGTGGGACAGTTCCACCCGGGCCACATCGCGCAGGTACACCGGAACGTTATTGCGCCGGGCAATCACAATGTTTTCCAGGTCTTGCACAGACCGGTACTCGCCCACCGTGCGCACGATATAACGGCGTTTGGCCTCGTCGAAATCGCCGCCGCTGTAGTTGCGGTTCTCGCGTTCTATGGCCTCGGCAAGCTGCGACAGCGTGACCTGACGCAGCGCCAGCCGGGCCGGGTCAACGCTGACGTGCACTTCCGCCTCGCGCCCGCCGAAGATATTCACCTTGGAAACCCCTTCCACCCGTTCCAGTTCGGGCACGATGTAATCATCCATGAAATCATAGAGCGTGGAAATGTCGCCTTCGTAACTGTTTTCTGAGGCGAGCTCCAGGTGAAACCAGGCTATCGCGCCGGAGACGCCGGCCTCCCCGGTAATGATGGGCTTCTCCACGTTGGCCGGATAGTCTTCCACCTGGTCCAGACGGTTGGAAACCTTGAGCCGGGCTGCGTCCTTGTCGGTCCCGACCTCGAACTGCAAGGTGATAATGCCCTGCCCGTCCTGGCTTTCACTGCGCATCTGCACCAGGCCCTCCAGGGATTTCAACTCCTCTTCCTGTTCATCGACGATGTCCCGCTCCACTTCCTGCGGGCTGGCGCCGGGCCAGATGGTGGTGACCGTGATCTCCGGTTTGGTGACTTCCGGAGTCAGCTGCACCGGCATGTTGAACAATGCGACAAAGCCGAACAGCACCAGGAAAATGACGCCGACCGCGGTGGTAACCGGGTAACGGATACAGAATTGTATGGGGTTCATGGCAACGGATAAGCCAGGGGTTCAGCCGCTATGGGCTGGCCCGGGAACAACCTCTCGTTGCCGCGCGTGATTACCTTGTCGCCCGGTGACACCGCGCCGTTTACCACCGTCCATACCCCCATGGCCGCGCCTGCCGTCACCGGCGTGGGTATGGCGCTGCCCTGGTTCACCAGAAATACCACGGTGTTGTTGCCCTGGCGCACCAGCGCATCCTTGGGCACCAGGGTGCCGGGGACCGGTTCGCCCAGTTGCAACGCCGCGCGCGCAATCATGCCGGCGCCGATTTCAGCATGGGTGGCGTGCAGCCGGAGTTTTACCGGAAACGTGCGGGCGGCGGGGTCGGCCCGGGGAATAACAGCGCGAATATAGGCCGGGTATTCCCGCCCAGGGACGGACGCGAACGTAACGTTTACCGCCGCGCCGGTTTTCAATTCACTGAAGTATTGCTCGGGCACATCCACGTGAACTTCCTGCACCTCGACGGATAACAGCTCCAGTAAGCTGGCGCCGGCGTCGCTCCACTGCCCCACTTCGGTATGGCGGGCAATGATGATGCCGTCGAACGGCGCCCGGATTGTGCTTCGCTCCATATCATGCCGGATCGAGGCCGCCTCTGCGCGCAGCGTGTCAATGCGACCCTGCCAGGCCTCAAGTTCATAGCGATCTTCATCCAGTTGCTGGCGCGAGATGGCGTTTTTTTCCACCAGCCCCCGCGACCGTTCCAGGCTGGTTGCCGCCAGCTTGCGGCGCGCCTCGGCTTCTGCAAGGCGCGCGTCGGCGGCTTGCAGGCTCAACGCCAGCGCCGTGGTGCGTAGCGCCACTAAGGGCTGGCCTCGGGTCACTTGGTCTCCTTCTCGCACCTTGAGTTCGGCTACCAGCCCTTCCACTTCACTCGCCAGCAGGCTGACGTTGGGCGCTTCCAGGTAGCCCGGCAACTCTACGGTCTGTTTGACCGGCTGCCGGATCGCTTCCGTGTACCGGGCCGGCGCGGCCTGCTGTGCCTGCTCCTGGCCGTAAACCAGGGCAGTAAGGCACAAAACAGATAGTGTGATGATCCTTTTCATAAGGCAGTCGTCCGGAAATCACGCGCTGGCGCCGGTCACCCGGCTGTTTGCATTCAGCTTACCTCGTTGAGGCGGCCCGTGGCGCAATCGTAGATGAACCCGCGCACCTGATCCTTGTGGGGGATAAAGGGGCTGGCGTGTATCCGGGCCAGAGACTGGCGCACGTTTTGTTCCAGGTCCCTGAATGCTTCTAAGGCAAACGCCGGACGCAGGCCGGTCTCAGCTTCAATACGGTCTTTAACCTCATCATCACGGAAAGTCAGCATGCCGCAGTCGGTGTGCTGGATCAATGCCACTTCCCGGGTGCCCAGCAAGCGCTGGGAAATGACCAGTGAACGGATCACATCTTCGCTGACCACACCGCCGGCATTGCGGATGACGTGGGCATCGCCCTCTTTAAGACCAAGCGCCCGGTGCGGGTCGAGGCGCGCATCCATACAGGCCACCACGGCCAGTTTATACCCCGGCGGTCCAGGCAAGTCGCCCTTGTCAAAGTTTTCTGCATAACGGGCGTTGTTAAGCAGCAATTCGTCTATCATGTTCATTACCTGCCGCGGCGCAAAATTTCAGAGGACAGAGGTTACCACAAAATGCGGCTGTCAATTCAGGGAGGTCAGAATAAAGGTAACCTCTAAAAATGCCATCCGTGGCATTTTTAGAGACGGAAATGAAAAAATGTGATTTTTCATTTCCTTCATTTTCAGTCACTTACGTGACTAAAAATGGCAGCATATCCCTATGCTGCACGGCCACCTCTAATTTTTAGAGGTGGCCTAAAATACCTGACGATTTTACCAGCCATTACCGCCAAATGCCGGGGAATCAGAACGCCAGGTATTCCAGGGCTTCCTCGTGCAACTGTCTGCAGGAGGCGGCAACGATCAGCCCGCCGTTCAGCGCGGCCTCGCCCTGCCAGTTGGTAATGACGCCGCCGGCGCCTTCCACGATGGGGATCAACGGCATAATGTCGTAGGCCGACAAGCCGCCTTCGATTACCAGGTCCACGTAACCGCTTGCCAGCATACCGTAGCCCAGGCATTCCGTGCCGTACCGGGAAAACCGGCACCTGGCAATCACATCCAGGAATTTCTGCCGCGTCGCCTCAGTCGGGTACATGGCCGGGTGTGTGCAACAAACGATGGCATCTGTCAGCCTTGCCTGGTTACGCACCCTGAGGCGGGAACGTTGCCGGCGACGGATGAAATGTGCAGCGCTACCGTCGCCTATCCAGGTTTCCTCGGTGTAGGGTTGGCGCATGGCGCCGGCCAGACATTCATCGCCCTGTTTCAAACCCACCAGCACCCCCCACATGGGCGTGCCGGAGACAAACCCGCGCGTGCCGTCGATGGGGTCGATCAACCAGGTCAACGCCGCGTCCCCCTGTGTTGTGCCGAACTCCTCACCGATAATGCCATGCTCGGGATAGGCGGCAACGATTCTGTCGCGAATGAACTGTTCCGTTTCCCGGTCGGCCCGGGTGACCGGGTCGAAAGCTCCCCCCTGCTGCTGTTTATCTGTAACGACCAGGTCACTACGGAAATACTCCAGCGGGATGTGCCCGGCCTGTTCGACGAGTTCTTCCAGGAAGGTTGTATAGTCGGCTGCTGTTCCGGGGCTGTTCATGCGGGATGCCTGCGTTGATGGCTGCTATATGTCTCGTTCCAGGTCGGCAAGCCATTTCACTCCCGGCCGTTGACCGTCAACCTACCAGCACCTCGCGGGTAGAAGAAAAATCCTGTCACTGCGCGCCAAGGGCATCAGGGCGTTGCAACTGTTGGTCAAGAAAACTGGCAATATACTGGTTGTTGGCCTTCAGGCTGGTTTCCACGATAACAAGGCGCTTGTCTATGTTGTCTACGCGTGTCTCCAAAGCAGCAATCCGAGCGGACAAGCTGCCATGGCTCCAAGCGTTGGAGCCTACAATGGCTACGATCAGCGTTATCAGGTGTATGGTCTGTTTGTCCATCTGTATTATCTCCCGGAATCCGTGACGACCCCTCAATCCGTGCCGTATTTTGTGGGCTCCTCGGCCACGCGGCGGCCGAAGAGGGCGTCACTCAGCCCATCCACCAAGCCTTCCAAGCGCGCCATGCGTTCACGTAACTCGCCTATCGCTTCTCGCGTGATTTTGAATTCTGTTTGCATTTCTTCCCGTTGGGCCTGGAATTGTGCTTGCATCTCCGCCCGTTGGGCGCGTTGACTGCTCAGAATAAGACCAGCAAGCGCAGTGCCGGCGCTGATGATTGCGACGCTGGCGCCTATAATTGCGATGAGTTCCATAGACATATTGTGTCTCCTCCTTCATAACCGGCTGTCGTGCAGCCATGTAACCGCCTCCAAGTATGAGGCATGCGGGGGAACTGTCAACGGTTTTGTGATGGGTTTTGTGAGTTTTCTCACAAAATTGTAAAGGTTTTGCTTGTTCGGGATGGATCAGTGACGGGGGGTACGTCAGCAGCCTGCGCTGCCTGGTAGCCCCTGGGTTCGTTTACTTCCGTGAACGGGAAGTTTGGGTTACTACTTGGGATTAGAGGATGAAGATGCCATCCGTTCCGTCATCGACATCAGCAGTTTCTCAATTCTGGTCGTCAAATACGCTCAGTGTTCCGATCCGGCCAGTAGCCTCATCGATAGCTTCCGTGTCCAGCACATCCAAGTCAGTTAGACCCTGAAGGGTGATCCTGCCACCACTATGACCTTCGAGGTTAATGATGATATTGCCGGCACGAACGCTGATAACGCCGGGCGCTTTGAGCTCGTCGGCAGTCAGGTCAAAGGCGGACAGGTCAATCTTATCGCCGCCTGTACCAGTACCATCAGGGGTACTTCCGCCACCATCTGGAGCAAAGTCCACGATTACGTCGCTGCCGTGGCCCGGGGCAAAGATGAACATATCACCGGGGGTAGTGTTTTCATTGCTATGTAAGTTTACCTGCCCTGGCCTGTTTACGTCCCTGTCACTGGATACCGGCCAATCCCTGGCCGGTATGACGAATAGTGGGCTTACATACGGGCCTGGTCAGGCGCCTGATCCTGAGGGTTTAGAGGCGCCCTTTAGGTCACCTCTATTAATTAGAGGTGACCGTGCAGCACAGGGATGTGCTGCCATT
>JAPORZ010000172.1 GCA_026709915.1 Gammaproteobacteria bacterium
TTAACCCAACTTTTCTGACAACAACTCGTTAACCTGTTTCGGGTTGGCCTTGCCTTTGGATTGTTTCATTACCTGACCGACGAAATAGCCGATCATTTTGCCGCGTTTTTCCGGCGGCGCGTTGCGGTACTGCTGCACTTGCGCGTCGTTCCCGGCAATAACTGCGTCCACCAGCCGGCTGAGCTCGCCGCGGTCGCTGACCTGTTTGAGCCCCTGTTGTGCAATGATCTCGTCAACCTCGCCCGCGCCTTCCCAGAGGGCCTCGAAAATTTGCTTGCCCAGCTTGTTGGAAACGGTGCCGTCGGCGATGCGCGCCACCAGCGCGACCAGCTGCGCCGGCTTGACCTTGCTGTCGGCGAGCGTGCACGGCTCACGTTTCAGCATCGCGCTCAGCTCCCCCATCATCCAGTTTGCAACCGATTTGGCATAATCGGGAGCGGCGCCGGGCGCGGCGGCGAGTGCGGCTTCAAAGTAGTCGGCCAGCTCCCGGCTCGCTACCAGGTGGTTGCTGTCATACGCCGACAAACCGTATTGCGCCATGAAGCGCTGTTGTTTTTGTTCGGGCAACTCCGGCAATTCCCGTCGAATTGCTTCGATATAGTCATCATCGATCACCACCGGAGGTAAATCCGGGTCGGGGAAGTAGCGATAGTCGTTGGCCTCCTCTTTGCTGCGCATAGGGCGGGTTTCATTCAGGTCCGGGTCATACAGGCGGGTTTCCTGGACCACCTCCCGGCCAGCTTCAAGCAGGTCGATCTGCCGCTCGATCTCATAATTGATCGCCTGTTCCACAAACCGGAAGGAATTGATGTTCTTGGTCTCGGTGCGTGTCCCCAGGCGGCTGGCACCCACTGGTCTGACGGAAACATTGGCATCGCAACGGAATGACCCCTCCTGCATATTGCCGTCGGAGATCGCCAGGTAACGCACCAGCGCATGGATTTTTTTCATAAGCGCCACCGCTTCATCGGCGCTGCGCAAGTCCGGCTCGGAGACGATTTCGATCAGCGGCGACCCGGCACGGTTCAGATCGATGCCGGTAGCGCCGCTAAAACCCTCATGCACGGACTTGCCGGCGTCTTCCTCCAGGTGTGCCCGGGTAATGCCGATGTCCCTGGCGTCCCCGTCCACCTGAAGCGTGACCTTGCCGGCGCTGACGATGGGCAGTTCATACTGGCTGATCTGGTAGCCCTTGGGCAGATCCGGGTAGAAATAGTTTTTCCTGGCAAACACCGAGCGTTGCGCAATACTTGCGTCAATCGCCAGACCAAACATCACTGCCATACGTATCACTTCTTCGTTGACAACCGGCAGCACGCCGGGCAAGCCCAGGTCCACGGCGCAGGCCTGGGTATTGGCGGGCGCGCCGAAACGGTTGGCGGCGCCAGAGAAAATCTTGCTGCGGGTCGCCAGTTGCACATGCAACTCCAGCCCGATGACACTTTCCCATTGCTTGTTCATTGCGGTTGCCCCGGCAACAATCTATGCGCCCTGGCGCCAACCGGCCGGCGTTTGCGTATGCCAGTCGCTGAGCTGTTGATACTGGTGCGCAACATTGAGCAGCTTAGCTTCCTGGAAGTAGTTGCCGATGATCTGCATGCCGATGGGCAGGCCGTTGCTGAACCCGGCCGGGACGGACACCGCCGGCAGGCCGGCGAGGTTCACGGATACGGTATAGATATCGGACAGGTACATGGCAACCGGGTCCTGTGTGCGTGCGCCCAGGGGAAACGCGGTAGTGGGCGAGGTGGGGGTGACGATCACGTCCACCTGCTCCAGCGCCGCGCGCAATTCATCGCGCAGCAGCCGCCTGAGCCGTTGCGCCTTGAGATAATAGGCGTCGTAATAACCTGCCGACAGGACATACGTGCCGATCATTATCCTGCGCTTTACCTCGGCGCCGAAACCCTCACCGCGCGAGCGGCAGAACAGGTCATTGATATCCACAGGGTCGGCGCAGCGATGACCGAAACGCACGCCGTCATAACGGGACAGATTGGAGGAACACTCGGCCGAAGCTATCACGTAATACACCGGGATGGACAGGTGGGTATGGGGCAATTCAATTTCCACCACGGTGGCGCCGGCCTGTTCCAGCGTCTGTAGCGCCGCGCTCACAGCAGCCGCTACGGGTTGCTCGAGGTCGGGGGTGAAGTACTCCTTGGGCAGGCCGATTTTCAGCCCCTTGATCCCGTCGGTTAAGGTCTCCTGGTAGTCTTCCACCGGCGCCTCGGTGCTGGTGGCGTCGCTTGGGTCGAACCCGGACATGGCAGTCAGTAACAGGGCCGCGTCCGCGGCGCTACGGGCGATGGGGCCACCCTGGTCGAGGCTGGAAGCATAGGCGATCATCCCGTAGCGGGAGACGCGTCCGTAGGTGGGCTTAAGGCCGGTAACGCCGCACAACGCGGCTGGCTGGCGGATCGAACCGCCGGTATCGGTGGCGGTGGCGCACGGCACAATCCCGGCGCTGACGGCACAGGCCGAACCGCCGGAAGAACCGCCCGGCACCCGCTCCGGGTCCCAGGGGTTGCGCACCGGACCGTAGTAACTGGTCTCGCTCGATGAGCCCATGGCAAACTCATCCATGTTGGTCTTGCCGATCATCACCGTCCCCGCCGCGGCCAGTCTGGCCACGGCCGTGGCCTGGTAGGGGGCGATAAAGTTATCGAGCATTTTCGAGCCACAACTGGTTTTGATGCCGCTGGTGCAGAAAATATCCTTGTGTGCAATCGGCACGCCTGTCAACGGCCCTCCCTGCCCGGCGGCCAGCAGCCGGTCCGCGGCGCGCGCCTGCGCCAGCGCTTGGTCGGGGCAGATTGAGATGAAACAGTTCAACGCCGCGTGGCCGCGCTCAGCCCGTTCCAGGCAACTTTGCACGAGTTCAGCGCTGCTGAGTTCCCGCGTGCGCAACAGTTGCGCCAATTCCGTGAGCGAATGTTCAAGCATGGCGGCTAGCGGCAGCCACTGTCGTTACGTACATTGTTATTCCACAAATTTGGGCACCAGGTAATAACCGTCCTGCGTCAGCGGCGCGTGACGCTGAAAATCGGCGCGTCGGTCCGCTTCCAGCACTCGGTCGGCACGCCGCGGCGTGACCAGTTCCAGCGGGTGCGCCAGCGGCTCCAGCGCGGCTGTATCGACGGCCTGCAACTGCGCTGCCAGGGCCAGGATGGTGGTCATATCCTCCGCATACCCGGCCTCGGCGTCCTCAGTAATGGCCAATCTGGCCAGCCAGGCAACATTACGCACCTGTTTCGTTTCCAGGGACATACGCTCACTCTCGTTGGGAAAATCGCAATCTATCACATTTCCGTACTTGCCCAAACTATGCGCTACTGATAAAGTTAGATTTCATTTTCATTTGAGACGGACGCAATGTTCAGCAGGTTACGAGGGTATTTCTCCAGCGATCTATCGATAGACTTGGGTACTGCCAATACCCTGATCTATGTGCGCGGCAAAGGCATTGTCTTAAACGAGCCTTCCGTGGTTGCCGTGGGCAAAACAGAACACGGCGCGACGAATATGAAGGCTATTCGCGCAGTCGGCGCCGCGGCCAAGAATATGCTGGGGCGCACGCCCGAGCACATCCACGCCATCAGGCCGCTGAAAGACGGGGTCATCGCAGATTTCACGCTCACCGAAAAAATGCTCCAGTATTTCATCCACTCGGTGCATGGCGATACTTTTTTCAAACCCAGCCCCAAGGTGTTGATTTGCGTCCCCTGCGGCTCGACCCAGGTGGAGAAACGGGCGATTCGCGAATCGGCGCTGGGCGCCGGGGCGAGAAAAGTTTACCTGATAGAAGAACCCATGGCGGCGGCGATGGGCGCGGGCATGCCGGTGGGCGACGCCAGCGGCACCATGATACTGGATATCGGCGGCGGCACCACCGAGGTTGCCGTGATTTCGCTGAACGGTATCGTTTATTCGGCTTCGGTGCGCATCGGCGGCGACAAGCTCGATGAGGCCATCATCAATTACATACGCAGGAACTACGGTTCACTGATCGGCGAGGCCACTGCGGAGAACATAAAAAAGACCATCGGTTGCGCGTTCCCACCCGAGGAGGTCAAGGAAATGGAGATCCGCGGACGCAATCTGGCCGAGGGCATCCCGCGCAGCTTTACCATCAGCAGCAATGAAATTCTCGAAGCGTTGCAGGAGCCGTTGTCCGGGATAGTGGAATCAGTGAAACACGCCCTGGAAAAAACACCACCCGAGCTCGGCTCCGACGTAATCGAACGGGGCATCGTATTAACCGGTGGCGGCGCCTTGTTGCAGGACCTGGACCAACTGCTGATGAAGGAGATTGGCCTTGCGGTTGTGGTTGCCGAAGACCCGTTGACCTGTGTGGTGCGCGGCGGCGGCCGTTTTCTTGAGCTGCTGGATGAACTGGGTGAGGAAATCCTGGTATTTGAGTAGCGGAGCACAAGGCGATTAACACCTTATTCGTCAACCGGCTCTTACCACAAGCCAAGCTGGTGTTGTTTGTGCTGGTTTCGGTAGCCCTGATGGTGACCGATCACAAATACCGGCACCTCGAAGTTTTTCGCAGCGGCATCTCCACCATGGTTTATCCGGTCCAGTACACAGCCAGCCTGGTGGTCGAACTGCCGCGCCGGGTCGTCACGGCGTTGGCCCCGCGGCAGGCCTTGCTGGAAGAAAATGCCCGGCTCCGGGAGGAGCAGCTCAGCCTGCATTCCCGCTTGCAGCAGGTGGCTGCGCTGGAAGATGAAAACCGGCGCCTGCGGGCCTTGCTGGACGCGCCGGTGGCGCTGCATGAGCGGGTGCAGGTAGCGGAACTGATCAGTGTTGAACTGGAACCCTTCCGCAAAAAGGCGCTCATCAACAAGGGCCAGACGCACGGAGTATTTGCCGGCCAACCCCTGATCAATGCGGGCGGGATCATGGGCCAGATTATGCATGTTTCCCTGTTGTCAAGCACGGTGCTGCTACTCACCGATCAGGCGCATTCAATACCGGTGCTGCTGAACCGTAATGGTTTGCGCGCGGTGGCGTCCGGCCTGGGTGAGGACAACGTATTGACGCTGGAACATATCCCGCTCAGCGCCGACATCAGAGAAGGTGACCTGGTCGTCTCTTCCGGCCTGGGGCGCAAATTTCCCAGAGGGTATCCGGTAGGCGCCGTAGCCAGCATCAGGCGCGCGCCGGGCGAGTTGTTTGCCAGCGTCCGGTTAACGCCCAGCGCTAAAATCGGCATGACCCGGGAGGCCTTGCTGCTGTGGCCGGACCAGTCGGATGCCGCGGCCTCCGACACGGCCATGTCGCCTTGACGCCGCGCCCCGGACATAGCGGCACTGTAGCGATATGCCTCAGCTTTGTCGTCGCCCTGATCCTGACCAGTGTGCCGTTGCCCGCAGCGCTGGCTGCGTGGCGTCCGTCCTGGGTTGCCATGACGCTGATGTTCTGGTGCCTCGTGCTGCCCGACCGGGTCGGTATCGGCAGCGCCTGGGTACTGGGGATCCTGCTCGATGTGCAAGGTGGCGCCTTGTTGGGTCAGAATGCCTTAGGGCTTTGCATCATCGCTTATCTGACTTTGCGCCTGCATAAACAAATCAGGGTGTTTCCGCTCTTGCAACAATCGGTTGTCATCTGTTTTTACCTGTTGCTGCTGGAGTTTTTCACTTTGTGGGTGCGCGGCATCACCGGCGTACCCCCGCAGCATTGGACATTCTGGGCGCCGGCGGCAAGCAGCATGTTACTATGGCCGCTGTTCTTCGCTACCATGAACGCGGTGCGCCATAAATATAAAGCCTTCTGAATGACCGCAGCCCGCCCTTGCGCGCACGCGGTGTGCCTGCCATGACAACATTGAGCGCAAAAATCCGCACGGACCGGCGTATCGACCTGGTGCACAGGCGCATTTACCTGACTGCAACGCTGTGCCTGCTCGTTATGCTGACGCTTATGGCGCAGGTTTTGCACCTGCAAGTCGTCAGACATGAACATTTCACCGCCTTGTCCATGGATAACCAGATCAAAATTGTGCCGGTGGCGCCGCCCCGGGGGCGGATCTTCAGCAGTGACAAGGTACTGCTGGCCGACAATCGCCTTTCATTCAGCCTGGAACTGGTGCCGGAACGGGTTACCGACGAGCCTGCGCTGCTGGCGCAATTAAGCCGCTTTGTGGCCATCTCCGCGCAGGATATTGAGCGTTTCCGGGAACTGAGAAAACGCCGCCGCCGGTTCGAAGGCGTCCCCCTCAAGTCACACCTGGACGACGAAGAGGTCGCGGTAATTTCAGCGAACCGCCACCTGCTTCCCGGAGTGGATGTGGTGGCGAGTTCCGGGCGGTATTATCCGCTGGCCCAGAGCCTGGCGCACACGGTCGGATACGTGGGGATGATCGATGCCGCAGAGTTCGAAAAACTGAACAAGGCAATCTACCGCGGCACCAACCATATCGGCAAGGCTGGAATCGAGAAAGCCTACGAAAACCTGTTGCATGGCTCTCCCGGCTACGAGCAGGTGGAAGTAAACGCCCAGGGCAGAGTCATCCGTAACATTTACCGGAAGCCGCCAGAACCGAGTAAAGACCTGTACCTCACGGTTGATGCGTCCCTGCAACTGCTTGCGGTACAGGCGTTGAACGACCGCCGCGGCGCCATTGTGGCGCTGGACAACCGTAGCGGCGCAGTGCTGGTTGCCGCCAGCACGCCCGGGTTCGACTCGAACCTGTTTGTCGGCGGCATCGACAGCAAGGTCTATGCCCAACTGCTGCGGTCAAAGGGCACCCCCCTGTTGAACCGGACACTGCAAGGGACCTATCCGCCCGGATCGACTATCAAACCCATGCTGGCGCTGGGCGGGCTGCAGCAGGGACTGCGCACGCCCGAAGCTACCACCTGGTGTCCCGGCTGGTTTTCACTCAAAGGCAGCTCCCGCCGCTATCGGTGCTGGAAACGGGAAGGCCATGGCCATTTGGACGCGGCCAATGCCATCTTCCAGTCCTGCGACGTGTATTTCTACGTGTTGGCCCGGGACCTGGGTATAGACACCCTGCACGATACATTAACGGACTTCGGTTTCGGCCAACCCACCGGGATCGATATTGGCGGGGAGCGCGCCGGACTGATTCCTTCAACCCGCTGGAAACGGGAGGCGCTGGGGCAGCCCTGGTATCCCGGAGAAACCATGAGCGTAGGGATAGGACAGGGCGCCACCCTGGTGACCCCCATGCAACTGGCCACAGCGACGGCGGTCATTGCCAACCGCGGCCTGCAGGTACGCCCCTACCTGCTCTCGGAAGCGAGGGATTCGGTGACGGGACAGTCAGTCATTCGGGCGGCTGCCGGACCCGGGCGCGAGGTTGTCTTCGCGGAGCCCGAGTATTGGGACCGGATTATTCATTCGATGCAGGAAGTCGTGCATGGAGAACGAGGCACGGCACGCGCTTCAGGCGCCGGCGCAAACTACCGGTTTGCCGGCAAGACCGGCACCGCGCAGGTGATCAGCATCGCCCAGGGCGAAGAATACGATGAGGATAAGGTCCCCGAAGAATTGCAGGATCATGCCTTGTTCATCGCGTTTGCGCCGGTGGAGGCCCCCGAAATCGCACTGGCGGTGATCGTTGAAAACGGCGGCGGCGGTTCCCGCACCGCCGCGCCGATAGCCAGGGAGCTGCTGGACCACTACTTTCACAAGAAGCGCCGGGAACGCCACGGATGAAAGAAGTCAGCCTGTCGGAAAAACGGCATATCGACGCGCCGTTACTCGGCGGCATCTTAGCGTTGTGTCTGATTGGCTATATCACCTTGTACAGCGCCGGCGGCCAGAGCACGGACTTGCTGATCCGGCGTAGCGTGCACCTGGTCCTGGCGCTGGGGCTGATGTTTGCCATTGCCCGGACCCCGCCCGCGCGCCTGTCCGGGGCCTCGCTGTTGTTCTACCTGGGTAGCCTGTTACTGCTGGTGCTGGTGCTGTTTTTTGGTGAAACCGGCAAGGGCGCGCAACGCTGGCTGGGCCTGGGCCCGGTGCGCTTTCAACCTTCGGAACTGATGAAACTGGCCCTGCCCATGGTCATCGCCATGTATTTGAGCAAGCAGATGCCGCCGCCGAGCATAACGAAAGTCTTGCTGGCGCTGGCCTTTATCGCGGTGCCGGTCTTGCTGGTCGCCAGACAGCCGGACCTCGGCACTGCGCTGCTCATAGCCGTCAGCGGTTTTGCTGTACTATTCATCGCCGGCATGAGCTGGAAACTACTGGGGGGGTTTGGGTTGCTGGCCCTGTCGTCGGCGCCGGTGATATGGAACCTGATGCATGATTACCAGAAGCGGCGCGTGTTGACGTTTCTGGACCCGGAACAGGACCCGTTGGGCGCCGGGTATCATATTATTCAATCCCAAATCGCCATCGGCTCCGGCGGGTTGTACGGCAAAGGCTGGCTGAACGGGACCCAGTCGCACCTGGAATTCCTGCCGGAGCGGACCACGGACTTCATTTTTGCGGTGTTCTGCGAGGAATTCGGGCTGATCGGGGTGTGCGTCCTGGTGGGCTTGTACCTGTTCATCATTGCCAGGGGCCTGTATATTTCCGTACAGTCTCAACAACTGTATGGAAAGTTACTGGGAACAGGTGTTGTCGCGGCATTTTTTGTCTATATTGCCGTTAACATGGGTATGGTGACAGGGCAATTGCCTGTGGTCGGCATACCGCTGCCGTTAATCAGCCATGGCGGCACTTCCATGATGACGATTATGGCGGGATTCGGTATCCTCATGGCTATTCACACCCATAAACGAATACTGTCGGATTGATATGAAATCGAGAATAACCATTGCCGGCTGCCTGCTGCTGGCGTTCAGCCACGCCGGCGCCGAACTGCTGCAGCGCGCAGAGGTCGCCACGTTTATCGACGAAATGGTCGCAGAACACGATTACGATGCCACACAGCTCGAGGACGCCCTGGCCGGGGTACAGCTGTCGGAAAAAATTATCGCCGCCATCACCAGGCCGGCCGAGGCCTTGCCCTGGCACCGTTACCGGTCAATCTTCCTGAAACCTGCGCGCATCAAGGGCGGCGCTACGTTCTGGCGGCAACACCAGGCACAACTTGAACGCGCTGCGCAAACCTACGGCGTGCCGATCGAGATCATGGTTGCCGTGATCGGGGTCGAAACAAAATACGGCGGCAACACCGGCGGGTTCAAGGTCATCAATGCCTTGTCCACCCTGGCCTTTGACTACCCGAAACGCAGCAGGTTCTTTACCTCGGAGTTGAAGCATTATTTTCTGCTGACCCGGGATCAATCCCTGGACCCGCATCAACTGACCGGTTCTTATGCCGGCGCCATGGGCATTCCGCAGTTCATGCCCAGCAGTTACCGCGCCTACGCGGTCGATTTTGATGGCGACGGCCTGACCGACATCTGGGACAACCCGGCGGATGCCATCGGCAGTGTCGGCAATTACCTGGGCGTGCATGGATGGCAGGCGGATGCGGGCATTGTCAGCCGCGCGCGCGTGCCCGAGGGCGATATCTCGGCGCTGCTCACCAAGGGCCTGGAGCTGCAACTGCGCATGGAGCAAGTCGCGGCGGCCGGCGTCGCCGTGGACGCCGAGGTGGACCCCGCAGAACAAGTCAAACTGCTGCAACTGGAAAACAAGGACGGTTTCGAGTACTGGCTGGCGTGTCAGAATTTCTATGTCATTACCCGCTATAACCGCAGCACCTTGTATGCGATGGCAGTGTATCAACTGGCTCAGGCCATCAGGGCGGAGTATGAAGCCGGGCCTTGACAGGATGCGCCCGCTGCTCCCGGCGCTGCTGCTCGCAGCGCTGGCGGGCTGTGCCGGCGCCCCGGACAAAAAGGTCGCAACGCCGCCTGCACGCGCCTTGGAGGAACTGGCAAAAATACCTGACGCGGTGCCCAAGGTCGAGCCCAAGAGCGAGCTTGGCAACATGAAAACCTACGAGGTGTTCGGCCAAAGGTACTACGTGCTGGACAGCAGCGACAACTTTACCCAGGAAGGCATTGCCTCATGGTACGGGCCGAAATTTCACGGTAAGAAGACCTCCAGCGGCGAGATCTATGACATGTACGCCATGACTGCGGCGCACAAGACCTTGCCCCTGCCTTGTTATCTGGAGGTAAAAAATCTGGAAAACGGCAGAACAATCGTCGTGCGCGTGAATGATCGCGGGCCGTTTCACGACAACCGTATTGTTGATTTGTCCTACACGGCCGCGCTCAAACTGGATATGCTGGACAAAGGCACAGCTCTGGTTAAAATTCGCACCTTAGACCCGCGCACCCACCGGCGCGGCGGTGCCCCGGTCCAGCGCCGGGCCTCGGCTGCAGCAGACGGCGCGCCAGTCGAGGGCCGGGCCTTGGCTGCAGCAGACGCCGCGCCGCTGGAATTCTATATACAGGTGGGCGTGTTTGCCGACTATAACAACGCCGAGAGCCTGAAAGACAGACTGGCGGCATTAGCGGCGCCGATCCGGGTGGACGAGGCCAGATTGAACGAAACCTCTGCCTACCGCGTGAAAATCGGCCCCTTGAACAATATCGAGGCCGCCGATGAGCTTGTCAACCAACTGGCGCCGCTGGGCATCTATGAACACCGCATCCTGCTGGAATGAAACCAACAGCCGCAAATACCATGAAAAACCTGATCGTTAAACTACTGCCGGCGCTGCTTGCCGTGAGCTACCTGAACCTCGTCTCCACTGCCGCGGCAGTGACGCCGGCGGCGCCTGAACTCGAGGCCACCGCCTACCTGGTGCTGGACGCACAAAGCGGCGCCTACCTGGTGGAACACAATGCCGACCAGCGGGTGGAACCTGCCAGCCTGACCAAAATCATGACCAGCTATGTGGCGGCAGACCAGCTCGCCGCCGGCCATATCGCCATGACCGACCAGGTGACCGTCAGCGAAAAGGCCTGGCGTATGGGCGGCTCGCGCATGTTCATAGAAGTCGGCGCCCAGGTCAGCGTCGCAGACCTGCTGAACGGCGTGATCATCCAGTCCGGCAATGATGCCAGCGTGGCGTTGGCAGAACATATTTCCGGCACTGAGGAGGCGTTTGCCGACCTGATGAACCGACATGCGGCCAAGCTGGGGATGGAGAATACCCACTTCACCAACAGTTCCGGCTGGCCGGATGACAACCATTACACGACGGCCAGGGACCTGGCAATACTATCGCGGGCGCTGGTGCGCGAGCACCCGGAGATTTACGCACTGCATTCGGTGCGGGAGTTTACCTACAACGACATCAAGCAGGCCAACCGCAATCGGCTGCTGTGGTCGAAGACCGGCGTGGACGGGATCAAGACCGGCTATACCGAAAACGCGGGCTACTGCCTGGTGGCTGCGGCCATGCGCGACGGCAGACGCTTGATCTCGGCAGTCATCGGCAGCGCCGGCCCCAAGGCCAGAACCAAGGCCACGCAGGCGTTGCTGAGCTACGGTTACCGGTATTTTGAAACCCGCACCCTCTACGGCAACAGTGAGGCGGTAACCAATATCAAGGTATGGAAGGGGACGCGCGACAGGCTGAACCTGATCGTGGCAGAAGAGCTGGTGCTAACCCTGCAACGGGGGCAATTTGAGCAGCTTAAGATCAACATGACCATTGTCGAAAACCCCGCAGCCCCGATTGCAGCCGGCCAGGAGCTCGGCCAGCTGGCGCTGGCGCTGGATGAGGAGGTGCTCGCAACCCTGCCGTTAACCGCAGCCGCAGCCATCGCCCCCGGCAGCTTTTTTGTCCGGCTCAGGGATCATATCAAGATGCACTGGAACAGCGGGCATTGACCACAGCTTACCTGAACGGCAACTTTATCCCGCTGGAACAGGCCCGGGTGTCGGCGCTGGACCGGGGTTTCACCTTTGCCGACGGTGTTTATGAGGTCATCCCGGTATTTTCCGGGGCCCCGTTCCGGTTGGACGAACACCTGCAACGACTGCACAACAGCCTGGAGGCGATTGCCCTGCCACTGGATTATGACCGGGAAAAGTGGCGGTTATTGACAGACCAGTTGTTGCAACTGAACCAGGTCGCGACCGATTCATCCATTTACATACAGGTTACCCGCGGCGTAGCCGAAAGAAACCATTGCTACGGGCCCGACCTTACCCCGACCGTTTTCATGTACTGCAAACCGCTGCCACACACAGACGTAAGCGGCGGCGTGAGCGCGACGCTACACGAGGATATCCGCTGGCAATACTGCCACATCAAGGCCGTGGCGTTGTTGGCGAACGTGATGATGAAACAGTATGCCTATGACCAGGACGGTTCCATAGAGACGATTATGCACCGCGACGGGTATGTCACCGAAGGCGCGGCGAGCAATGTCTTCGTGGTCAGCGCCGGCGAGGTGCGCACACCCCCCCGCAGCAACCGGCTGCTGCCAGGCATTACCCGCGACCTGGTAGTGGAACTGGTCGGCGCCTGCCGCTACCCGTGCCGGGAAGCGCCCGTGAGCAAGGCGCAACTGTTGCAAGCCGATGAAGTATGGCTGACCAGCTCCAGCCTGGGCATCGCCCCGGTAGTCAGACTGGCCGGCCAGCCTGTGGGCGACGGCCAACCCGGCCCGGTCTGGCGCGAACTGGACCGGCTCTACCAGGCATTTAAGCAGGCGCCCCAGCTTGCACGGAACGGGGTTCAGGC
>JAPORZ010000163.1 GCA_026709915.1 Gammaproteobacteria bacterium
GACGGTTACCGTCATCCGCAGGAAACCTTGTCGTTCTTCGGCATCAGGCCGGACCTGCAGGTGCTGGAAATTCTCCCCGGCGGGGGCTGGTACACGGAGATACTGGCGCCGTACCTGAAAGATGACGGCCTGCTTGCAGTGGCCAGCTTTGGCGCTGAGCACCCGTCTGAGTACCTGCGCGGCATACATATCAAAATGGTGGAAAAATTCGACGGGGCGCCGGATATTTACGGCCAGGTGGCGATGGGGCTGTTCCAGGGAGAGGGCTACCTGGATGATTTTGAGGATGACAGTTTCGACATGGCGCTAACGTTCCGCAACACCCACAACTGGATACGCTTCGGCGGTATTGAGGAGGTCTTTCAGGCCATTTACCGGGTGTTGAAGCCCGGCGGTATCTTAGGTGTGGTACAGCACCGCGCCGCCGCCGGCAGTGACGCCAAGGCCAGCGCCGAACAGGGCTATGTGCCGGAGGCTTACCTGATCCGGTTATTGGAAGACACCGGTTTCGAACTGGTCGATAAATCGGAGATCAACGCCAATCCCAAGGATACCAGAGACTACCCGGAAGGCGTCTGGAGCTTGCCACCCTCGTACCGCCTGGGTGACCAGGACCGCGACAAGTACACAGAAATAGGTGAAAGCGACCGGATGACGATGAAATTCGTCAAGCTGTGAGGGTTTTCGGGTAGTAGTCCCCGCTAGATACCGGGGTCACCCACCTGTCTTACCAAAGTTAGCTGGAACTACTGGATTCTGGGGTTCGTTACAAACGATATAGCGGTTCCAGTTCCCCGTGCGCCGGGGTGGCTGCGACGGCGGATGCTTGCTCTTCCTGTAAAAACGCTTGCCAGAGCGGTTCGCCGCGCCAGGGTTCTGCACTGCGGGCATAGAGACAGCGCGACAGGTTGCGTAACTCGGTGGCCAGCTGCTCGTTGCTGTGCTGCGCCAGATCACCCAGGCTGGTGATCGGCGGCCCCTGCGGGCGCGCGGTTGCCCATTGCAACAGGGCGGTTTTGACCTGTTCCGGGTCATTGTCCCGGCACGCGCGTGCAAGTTTTTTGCGCGCTTCCCCAAGCCTTGCCGGCGGCGCCGGCGGGGTTTGCCCAGGTAACGACCGGCGAGTTTTCAGCAGATAACCAAGTGTGCTCAGCCAGGCAACGGCGAGGAGGCCGGTCAGCCATTGCCATAAGGCCATACCGGAACTGGCCGAGCTTGCCGGCGCGCCGACTTCTCCCATCAACGGCGCCGCTTGCTGCGCGCCCGGCGCCGCCCCGGTCGGAGCAGGTAATACCGGCGCCTCGAGCCCTGTCGCTGACGCAGGAGCGGCGCCAGCCGTTACCTGTATCCGACGTTCCGGCAACACCGCATATTCCAGGCTTTGCGTCTGCGTGTTCCACCACGGCAGAGACACCTCCGGCAGGGTATAGGCGCCGGCCTGCGCCGGGATGATGGCGTTCTTCTGCTGCCTGGTTCCCGTTATCCCGTCCGCGCTGTTGCCATTGTCCAACGCCGGTTTATCGGGGTACTGCTTGAAGCCTGCAGGAAACAGTTCCGGCAATTCCGGCAACTGGCTTGCCGTCAACCCTTGTGCCGTAAGCACGAGGCTGCGGGTCACCGGCTCGTTGGACACTAAACCATTCGGATCTGTTGACCATGTTTCACTGATCTTCACGTCTGTTGCGGGCAACCAGTACTGGCCCTGATAAGCAACAGGGACCGGTTTGACCTGTAATTGTACGGGCTCCGATTGCCGCACTACCGTGCTGGCGCCAGCGCCGAATGGGTCCAGGCTGAAGTGAGCCCCCGAGGATAACTGTGCCTGAAATCGCACCGGCGGGATCAACAGGTCTCCACTGACCTGGGGATAGATACCGTAACTCCGTTCAAACACGGAGTAAGGCTGGCCCTGGATAAAGGTATTGTAACTGCGGTCTGCATCGAGCAGTTCGACGATGGCGCGGCCCTGGTCCAGCGCCGGTTCGGACAAGGTTTCATTGGATGTGGATAGCGCTCGGTACAACTTGACGGTGTAAATTGCCTGTTGCTGAACATGGATGACTTGCGGCTCTACCTGCACGTTAAGGAATATTGTGTCGCGCCCACTGGCGCCACCGCGCGCCGGGGTGACCGTCAGGGTGGCCTGCGGGCTTTGATCCTTGCCGAACGAGATAGCGGGGATGATCAACTCCCCGGCCCGCAACGGCATCAGGGCCAGACGCCATTGTTTGGTGCTGGTAATTTGCGTGTTGACGATGCTCATGCTGGTACTGGTGCTGGTGGAGAGCACCTGGAAATCCTGTTCCAACGGCGAGAAATCGGGGTCGCCATCCACGCTCCCCGTGGCTTCGAAGGTCAACTGGAAGGATTCCTGCAGCACGGCCGGGTCGCGATCGGTGTAAACGGTAATGGTAGCGGCAGCGCCCGGAGTGGGAAACAACAACGCGGCGGTCAGCACGAGCAGCAAGGTGGGGGCAATGAACCACTCCCGCGCAAGCGGCAGTCCGGCGCAGGATTGCTGCGCTGCAACGACCAGCCTTGGCGCTAGCGCGTTCGGATCCATGCCGGAATACTCCGGATTTATATTACCAGGTCTGGTCATCGCGACTCTCTTCATATTCACGCTGCTGGTATTGATAACGGAACTTTCTACGCAACAGTGCGGACGGATCATCGGGGATGCGGCGTAGCCACTGTTCGGTGGCCTGTTGCTGTTCGGCAGTCTTTTGCTCAGCGGCCTGGGCCAGGGCTTGCTCGGCGTTCTGTTGCCGGGCCTGCTCACCCTGTTGCCGGCGTTCCTGTTGTTGCCCCTGTTGCTCCTGGTCGGGCGCAGACGCTTCATTTTGCCCTGCCGGTTCCTGCTGCGGTTGCTGGGGCTGTTGCAGTTCTTCATTTTCTGCCTGCTGCTCTGCGCCCTCGGTTTGCTGTTCCCCATCGTCCCCTGCTTCCTGTTGATGCGGCTGTTGTGGGGGCTGTTGCTGATCCTGCTGCTGATCCTGCTGCTGATCCTGTTGGGCATCCTGTTCCTGCTCACCTTGCTGTTGCTGCTGTTGTTGTTGCTGTTTGAGGGCTTGTTCCAGCAACTCTTTGTTGAATTTGGCGTCGGCGTGCTCCGGTTGCTCAGCAAGCGTGTGCTGATATGCCGCAATGGCCTCGGGGTAACGCCCCAGACGCGCCAGCGCGTTGCCCCGGTTGTAGCTGCTTTGCGCGTCGTCACGCGGCGTCAGACTGTCAACCGCGCCCTGATAATCCCCGGCGCGGTGTTGCGCGGCGGCTTTCCAGGCCGGATCATCGAACAGCTCCACCGCGCCCGTATAATCCTGAGCAGCCATCGCCCGCTGTCCCTGTTGGTCTTTGCGCAGCCACAGCTGCTCCCAGTCCAGGGCGTGCGCCGTATCGGTCATGGGCAACAACAGGAGCAGGCCCAGCACGTAGCCGCGCCGGAACAGCAAGGCAGCCAGGGGCAGCAGACACAATACCAGCCAGGGGCCTTGTTCGCGCCACACATCCGCGGTGATTTCAGCGCCGGCCTGCTCACCTTGTGGTTGCGCGTCGGCAAAAAACCTGTTCAGGCGCCCGACATCCGCATCGTCCTTGCTGACACGAACGTACATGCCGCCACCGGCGCCGGCCAGTTCGCGCAGATCATCCTCAGCCAGAACAGGGATCACGATGGCGCCGTCCTGGCCTTGCAGGAAGCCACCGTCCGGCAACAGCACCGGGGCGCCATGCCGGGTGCCCACGCCCAACACAGACAGTCGGTAGCCCTCGCCGCGTAAGCGCGCCACGCCGGCGCCGGCAATATCCGGGTTCACTTCATCAGTGATTAACAGGATATGACCATGCCCCATGCCACCTTGCCTGAGCAGGTCCAACGCCAGAGTAATGGCCTTGTCGGTACGATTGCCGGGCGCCGGCATAATACTGGTCTCCAGCGCATTTAATTGCGACCTGATGGTGGCAACGTCATCGGTCAGCGGGGTTACGGTAAATGCGTCCCCGGCGTACACCAGCAGCGCGGTCTGTCCCTCCTGGCGTTGATCCAACAGGTCGCTGATCTTGTAACGCGCCCGCTCCAGCCGACTGGGCGAAACGTCGTTAGCGTCCATGGAGCGAGTGAGATCCAGAGCGATCACCAGGGCCTCCTGTGCAATGAATACAGGTTGCGGCAGCTTCTCCCAGACCGGGCCTGCCAGCGCCAGAATACCCAGCAGTCCGCCGCTGGCGCTGAGCAGCAGCGCGGCGCGGCGCGTGCCGGGCGCGCCCTTGCTCAGCAGGTGCGGCAGTAACCGCTCATCCACCACCGTTTCCCAGTTGCTCTGCGCGCCTTTCCTGAAAAACAGGAACCACAGCAACAGCGCCAAGGGCAACAGCGCAATAAACCAGTGCGGGCGCAGGAAGTGAAACAGTTCCATCATTCCCCCCGTCTCACCAGAGCAAGTAACGCGCCCAGTAACAAAGCCGCGGCCAGGGGCCAATAATACAGGGAGGTACGCGGTCGATACTTCCTTGGCTCCTGTGCCACCGGCTCCAGCTCGTCTATCAGGGCGTAAATGCGTTCCAGTTCCTCCAGGTCGCGGGCGCGGAAATAGGCGCCGCCGGTGAGGTTGGCAATCTCCGTTAAGGCAGCCTCGTCCAGGTCTGCCGAGGGGTTTACCCGGCGGGTTCCGAACAGGCTGCGTTCCAGCAGCTCCGTAGCGCCGATACCGATAGTATAAATTTTCAGGCCCTCCTGGCTTGCCAGTTGTGCGGCCGGGATCGGGTCCACCACCCCGGCAGTATTGGCGCCGTCGGTCAACAGCACCAGCACGCGTTGGCTGGCATCCCGCTCACGCAGGCGTTTCACCGCCAGACCGATGGCGTCTCCAATCGCGGTGGCCTTGCCGGCCAGCCCGATCACGGCCTCGGACAGCAAGGTCTTGACCGTTTCCCGGTCAAACGTCAACGGCGCTTGCAGGTAAGCCTGCTCACCGAACAATATCAGGCCGATGCGGTCGCCGACCCGGCGCTCGATAAAGTCACCGGCAACCAGCTTGGTCGCAGTCAAGCGGTCGATGCGCTTGTTGCGCAAGGCAAAGTCGCGCTGTTCCATACTGCCGGACAGGTCCACCGCCAGCATCAGCTCACGGCCGGTAACGGGCACTTCGACCAGTTCGCCCAGCCATTGCGGGCGCATCGCGGCAAGCACCAGTAAAGTCCAGGCTGCCAGCGCCAGCCACAACGGCCAGTTACGTGGAGAGGGGGCTACGCCCTGCTCAGCTTCGACAAAATCATCGGGAAACGGCACTTGCAACGCCGCGCCCACGGCAACGTTGCGGGGTCGTGCAAAGCGGTAAATGAAATACGGCAAGGGCAGTAACAACGCCAGCCAGGGCCACTCGAAACCGATCATCATTTGCTCCGGCATAATCTGCCCGGGCATGGTTTGCTCCGGGACCGCCGGTCGAGCCAGTCCGAGCAAAAACCGAGCAGGGCCTCGACGTCTGCGGCCGCGACCTGGCGACGGTAGGGGGCTTCGAGCAGTAGGGTGTGAATATTTTCAGGTATGACGCCCCCCGCGGGGTGTTCATCATCCTTTGTTGCCTGTTGCGGGTACGCCGCTTCATCTGCGTGTGTCCGGATACCGGGCAATCCCTGTTCGGCATGACGGTCAAAGATGAATCCTTCCTTGCCTGTTTCTTGTTGAATGTTGCCTGACCGCAGGAACGCCAGCCAGTCGGCGCCGGTCAGGCCGGCGCTTGCAGCTCTGGGAAACAGGCTGATGCTGACGCGTCGTAACAGGGCGGAAACGGCGCGCACGCAATGTACTGCGTCGCGGTCAATGTCATAACGGGAGCGGATCCCGGCAAGCTCTCGTTTTGCCATGTTTACGACAGAGTACCGGCGACGCCGGTACAGCTGGCGTGCGTACCATGCTGTCGCGAGCGCCAGCGCTGCCAGGACCGGCAGCAGCCACCATCCCGGCGCCGGCGGCCACCAGCCGATGTTCTCCGGGAGGTGGATATCCCGGAGCGGCAAGGTTGACGGATCCAATGCAGGAGACTGCATGTCGGCGAGTCAAGCGCCTGCGGCAAGGCGGTTATAAATGCTCCTGCCCGGTTTCAGACCGCCGCGCAACAAAGACAGTGGTTCGGCCTCAGTCCGGCACGGGATCAACAGCATCCGGTTCGCTGTGGACAGTTGCTGCAGGCGTTGCAGGCGCGCCTGGAAACGCTGCCGATACTGCTTGCTTAGCCGGTTGTCTGAACTGTCCACCAGGAAATCCCTGGCGCCGTCGCCCAACCGGTAACGGCCGGGTGGCGGCAGTTCCTGTTCCAATCGGTCATGGACGAACAACATAGCCACTTCGTTGTGCTGGCACAACCTTGTCAGTGGTATCTCCGCCTGGGTATCCATAAAACGGAAATCACTGATCAGGAAAATCAGGCTACCCGGTCGCGCCACCCGGCGCAGGCGTTCCAGAGCATGTTCCAAGGAGTGCGTATCTGCCGCGGAAGACGGTGAGGCAGTCCATGATGGGTTGTGAACGATACGGTTGAGCAGGCGCAGTACGGCAGCCTTGCCGCGCTGGGGTTTCAACTCATGGTGTTCCTGTTCGGAAAATATCACTCCGCCCACCCGGTCCCCGTTGTGTAAGGCGCTCCAGGCAACCAGGGCGCCCAGCTGCGCGGCCAGCGCCGATTTGTACCTGCCGCGGGTGGCGAAGTGCATGGGTCTGCGCAAGTCCAGCCACACGAATACCGGACGCTCGCGCTCTTCACGGAACAGTTTGGTATGGGCCTTGCCGGTCCTGGCCGTCACCCGCCAGTCGATGTTGCGGACATCGTCCCCCGGCTGGTATAACCTGGATTCATCGAACTCCATGCCGCGCCCCCGGAACGGGGATTGGTAATCACCGCTGCGGCGGGACAGTATCCTGCCGCGTCCCAACCGGAGGGAAGCTGCGGCGCGGCTCAGTCCCACCAGCTCCGGGACGGATACCCGGGTCGGAGCTGTTGTTGAAGCGGCGGAGACAACCTGCATGATCCTGTCAGGGCACCGCGATGCGGTTGATCAACGCACCGATGACCTGGTCGGTGGTGACCCCTTCGGCCTCGGCTTCGTAATTCAGGATCAGGCGATGGCGCAGCACGTCATAGACCACTGCCTGCACATCTTCAGGCGCAACGAAATCCCGGTCGTTGAGCCAGGCCTGGACGCGTGCGCAACGATCCAGGGCAATGGTGGCACGCGGGCTGCCGCCGTATTGCAACCACTGGGCCAGATCGTCACCGTAAACAGCCGGGTTGCGGGTGGCCAGCACCAGTTGTATCAGGTATTGCTGCAGGTTCTCTGCCATGTAGGTGTCCAGCGCTTCGTTACGCGCGGCAAAAATCACCTCCTGCGTCACCGGCGCCGCTTGCGCCTCCCCAGGCTTTTGCCCTACCTCTTGCCCGGCCTCCTGCCCAAGCTCTTGCCCAAGCTCTTGTCCGAGCGCCTGTCTGGCTTCCTGCCGGGCCAGCGCCAGGATGTCCTGCTCTTCCTGCGCGTCCGGGTAAGTGACTTGTACGTGCAGCAGGAAGCGGTCAAGCTGTGCTTCGGGCAACGGGTAAGTGCCCTCCTGCTCGATGGGATTCTGGGTTGCCATAACCAGATACAACTGCGGCAAGCGGTAGGTTTCCCTGCCGACGGTGATCTGCCGCTCGGCCATGGCTTCGAGCAACGCCGACTGCACCTTGGCCGGCGCCCGGTTCACTTCATCAGCCAGGACCAGGTTGTGAAACAGCGGGCCGCGCTGGAACTGAAAGGAAGCGTCCTGCGGCCGATAGATCTCGGTGCCGGTCAGGTCGGCGGGCAGCAGGTCGGGCGTGAACTGCACGCGGTGAAAGTCGGCGTCGATGCCGTCACCCAGCACCTTGACGGCGCGGGTCTTGGCCAGCCCCGGCGCACCTTCCACCAGCAGATGTCCATCTGCCAGCAGGGCCAGCAGCAGCCGGTCCACCAGCTTGTGCTGGCCGATGATATGGCGGGAGATGAACGACTTGAGCCGGAGAATTTCGGATTTATTTGACATTTGACGGCTATTATACGCAATCAAAGCGGTGAGGACGGGCTTGCAGTCTGCCTCCGCCAGGTTGTAAGCGGGAGTCCGTCCCCGCTCGTGGTACTGATTCTGATTAAGGGCCGCTGAAAAAGTTCAATTCACCTTCAAAAATGCCCTCCGTGGCATTTTCTGAGGCGGATATCCCCATGCTGCAAGGACACCTCTGATTGTCAGAGGCGCCCTTCAGGAAATACTGATCGAGCGCGGCTTGTCCTGCTCGGCACGCGGCAGGGACAACGCCAGGATACCGTCACGGTATTCCGCCCGGACCTGTTCTGCGTCTATCTCGAACGGCATGGCAAAGGTGCGCTCGAACGCGCCCGTCCGCTGTTCCTGTCGATATACGCTCACGCCTTCACCGTAATCCAGCTCCTTTTTCCCGGAAATCCTGATACGGTTGCGCTGCACATCGATATCAATATCGTCCCGCTTCACACCCGGCAGTTCGGCCTTGATGGTGTATTCGCCGTCCTGCTGGAATATGTCGATGGCGGGAAACCTGCCGCGGACGGCGGGTTCAGAATCGAACCAGTCACTCAGCATCGTGTCCGACAGCGCGTTTGGCAAGGTCAACAGGTTGCTGACCGGATTTGAATATAATCTGACCATGTGTCACCTCCAAAATGGTTATAGGGCTCAGTGTGTGGTAGATCGTGCTACTGGTACAAAAGATGGGGATACGTTAGAATTTTTCAAGCGTAGCGGCACAGATCTGTTTGACAGATCTATTTGCGGTCCCATTTCCTGTAGAGCACAATGCTAAAAAAGTTTATGAACCCGTTTACCATCGGCACCCTCCTCAATTCCGCACCCATGATCATCCAGGCGGCGGGCAAGTTAATCGATATGGTCAAGGAGCGTGAAGAGGGCGCCTCAAAGCACACTGAGAGCATCCCGATCACGCCGGACAACCTGGAGGAAGTGGTGGTCAGGCTGGAACGGCGCTTAGATACCATGGATGAAGCCAGCGTTGAACAACTCAAACTCATCAAGCAACTGGCGAGCCAGAATGAGGCGCTGGTCGCATCCCTGCGGCGGCAACAGCAACGCGCCACGTTTGCCTTCGTGCTGGCGCTGATCGCGTTGCTGCTGGCTATCCTGGGAGTGGCAGCCAGCTAGCGCAGTCTGGCCTGACCCATGGATTATTTCTCCACGGCGTTCGGCGCGGCGCTGGCGCTGATCTTCAGTTTTGACCGGGAAGTCTATACGGTCGTCTGGACTTCTCTGTATATTTCCCTCATCGCAGTGACGCTGGCGGCGTTGCCGGGCATCCCTCTGGGTATGCTGGTGGCGCTGCGCGACTTTGCGGGGAAGCGCCTGCTGTTACAGACGCTGAATACGCTGATGGCGCTACCCACGGTGGTGGTGGGGCTGTTGTTATACGGCCTGCTGACCCGGCAAGGGTTGCTCGGACACCTGGGGCTGCTGTACACGACCGGCGCCATTATCATCGGCCAAACGCTGCTGATATTACCCGTCATCTGGAACCTCGCCATTGCCGCGGCCGCCGGCGCCGACCCGCGCCTGCTACCCACCAGTCAGGCCTTGGGCGCATCGCTTTGGCAACAGGGCGCCATGTATGTGCACGAAGTAAAGTTTGCCCTGGCCGCGGCCCTAGTCGCCGGCTTTGGCCGGGCCATCGGCGAGGTGGGCGTGGCCATGATGGTAGGCGGCAATATTGAAGGCTTTACTCGCACCATGACCACGGCCATTGCTTTGGAAACCAGTAAGGGTGAATTCGAGTTCGCCCTGGCTTTAGGGATCTTGTTGCTGGCTACGGCCTTCCTGGTGAATTTCGCGGTGCAGCGTTTCCAGGCCATGGGTTAGTAGGGGCAGGTCGGACTTAAGCAGCGGTTCCTGTGGACACTATGCCAATGACGCACCTGTACCAAATCTGCAACCTGTCCTTCTCCTACCAGGACAGCAACGCGCTGGAGCTGGACGAGTTGCTTATCGAGCAAAACCAGGTCACCGCAGTGGTTGGACCGAACGGTTCCGGCAAGAGCACGTTGTTCGACTTGCTGGCTTTTCTGCGCCAGCCCCAGGCGGGGACGATACTGTTTCGCGGAACACCGGTTGCGGGCAGCGGGCGGGCGCAGTTACGGCGCCAGGTAGGCTATGTGCAGCAAAAACCGTACCTGATGAAGATGTCGGTGCGGGACAATATCGGCCTGGGACTGAAGTTTCGGGGCGAGCCGCGCCGCGTCATCGACGCAACCGTGAATGCCGTGGCCGGAGAACTGGGGCTCACCGCGTTGCTGGACCGTGATGCCAACAAGTTATCCGGCGGCGAGATACAAAAAGTGGCGCTGGCCCGGGCGCTGGCGCTGCAACCCGAGGTGGTGATCATGGACGAACCGTTCACCTACCTGGACGAGGCAACCGTGCATGAAATCGAACAGTGGCTCCACGGGCAACGGCAGGCTCGCACAAAAACAGTCATCTTCAGCACCCACGACCGACCGCGGGCGCAGTCACTGTCGGATAACATCGTGAACCTGAGCAACGGCCGCGCTTATCCGTTCTCCTCCGGTAATGCCCAATCCAACGTATCGCAAAGCGGTTAAGGCGAATCTTTAGGCAACCTCTAAAAATGCCCTCCGTGGCACATAAACAGAGACGCCCTTTAATCTATCCGGCACACTGCCTCAATACCCTGTTGCCAAGGCATAACCTGAATAGGACCGAGCGAATATTTGTGGGCAGCCTGACACAGACACATTTGCTTTGCTGCCTCATTCTCAGCTGCAAACGCGCTGAGTCCCTTCAAATCAGACTCCCTTGGCGCTGCTTGAGATTTGATTTCAATCGCCACAGGCGCATCCTGCGGGCCGCGCGTCAATACCAGATCGACCTCCATGCCGCTGTTGGTGCGCCAGTAATGGAAACGGTAACCCGTTTCGTTATAGTCATTGGCCCTGATTAACTCGTTCACAACAAACGTCTCAAACAGCCTTCCATAACGATAACTGCCGGGCCTTAATTCTGTCCGCAACTCCCCCCTGACGGCGTTCAGCACGCCGCAATCAAAGAAGTAGTACTTCGGGCTCTGGCGCAACTGTTTGCGCACCGAACGGCTCCAGCCGTCAATGCGGAAAACAATCAGGGTATCGACCAGGATGTCAAAATACTCCCGCGCCGTTTTCACGCTGACACCGCTGTCCCGGGCAATGGCCGAATAATTCACAGGTTCGCCGTTTACCTGCCCGGCCAGGTCCAGCAAGCGCATGAAATGTTCAACCTTGCGCACCAGTAATTCCTGCATGACCTCTTCCCTGAGATAGGTTTCCACGTAGGCTTTCAGCGAGCGACTGGCGGAAGAAAAGCTTTCCTGGTAAAACCCCGGCAAAGTGCCAACAGTCAGCGCCTTGTGCAGGTCCGGACCCACCTCCTGCACGCTGAGCGGGTGCAACTTCAACGTCCAGGCTCGTCCAGCCAGGAGATTGGCCCCGGAACGTTTCAACTTCCTGGCGCTGGAACCCGTTAACAGGAACTGAACCCGGTCTTTATGACGCTCAATAAGGTAATGCACCTCATCCAGCAACGCCGGCATCTTTTGCACTTCGTCAACCAGCACCCTCAACATGTCCGCAGCCGGCAGCTCCCGAAGCTGCTGCTCAAGCTCAAGGCGAAACAATCCAGGCTCAGCGATATAACGCCTGCAGGTTTCCAGACTTAACAAATCAACACTCACAGCATACCGCGCCCGCCCCAACCAACCCTGCGCCAACACAGTCTTGCCCACCCCCCTGGGCCCAAACAGAAAAGCCGACTTGTTATGCTTCAGCAGCCCGACAAGATTGAGTTTTCTCTGATACATGCTCCATTTTTATATTATAAATTTGGAGTATTGTCAAGATTTGTAATTTCTTTTGCAGGTGGGTTGCGTTTTTTATTGCTCATAAGTAGACAGCCCTGCATAAGTTCCATACGCGAAACTACTTAGATTCTCAGATCCTTCTCTGCAAGAATAGTTTCTTGCGCTTTTTCGTCGCCTCTTTCTGCGAAAATAAAAATATCCGTATCAAATATCATCTGACCCCGCGTCCTTTTCTTGCCTGTTTCAGTTGCTCTATTGCAGCGTAAGGGTCATCTCCCTGCCTGCGATTGAAATAGGCATTGACGACTCGCTGATCCAATTTATCATTCTTCATTCCGGCAGGATTGACGTGTCCGATGACTTTGCCGTGAAAGGTCAACTCGACAACTTCTCCACGTTCGATAGCCTGACGTAGTTCATGAGTACCCGAGCGTAGGTTGGTTAGTGATAGTTGCATGCTGCGTCGTCCTCCAACAAAGAGAGGTCAATGGTAGCATAGTATACGTTTTATATTGCGTGTTTTCAAATACGACATCGCCGTTATAATGCCGATATGGAAACCGAAACCAATCAATGCATTCCAGACTATGCAGTGCCATCGGATGGCATTTTTCATCTGCTGATCAAGAAATGTCTTGTCTTGTTAGTTACTCTTCGAGCTTGCTATACTTGGCTCGGATTGACCGGCTTTAACTCATGTCCCACGACGCACGCATTACG
>JAPORZ010000039.1 GCA_026709915.1 Gammaproteobacteria bacterium
AGAAGATGTCTGAAATTATGAGAAAAAAAACTTGAACCTACCTACCGATAGCATGTGGATTCAATGGGTTTTTATCCCTGCGATACTCGGCTATGCGTGTCTCTCCAACCGCTACACTGAACGTTACGACCTGTTTAGAATTTCAGGCCATCATGTCTTTTTCCGTTCAGCTATCGCAGGCTACAATGATGGACTTACCGACAGAGACATCCCTGGCCCGCTCGAAGTTGTTACCCGATGTCAAACCGGGCATCATCGTTGAGTGCCTGAACAAAATGAATGTCACTGCAAGATACGATTGGGACAATCTGGTCAATCAGGTTTTACTTACCCACGATTTCATATATATCAACAAAGATCAAACGACATAACGAGATTTGAGGTCTGCATTGCGGGATTTGGCTTTTCACTTTTCCTTTGCAACAGCGGTCAGGTAATTCGTTTCATGCACCTTCTCATGCCGGTAAAAATCGGTTCGGAAATGTTCTCCGGAAAACCGACGGGGAGGTTTGCTGCTGTTGTGTCGAGCACCGCATCCAACCTGCCCGCAATATCGTCCATGATTTGTTGCATTTGTGCCTTGGGGAAATTGACTTTTGCCGAATGGCTGAACCAGTGCCGCGCCATGATTTCGTGCCAGGCATAATGTGCATTTTTTCCGCGCAGGGCCATCGCCATTTTTAAGTCACGGTATTCAACCTGACGTTTTTCAGCCAGTGGGTAGGCAGAGATGACGTCGTAAATCGGGGCCAGCTCAAAACGCCCGCCCGGATACAGGAAAATACTGAAATTTTTGGCGTGACCGTCGATGGCGCCAAGCAGCCAGAACAGGAAGGCAGCCTGCATGAACCGGTAGCGGTCTCGTTCCGCATGTAGTGAAGACCTGAGGCGTTCCATAATTTCGGTAATGCCGGGGCCGCCTTCATTCTCATATTTCAAGGCCGGCGCAATTCCATTTGCCTGGCACATGTCCTCTACCGGCAGGCGGATGATCCAGGTATTGCCGGCGGCAAATTTCCGGTCGAAACGTTCGATTACAAGCGTTTTGATCTCTTCAAAATTCACAACACTGGCGGCGGCAACAGGCAGGCCGAAGCCTTTTAACAGCTCGAGGCATAACCACTCGTTTTCAGTACTGTCCGACAGGTCAATACCGGCGTTTTCAATCTGCCCAACCGGTAATTTCAGAATGTGTGTTGTGGGCGTTGTGCCTGCAGGGCGCTGCCATTGTCCCTCGTGCATGAGCAGCGCGGTTTTTTCCTGAACGCCGGCAATGGAGATTCTGAATTCCCGGTCTTTTGACATACCCAGCGGCAGCGCCCGGTAGTTTCTGAGCTCTTCTGCGATAGTTTTTTCATCCAGGGGTGTGCCTTCAATTTTCCTTATATCAACCTGTGTGCGTTCGCTTGTGAGCCGCAGGGCGCCGACGCAGTCCCTGCCGATGCATGACAGCAAGTCAAACGGCTGGTTGGTTGCAGCGCCGAACCTGGCTTGGATTCTGTTTCGGATTGCCATGCTATCGGGCAACATATTGTCGAAATAGTTATACACGCGGTTGCCCTTGTGTCGCTTATCCGTCAGTGGCAACGACAGGGAGAGAGGCAGCGCGCCACTGAGTTCCAGCCATGAATCGCTGTAAACCAATTCGTGAACACCGCCGCTACGCCGAATATATTCGCCGACCTCATGGCCGTTCATGTAGATAAACAGGGACGACGCCATTACCAGGGCGCCCTGTCAGCGGAGGGTTTATCCCTGGGTTCCAAGTGCATTTCCAGGCCAAGCGCCGCCATATATTTGAATACCGTGTCCAAGCGTATGGCGACAGCCCCTGCCTCTATCCTGGAAACAGTTTTCTGCGGCAGATTGAATTTGCTGCCGGCTTCAACTTGCGTCAATCCCAGATTTTTTCTGTAATGCCGAAGAACCTTTCCCAAGGTCTCGGGTGAGGTAACAGGTATCATCGTGCTCTCGCTCTTAATATAACGATATTGTTATATTTTGAAATTATAACAGTTAAGTTATAAATATCAATTATAACCGTACTGTTATATCAAGGCAAGCCATACGACACCCGTGTTGGTTGCCATTGTCGTTATGGGCAATTCTCCGGCTGCGTTAACAGTCAGTCGGCGTTGATCCCGGATATTGTCTTATTTTTGTTCTACCATTCCACCTCGCGAGACGTTATACTGTGTGCTATGGACACGACCCGGTTATCGGCCATTATTGCTACGGGCGTTCCTCTGGCTGCGTTGCTGGTCGGCCTGTATGTCTTGGTTCACGGAGACATCAACACAATCATCGAAGAACTGACGGCAAAGAATTCTGATGACACCGCAGAGCATGAGCATTGACGCGATACGCGCCGACCTGCAGCGTTTCCCGGAACCGTTGCATTTGCCGTTGCGTTACAACAGTCTGGGTAGTCCTTATGTGACGATTGAAACCGATGGCGCCACCGTCGCCCGTCTGGCGCATGACTCTGTTGTCAACGCCTTCCGGCGGGTCATGCTCGATCCCCTGCGCGGACTGGTGATGTTGATGTCGCCGAGCTCCCGGCATGAGGACCTTGCCATTGCCACCGATGGCCTGATCGAAGCGATAACCCGAGCCATGCGCATCGGTTGTACACCATTGAGAGCGACGCGTTGGGGCGATGACAATCAGGGCATGGTGGAAGCCGACGAAAGCTATTATGTCGGCGCCAAGGCGGATGCTTATCTTGCCGCGAAGAGGGTCGGACTTCAGGCGGGAGAGCGGTTTACCCGCGAGCACGCGCCGGATCTGGTTGTCGAAGCCACCATCACGCACTATGATGCCTACAAGCTGGAGGCATACAAACGTCTGGGTGTGACCGAGTACTGGCAGCTAAAAGCGGATAAACGGAAAGACTTGCTGAAGGAAGCCGATGTGCTGCTCATGGAGGTGCAATCCGATACGGCTATCGCCGTCTCCGGCCTGTTGCCCGAGGTCACGCCGGCTTTGCTTGTTGAATGCCTGAACAAGCTGAATGTCACATCCAGGCATGAGTGGCATGAGGTTGTTAATCAGGTATTGCGCGCGCGCGGCATCATATCTATCGACCACAACTGACCCGTGCAGCAACGCCGCCCTGCTACGAAACAGATACACTACTTTATTCACACAACCACCGACGAGTACTTATGAAAATTACCTTTACCCTCGCATGGGCTGGCGCTGCCCTGCTCGCTGCCTCTGGCGCGGTTGCACAGATCGATTTTGCCACCGGCACAGGTTACATCCAGGCGCAACGTAAAATTCATTGTTCCTTAAAAGACAACGACCCGGTGACCTATATGTGGCAGGGCAAGGGCTATGCGCGGGTGCCGGGAGAGCGGGACAAGCTGCTGTTCCGGGTGCTGGGCATGAACGTGCGGCAGTGCGTTACCGCCAACGACCCGGAGAAAGGCGAAGGATACCGCCTGGTGTCACGGGAAATCATGCTGTACCTGCACCCGCAAACCGGGGAGATACTGCGTGAATGGGACAACCCCTGGACCGGGGAGACGCTGGAAGTGCTGCATGTTGCCAATGACCCGGTCAACCAGCCGCCAAGTTTCAGCGTAGGCAGGGACGGCAAGCAACGCCGGTTTGAACCCATGATGATAGGCGATACTGCGTTCTTAGCGTATGAAATTCCGCTGTTTTATACCAACCCGCTGGGGGGGGACTACCAGGCGTATGTGGGCAACCGCTACCATGCCACGGAGATCTTCGATTTTACCGCCGACATCAACGATATTGCCGACCTGTCCAAGGATACCGCCAAGGTCAACGTCGCCTGGGTACGCATGGCCCCCTGGTTGCCGTGGATGAAAATGGGCAGCCGCGCCGGGTTGACGTATTTCAACGCGGTAGGCGCCAAGCTGAACAGCTGGGACGATCTGCCGGCCTTGATGAAAGATGAGATCAAGGCCAACTACCCGGACTACACCAGCCCGCCGCCGGGTGACGACGCCAGACCGAATGAAACCAGTTGGACATACTTCAAGAAAATCAAGGATACCGCCGAATAGCCAGCGGAGGCTCCCTTTGAGGGGCTTCTGATTTTTAGAGGTTACCTTTAGGGACGCCCTTGAATCAATCCAGGGGTTTGTCCGGTGGTTCGCTCGAATGCCAAGGTCGCGGCGCCAGTAAGCCTTCGATACGGCTGATCCGGTCGGCAAGATCGTCCAACCGGCTCCCTTGACGAAGGATGAGTCCTGCCAGCGCGATGGCTGAGCCGATGATTGCAATAAGTTCAGGTGACATAATTTTTCTCCTTGTTCAACGGTTCAATCATGGTTGTCGTCCCTCCCAAAGTATGCTCGCAATTATAGCAAAGATTTTAAGGGAACCTCTAAAAATTAGAGGTTACCGTAAGGTTATATGGCGCAAAAAAGACAAATCAAAACCGCTTGTTCAGCGTCACCGACCAGGTGGCCGGGTCTTGCAGGTATAAAAGTCCGGCCAGATCGGATACGTATTGGTCCCGATCGGTGCAGTTCTGGCAGGAGGCAGTCAGGGTCCAGTCCTGGGTGGTGTGCTCAATGCTGACGCCGCCGTTAACGATGGTGTAGCCGTCCAGCAAATCAGGCGCCAAGCCGCTGGTGCCGATGTTGTGGTTACCGTAGTCGATGACGGTGATGCGTGGCACCAGGTTGATATTGGCGGTGAGCGGAATTTCGTACCAGCCGCCGATTGCCAACTGGTGTTCCGGCGCCCGTACCGGCGGTGCGATGCCGCCGCTGGCGTTGATGATGCCCTGGCCGCATTGCATACCGTTGGTGAGACAGTTCTCACGCTGCGCCACGATGGAAGCGTCCAGGTTCTTGTATTCCGACTCCATGATGCCGATATTGGCGAACAAGGTCAGGTTGTCCACCGGGTTGGCAAGCAGCTCCGCCTCGAAACCGTAAATCTCCAGGTCGGCAAAGTTCTGGGTAAGAAAAACGATGGCGCCGCTTACCGGGTCTGTATAAGCCGCCGGCAACTGGAAGTCGGTGACGTCGGAATAAAACCCCGTCAGGTTGACGCGCAGGCGGTTGGCAAGCCAGTCCGAGCGGATGCCGCCTTCATAACTCCAGATCTTCTCTGCCGAGAAGGGCGCTAATCTTTGGGCTTGCGGTTCCCGGGCGTTCCAACCCCCGGACTTAAAGCCGCGGGTAGCCGAACCGTACACCATGAAATTGTCACTGGCCTGGTATTCCAGGACGAAGCGCGGTGTGACGATGGACTCGCTTTGTGCCTGCGGAATGCCCGCTGCCTCCAAGCCGCTGTTGTCGTACGCGGCGCTGAGCGGATGCAGGTTGGGATTACCGTTATCGGTAATGCCAAAGTCCTTGTCTTCATCGGTATAGCGCACCCCGGCGGTGAGCGTTAACTGCTCGGTGACGTGGAAGTCGGCCTGGGCGTACACCGCCCAGGAATCGACGCCATTATCCATGACGCGGTCATACATGACCCAGGGTGTGCCGAAGGGTATGGACAGCGCCTGCAAGGGCGGCGGCAGGGGAACGCCGAAGCTGAATACCTGCGCATAATCGGTTTCATTGTCTTCGTTAAAATAGAACACCCCGGCGATGTAATCCAGCCGTTCGCCAAAGGAGCCGGTCAGTTTTACCTCCTGCGAAAACTGGTCGTGCTCACCGTCGTTGGCGATGCTGAACCCGCCGCTGGGCAAGGCAGCATTCAGGAAATCCAACAGGAAATCCTGCTTCAGTGTCAGGTAGCTGGTGAGCACATTGAGCGTGCCCAGGGCCGTTTCCCACTCGATATCGGAGGTAAAGTGCAGCGAGCGGGTTTCGTTGCCCAGGCCGAAGTTCTGCTTGTCGCCGGTGACCAGGCCCGCAAAGGGGGCGCCATTCATAACCAGGCCGGTGCTGGTGACCCGGCCACCGCCCTCGGCCACGGAGTTGTACATATTGGCATGTTCGTTTTTGATCCAGGTTACGGACGCACTCCACGAGACATCTTCAGAAATATCCCACAGCAGCGCTCCTCTCATGCCGATATTGTCCTCATAATTGAGGCCATTCTCCCCGGTAGTGACGTTACTGACGAAGCCGTCGTCATTGACAAGATAGCCGGACACTTTCATACGGAAGTTGGCTGTTGCGGGCAGGTCCACGCTGCCCCTGGCAGTCACCGTGTCGAAACGCCCGCCACCAAACTCGGCAAAGCCACCGAACTCCTCGGCCGGGTCCTTGAGTATGACGCGCACTGCGCCGCCGGTGGTGTTCCTGCCGAACAAGGTGCCTTGCGGGCCTCTCAGTACCTCAATGCGATCCACATCGAACAGGGCATAGTTATTGGCGTTCTGCCGCTGGATGAAAAAATCGTCGATATAGGTGCCCACCGGTGGGTCAAACGTGGCGATGGACTCGGTATTGTTCAGACCGCGCAGGGAATAGAGGTTGGCTGTTCCCAGCCCGGTATTATTGTGCGCGACAAAGTTCGGCACGGCCTTGGCGACATCCATGGTTTCGGTGACGCTGAGATTCGCCAGGTCCTCGCTGCTGAACGCCGAGACCGCAACGGGAATGTTCTGTATATTCTCCGCGCGCCGGGTTGCAGTGACTACCACTTCCTCTATGCCTTGCGACTGGGCAATGGGCGAAAAAACAAGGGTGCAGAAGACACTTGCAAGCAGGCTGGTACGGGTGACAGTTGGTGTTGAGTGCACGGTTTTCTTCCCCTTGGTTTGACTGTTATAACGGAAATGGCTCAATGCTATGCCAATATAGCATTCCGACTTCGGTGTATCAATACTACGATGAGGACTGCGGACACGGCGCACAGGATTATCAGCAGATCGAAGGCAGACAGGTAAGACCCTTGGGCGTCGCGCACCGCGCCCAGGTATCTTATGCCGGCGGCGCCGGCGAGGGAGTCTATGGCAGTCATCAGCGCCAGGATCTTGCCGTAGGAGGCGCCGGCAAAATAGTCTGCCAGGACTTGCTGGATCATGCTGAACGTCCCGCCGAAACCCATACCGAACACCACAGCATAAGCATATAGCATAAAGATGTTGTCGGCAGAGACAAGGCGCAGCAATGCCAGCCCCAGGATCAGGCTCAGCACCGTGGAGAACATGACCCAGAGCTTGTTAAGTTTGTCGCTGAGCCAGCCGAGCAGCAGTTTGCCGATGATGGCGCACCAGAAGAACAGGCTGAATATCAACGGCAACCGGGCTGCATCCACGCCCAGGTCTTTGCCGATGAAGATGGATTGGTGCTGGAGCATGCTGACCGTGGCGAACCACAGTGCGCCGGTGACAAACGCCAGAATATAAAACACCGGCATTTGCACCGCTTGTCTCAGGGTCGGCCCCGCGCTGACCGTCACCGCAGCGTGCTCCGCCTCAGCCGGTGAGGCATCGCCGTCCACATTGAGCCCCAGTTCCTGCGGGCGGTTGCGCACCAGCAACAGGACTGCGCCTACCATCATGACGCTGCCTAAAATCGCGATCATCAGCACCGCCTGCCGCCAGCCCTGGGTAATCAGCGTCTCTCTGGCGACTAAGGGAAATACCGCGCCGCCGACGGTTGACCCGGTCAGCAACAGTCCCATGGCCAACCCGCGATTACGTTTGAACCAGCGCGTCAGTATCAGCATGTTGGGCACCAAGCCACAAGCGGCCAGACCTAACGCGAACACAATGTAAATCGCAGTAAGCTGGTGCAGGGAGGTGATGGCCGGATAAAAGCACAAGGCTGCGATCAGGGCAACAATCCCGAGTAGCATGATCAGGCGCGTGGAATAGCGGTCAAACAAGGCGCCGATGAACGGCGTGAGCACGGCTGCAACGACATAAAACAGCGCCGCCGGGCGCGTCACCTCGGCGCTGCTCCAGCCGAACTCGTCTATGAGTTCGGGATAAAATAACGGCAAGGTGTACATCAGTATGCCGTTGTTGGCCGCGTAAATCAGGAACAGACCCAGCAGCACCCACCACCCGTAGAAAATTTTCATAGCAAAGCCTCTCGAGTTATAAGGCGTCTCTACAAATGCCCTCCGTGGCATTTGTAGAGGTACCCTTATAGCGGCACGGTTGTGGCGTCATACGCATACAAACCGAGCGTGTCGTCGTTATACAGACGTTTGTCCTGGCCCGTGCCCTGGTCCGGTTGCGGCTTTGCGTTCAACAGGTGCAAGCCTTGTTTGGCCGATTCCCGTTGGGCCTGGGCGGCATGGGCAACCCGCGCAGTCTGGTAGCGTTGCAGGGCCGTGCGCCAATCCTCGGACATGGCGCAGGCCCGGGCCAGCACCATGGCGTCTTCGATGCCGATGCCGGCGCCCAGGCCCAGGAACGGCGCCATGGGGTGCGCCGCATCGCCCAGCAGGGCCACCCGTCCTGCCACCCAGTGCGCTAACGGCTCGCGCACATGCAAGGCCCACTTGAAGCAGCGTTGCGCGGGCGTCGCCCGGATAATCCGTTGCACATCCTCATGCCAATCGCCGAAGTCGGCCATCACTTCGGCCACCTCGGAGCGCACCGACCAGCCTTCCTCGCGCCAGTCTGCCCGGGTCGCCATGGCCACGTAATTCATCAGCGCACGCCGACGCACCGTGTAGCGGGCAAACATCTTGCCCGGGCCGGCGTACACGGCAAAATCGGGGTCGATCTTAAGGCCGGGCAGGCTGTCCATATCCACCAGACCGCGCCAGGCAACGTAGCCGGTGAATGTCGCCGGTGTGCCGGGGAATACGGTTTCCCGGGTGCGCGACTTGATCCCGTCGCAGGCGATCAATATCTCACTGGTGGCAGTGGCGCCGTTGCTAAAGGTGCAGCTTACCTGTTGGTCCGTTTGGGTGAGGCCAGCCAGCTGGTGATCCAACCTGAGTTCGACCCCGGGCGCGGCGCGCACGGCATCCACCAACACCTGCAACAAATCCGCGCGGTGAATATGCCAGAACGGCGCGCCGAACCTGGACACATAGTTATCTCCGAGCAGCCCATAGGACCGGCGTTCCCCCGTTTGGCAATGCAATATGCCGCCATGGCGCGGGGTCCAGGTGTGCGCTAATAATTTTTCCTCCAGCCCCAGCGCCACCAGCACCCTGGCCGCGTTAGGCCCTATGGTAATGCCGGCGCCGACCTCGCCGAACTGCCCGGACTGTTCAAACAGCGTTACCGCAAACCCGTGCCGGCTCAGTGCCAGCGCGGTGGTCAGGCCGGCTATGCCGCCACCGACGATATGGATGGTAGTACTCTGCATGAGGCCGGGCAGATTAGTACGCTGTCAACCTGATGTTGCCATGTGCAGCGGGTCGGGAAAAAGAGTGCCGGGTTATTCCAGATAGGTCGGCGTCTCAATACGGCCGCCGCCATGCGCCAGCCCTTGCGCGTAGGTGACCTCCAGCCATACGGCGCCGGCGCTGGTGACCGGGCCGTCGGCAAAACCGAACACGCTGTAGGGGGGCTGGTGCACAAAGAAGTCCTTGGACAGTTGCACCTGCGTCCCTGCCGCCGCGGAGCCATGCCGCGGCATAATGCTGACATCGCCATAGAGCACGTAAATAAGACGGTTGGCCCGCTGGTAATACCCGGCCTTGCGTTGCGGCGGCGCAGTCCACCCCGGTGGTATTTTTACCAGACGGGCGCGAAACCCCTCTTGTTGGTCATCACTTAACCACTTGAGCATGCGGCCTGGCGCGGCGCTGTCGGTTTCCCACTCCAGGTCGGTCGTGGTATGGACGATCCACGGGCGCGTGAATTGTTCCACTGCCTGCCAATCAGGCCGGTAGGGCTGCGGCCGGTCGGGAAAGTCCGGCTTGAAATGATCGCCGTGCGGGCCCACGGTGACTACGCTGCCGTCCCCTTCCTCGAAAATGAGCAGGGTACAGGCGTTTTGCGCGCGCTTCCCGCCTACCTCCCAGCCGCCGCCGTGCAGGCTGTAAGCCGGACGGTCCAGCCAGGTGCCCTGGGTAAAGTGTGACAACATCCCGGATTTCTGGTGCGGGCTGACCGGTTCATGGATGACGAAGTCTCCGTCCAGTATATAGGCCCACTCGTGCCAGTGGTGGTAGTGCGAGCCCAGCGGGTCGGCAGGCGGATTCATGTCCCAGCGCGGCGCAAAACTGGCGTAGATCAGGCTGCTGTCATTGGGTCCCTTAAAGAAGGTTTTGGTCTTTGACCGGAAGCGGGGGCTGGTGTCCCACGGGTGGTTGCCGACATCAATGATTTGCAGCGGCTGCCATGGCTCAGCGGCCCGGGCCACCGTGCCGACCCCGTAGAGCAGGATGCAGGCAAAGGCGGCTCCCAAAATGCCACGCAGGGCATTTTTAGAGATTCCTGCAAACAATAAAACAGTATTTCTGTAGCTGCACTTCATTGATACACGCTCCTGTTCGGACGGTCGGGATAGCGAGGCGCCTAGAAGTTAAACTTCGCAATGCCGATATAGGCCGCGGCCAGGGTTGCGGCATACACGGCAAGCACGGCCCACAGGGTCTGGTCAACGCTACGGGTAATGCCTGCCTCCACTTGTGCAGATGAGCCTTTTTCCAGCAACTCCGCGGTCAGTTGTCCTATGGGGATGAACAGCCAGTCTATACCTATTGCAAACAGGAAGACCAGACCGTAAATCACGATTTTGACAGCCAGCCAGGAAGCCATTGCCGGACCGCTGCCGAGTAACGAGGCAACGCCCACCGCAATAATGATCGCCCCTGTTATGGCCAGCACGCTCCAGTTAAGACGTTGCAACCTGCCGCCGAGCGGGGTGCCGATATGCTTTGCCGCAGACATGTTGATCGTGAGCAGCACTGCGGCAAGCAGCCACAGACCCACCATGCCGGGCGTTCCCACAGCAAGCCACCCGCCGGCATTGGCCAGGTGCACGCCGGCTGGCAGCATGGCAATGAAACAGATGCGCGGCAGGGTGTCGATAACCATCGCCATCTGCAACAACGCCACACGCGTCTGTACGCTCAAGCCGGAGTCACGGAACCTGCGCGCCAACAGCAGCACGCCTATGTCCGTTCCCAACCAGAAGACCAGTAACAAAATGTGGACGAATTTGATAATTTCATAAGACATGATTACACCCTCAGTTATTCAGGCGCCTCTGAAAATCAGGGGCGCCTGTGCAGCATTATGGATACGCTGCTTAAGAGGTTTCTATTTGAGCCAAACGTTGGTGACGAGTATAGCAGCAATAGCGAGCGGGGTAACGGTTTTGATCAGGAAACGCCAGCCATGGAACAGCCAGGGGGTGTTGATGTGCAGTTCCTGCGCCAGGGTGCCGGCGCGCATGAACCAGCCGGCAAAAATGGCAATGAGCATGCCGCCTATCGGCATCATCAGGTTGGCCGTGAGGTAATCCAGCAGGTCGAAGATGTTCATGCCGGCCACGGGTTTGACCTCGTCCCAGCGGTTGAACGAGAGCACGCTACCCAGGCCCAACAACCAGAGCGCGGCAACGGTCAGCGCGGCGGCGCGGCGGCGGGTCATGCCGCGTCGTTCCTCTATCCAGGCCACTGCAGGCTCCAGAATGGCGATGGCAGAGGTGAGCGCGGCAAGCAGCAACAACGTAAAAAACACAGCCCCGAACAGGCCGCCGGCCGGCATGTTGCCGAAGGCGATGGGCAGGGTAACGAAGATCAGGCCCGGCCCGGCGCCGGGCTGCAAACCGTTGGCGAACACCAGCGGAAAGATGGCGATACCGGCGATAATGGCAACCAGCGTGTCGGCGCCGGCGATGACCAGCGCGGTCCTGGGAATGGATACCTCCCGGGGAAGGTAGGACCCATAAGCCATCATCAGCCCCATGGAGACGCCGACGGAAAAAAACGCGTGCCCCACCGCCGCCAGCATCACCGCCGGGTTGATCTTGTTAAAGTCCACGGCGAACAGAAATCTGAGCCCGGCGGCCATGTCTCCGGCCACGGCGCTGTAGAGTGTTAATGCCAGCAGCATGGCGAACAGCATTGGCATCAGGATACCGGCGGCCCGTTCTATGCCGTTTCGCAACCCGGCACTGACGATAACGCCGGTCAGTCCCAGGAACACGGTAAACCACAGCAGCAGCCGCACCGGCGCGGACAGCAACCCGGCGAAACGCGCCTGCGCTGCGTCCGCGCCCACGCCGGAGAACCCGGCGCTGACCGATACAAACACATAATCCAGCACCCAGCCACCGATGACCGCGTAGAAGCTGAGGATCAAAAACCCGGCGCCGGCGCCGATCCAGCCCACGCCCGACCAGCAACGGGAGCGGTGTTCCAACTCTGCATTGATGCGCATGGCAGTGGGTGGACTGTGCCCGCCGTGCCGGCCCAGCATCAACTCGGCTACCAGTATGGGAACGGCTACCAGGGCCACCGCCACCAGATAGACGATGACAAACGCGCCGCCACCACTGGACCCGGCCATGTAAGGGAACTTCCAGATATTCCCAAGGCCGATGGCGCCGCCTATCGCAGCTAAGATAAACCCGCTGCGGGAAGACCATTGTTCACGGGCGCCTGCTTGGGTCATGCTAACGGGAAGCGTGGAGTCAT